>JAEPMD010000014.1:53877-103668 GCA_017644105.1 Rhizobiaceae bacterium | reverse complement strand
ATCACCATGGCAATTATCGAAATTGAAGATGTTTCCAATCATTTGGAAAAGGGACAGACCCTTATTGGTCTCGATTTAGGCACCAAAACCATTGGGATTGCCATTTCTGATCTCGGCATGAGCTTTGCCAATCCCCGTCCTGTCATAAAGCGCCGCAAATTCAAATTAGACGCTGAAGAATTAATTGAAGTGATGGCAGCAGAAAATGTCGGTGTGGCCATAATCGGCCTACCATCGAATATGGACGGAACCCAAGGTCCTCGCGTTCAGGCGACAAAAGCCTTTGTTTCGAACATAAGCAAATTGACCGATATCCCATTCGTGTTCTGGGATGAACGATTATCAACCGTTGCTGCGGAACGGGCTTTGATTGGCATGGATGTGTCGCGCAACAAGCGCAAAGAGCGCATCGATTCAGCCGCTGCTGCTTTTATACTTCAAGGCGCTCTTGATAGGTTATTTTCACTCACTGGTGAGAATACAGCGTCTTGAGCAGTTTCAAGAACTTGATATGGTGATTGATGAGGCTCTTCAATCGGCGCCAGTTTTGACGTCCGATAGTTTTTCCACCAATTGCGCAGTCGACTAAAGGGTTTGAAATACACAACCGCGAACACGAAAACAGTGTCGATCAACAAGATTCGCGGCAACGAAGTACGAATGGCATCTACCTCTACCCCCGTTATCTGGCTGTAAATACCAAAATATGTGTCGTTAAATTCGCGGGATAAAAAGAACAAACCAAAGTTTAGATCATTCATTGAAAGCACGTGCCAAAGTGATAGCAAGCCTACGGGAATTCCCCAAAAAATGATCAAATATCTCAACGCACAACCCTTACATGTATTTTTATGGCTTTGACAGCCTGCCCTATCCTTACACGAAATCTATGTCAAAAACAGCCCTTCGCGCAATGTAAACCATTTGTTAAGGTTAACGCAGAAGATCAAATCCCGATTTGTTGGCTAAATATTAGATTGACTCAGCCCAACAGCACTCCTATCCATGTTTCCCTCTCCAACGTGAAGGCATTAAAAAATGCTGATAATTTTTGAATCCATTTTACCCGTATTTTTGATCGTCGCTTTTGGTGTCGCGCTCAAAAATTCACGCCTGATTTCGCCTGATTTCTGGCCTCATTTCAATAATTTCGGCTTTTACGTCTTATTCCCAGGCTTGATATTCCATTCGATTGTCACAGCAGATTTCGCCACCCTGCCCGTTGATCAAATCATGCTGGCAAGCATTTTGGCATTTGGCTCTATTCCGGTGTTGATCCTGATTTTGTGGCCATATTTCAAACGAAAAAATGTCAGCAAGCCACAATTTACGTCGGTTTTTCAAACCACAACACGTTGGCATGGTTTCATGGCGCTTGCCATTGCGGAAAAAATGTTTGGCAATGAAGGTCTGACATTTGTAGCCGTGATCATGTTGGTCATTATCTTGCCGATCAACTTCGTCAATGTCGCCGTCATGGTGGCTTTCGATGATACCCGCCACTCATTGACGTCTTTTGCTAAAAAGATGTTCACCAATCCCATCATTATAGCGGCCATCTTTGCAATATTGTTCCAGGCTCTGGGCATAAAGCTTTATCCGCCGATCGAGCAAAGCATCGACTTTATTGCACGCGCTTCCCTTGGCATGGGTCTATTGATGATTGGCGCGGGCTTGAGCATATATATGATCACACACCCTAACCTTCTCACCATATTTGCCGTTTGCGTGAAGCTACTCGTGCTTCCCGTAATGGCGCTCATTATCGGAACGTTCTTTGACTTTGCATTGACGGAACTCACGCTCTTCACCATTGCTTGCTCAGTGCCAACGGCAAATAACGGTTATGTTTTGGCACAGAAAATGGGGGGAGATGCACCGCTCTACGCTTCTATAGCATCATTGCAGGTTGTTGCATCATTCTTCACCATCCCGCTCGTTCTAATCACGATGGAAAAATTACATGCATGGATATAAAATCCGCTAGCGGTTTTGCGGATATAGCAGCTCCAAAATACGGTGCGCATCAAAGCGACCATCCAACATGCCGTAGCTTGAACGCCAGGCTCCGCCAAGCCGAGTCTCAGTAAAGGCTTCCGCAATGGGCCCTGCCCCAATGCGCTTCAATTCAGATGCGGCCCCTGAAAGCGCAAGCTGCTCTGTCAGCATCCGCGACATGCCAGCATCATTTTCACAAACCAGCATGCACGCATTGAGCACCTGATGGGTTTTTTCGCTGACATTGCCAAGATCCGTTGTGACATCACGCACAACAGAATCAAAAAGATCGCGACCATGTTTTAATACGCGAAGCACATCTTTCGACATGAGGTCGCTGCCCGTTTCATAAATTAGATTGGTAATCGCATCACGATGGTTGCGCCCCAAGCTCGAGCCGGATGCAAACGCAGCTGATCCGACGCTTTCCATAGTTTCTGAAATCAATGTTGGCGATGTTTTACACACCCAATATTTTGCAACCGGCGTCATCAGCCTTGCATAGGCTGCATCCTCGGGAGATTTGGCAGCATTGTCGTATGCGCGCGCAATCCGCATCATCAAGGCTGTCGCACCAGCCACATCAAGCGCCATATCCGCCAGCACACGCGGCGCAATATCATCCGACAGATGTTGAGGGTTCTGACGCCAGTAATGAACCGCTTTGGCCAAACTGGACCGCATCAATCCAGCGGATATGACGGAAATATCATGCCGAATGAGGGTAATGGCGTCCAATACGGTGCGCATGCCATCGCCTTCATTGCCAAGCAAAAACCCGAAAGCATTATGAAATTTCATCTCGGCTTGCGGATTTGAGTGGTAACCCACCTGTTCGCGCAACCGCAATATCTCAATATTGTTCTGAGAATTGTCCTGCAATAATCGCGGCACCAAAAAACAGCTCACACCAGCATTTGTTTGCGCCAAGACAATAAATGCATCACTCATCGGCGCAGACACATGCCATTTTTCGCCAGATATGCGAAATAAACCCTCACTTACCTTAACAGCAGATGCATCAATCTGTTCAATGGAACCACCGCTTTTGCGCTCACTCACAGCCCAACCGATCAACAAACCATTCTTTTTCGCCGGCGCCGTATCGGTACTATCATACATGCGCGATAACAATTTGCCGGACCAATCTCGACGAAGTGCTGGATTGGATAAAATCAGTGCCAACGACGCATGCGTCGTTGTTGATTGGGTTAAATGACCCGCCTCCAGTCCAGAGGATAAGTATAAGCTCATCGTGCGCATCTGATGGCCATAGCCAGCCGTTCTGCGCTGCGCATCATCCCAAACGGACGCATGAAGATCATAACTTACTGCTTTTCGCTGAAGCGCATGCCATGCCGGATGATATTCAACCTGGTTTAATTGGTCACCAAAAGTGTCGCTCGTGCGCAGCTGCGGCTTTATCTCATTGGCTAGGCGCGCAAGTTCATCCGCTTCATGCGATCCGGCATATTGTCCTAAAAGAGAAAATTGTGCCTGGGCTGCACGTGGCATTTGACCGGCAATATCGCGCAATAATGGATCGGCTTGAAAAGTGTTGACGTTCAACGTCAATGGATCAATTTTAGCTTGCGCCATAGAATTTGACTTTCCGGAATCAAAATATTCCTACAATTTGTATGGGGACAGCACACAAATGTCACCCCATTTGAGTTGCCCTTTCACCGAAAGCTTTCTATAGAATGCGAAATTCCACGAGATAGAGAGTGCAATCATGTCATTTCCGCACCGTCACCTGCTGGGTATAAAAGGCTTGTCGGAGCCAGACATTTTCTATTTATTGGACAAGGCCGAAGAAGCGGTCAAGCTGTCTTTGCAACGTGAAAAGAAAACCTCGACACTTCGCGGCTTAACGCAGATCAATCTCTTTTTCGAAGCCTCCACCCGGACCCAAGCCTCATTTGAGCTTGCCGGCAAGCGACTTGGCGCAGACGTCATGAACATGTCCGTCGGCAATTCATCCGTCAAAAAAGGTGAAACGCTGGTCGATACGGCAATGACCCTTAATGCCATGCATCCAGACATGCTGGTTGTGCGGCACTCATCGGCCGGTGCAGTGGCGCTTTTGGCGCAAAAAGTTGGCTGTGCGGTGATTAATGCAGGGGATGGCGCCCACGAACATCCAACCCAAGCGCTGCTTGATGCACTGACTATTCGCCGCATGAAAGGCAAAGTTGGACGCTTAACCGTCGCCATTTGTGGTGATGTGCTCCATTCACGTGTCGCGCGCTCCAACATATTGTTGCTCAACGCTTTGGGAGCACGCGTAAGGGTGATCGCACCGCGAACGCTCCTGCCCACCGGAATTGAGCAAATGGGTGCCGAAGTCTACAGCTCTATGAAAGAAGGCCTTAAAGACGTCGATGTTGTGATGATGCTGCGTTTGCAGCGTGAACGCATGGAAGGCGCTTTTGTTCCGTCAGTGCGTGAATATTTCCGTTTCTTCGGATTAGATGCTGAAAAACTCTCATATGCGAAAGATGATGCACTTGTGATGCATCCCGGCCCAATGAACAGAGGTGTGGAAATAGCCTCAGAAATTGCCGATGGTCCGCAAAGTGTGATCGAACAACAGGTCGAAATGGGCGTAGCTGTCCGAATGGCGGTGATGGAGACATTGATGCTTGCGAGTGGGAGAAACTAACATGACCACACGCGTATTAGAAAACCTCAGAATTGTAGATCCATCACAGCAGATGGATGAAACAGGCTCAATTATCATCGAAAACGGCAAAATCGCAGCCATCGGTCAAAACGCTGCTAATCAAGGAACGCCAGAAGGTGCCGAAGTCATCAATTGCAAAGGCCAGATTGCCGTTCCCGGTCTCGTCGATACACGCGTATTCATTGGTGAACCTGGCAGCGAATATCGCGAAACCATTGCTTCAGCCGGTAAAGCCGCCGCAAAAGGTGGTATTACATCGATTGTCACGATGCCGGACACCAATCCGGTCATTGATGATGTTGCACTTTTGCAGTTTATCCAGCGCACCGCGCGCGATACCACCGATATTCATGTTCATCCGGCCTCTGCCATGACCAAAGGGCTAAATGGTAATGAGATGACTGAATTTGGCTTGATGATGGAAGCTGGTGCTGCTTGTATTACCGATGGCCGTAAAACGCTCCGCAATGCAGCAGTGATCAGACGTGCCATGACCTATGCGCGTGATTTTGGCGCGTTGATCGCATGCGAGACTCAAGATGAAGATCTAGCCGCTGGCGGCATGATGAATGAGGGTCTTCTTGCGAGTTGGCTCGGATTTTCCGGCATTCCAAAAGAGGCGGAGATCATCCCACTAGAGCGAGATGTCCGTTTAGCAGAACTCACCGGCGCAAATTACCACGCCGCGAAGATTTCAGTGCCGCAATCATCGAAGGTTATTCGCCGCGCCAAAGACAAGAACCTTAATGTGAGCGCGGGTATTTCGATCAATAACCTGACATTGAACGAAGTTGATATCGGCGAATATCGGACATTCTTCAAGCTTTCACCGCCTTTGCGAAGCGAAGAAGAGCGTTTAGCAATGGTCCAAGCACTGGCCGACGGAACAATTGACGTGATTTGTTCATCACACGACCCGCAGGATGTTGACACCAAACGTCTGCCCTTCCCACACGCAGCAGAAGGTGCAATTGGTCTGGAAACAATGTTCTCAGCTGCTTTGCGACTCTATCATGCAGATCAGATCAGCTTGATGCGGTTAATTGAAGTGTTATCCACTAAACCAGCTGAACTTTATGGACTTGATGCAGGTTCATTGCGTGTCGGCGCATCCGCAGATATCACGTTGTTTGATCCTGAAATGCCATGGGTGCATTATAAGGATGAGATTGTTTCGAAATCTAAAAACAGTGCTTTTGAAGATGCGCGCTTTACCGGCAAAGTGCTTGCGACTATCGTAAACGGTCAGACTATTTACTCTGACGAATAATCACGTTATACAACTATTAGGGGTGTATGCGTGCATTTAAACTGATTGATTGCTCAAATGACCGATATATTTACTTCGCAAACACCATTAGTTCTTCTCCTTGCATCACTGTTTGGATATCTGCTTGGCTCGATCCCGTTTGGCCTGGTCATTACCAAGTTTGCAGGCCTTGGTGATGTCCGCAATATTGGTTCCGGTAATATCGGCGCCACCAATGTTTTACGCACGGGCAATAAAAAAGTTGCAGCTGGCGTTTTGCTTGCGGATCTCCTGAAAGGCACAATTGCAGTAGTCATTGCTCAGAATTTTGGCCTTGGAGCAGGAATGCTTGCGGGTCTATGCGCATTTTTAGGGCACCTATTTCCGATCTGGCTTAAATTTAAAGGTGGCAAAGGCGTGGCAACCTATATAGGTGTGCTTTTGGGCTTGGCTCCAATGGCGGTTCTGGTTTTTGCAGTCGTATGGCTCTCTGTCGCATTCATCTTTAAATATTCCTCGCTCGCCGCCTTATGCGCGCTCACAATAGTGCCAATTGCATTATACTTTTTGGGATATGCAAACTTGGCCATCCTCTTTGGCATTATGTCGATAATTGCCATCGCCAAGCACCACGAAAATATCGGCCGACTGCTTTCAGGCAATGAAAGCAAGATTGGTGGCAAGAAAACATGATAGATGAGCCGTCGCGCGGGGTTAAACTAACTGAGCGACAACGGCTATCATGGTTGCGATTGATCCGGAGCGATAATGTCGGTCCGGCAACTTTCCGCGAGCTCATCAATAATTGCGGTTCGGCAGAACGCGCTATTGAAATGTTGCCAGAATTATCGCAGCGCGGAGGTTCAAGCAGAAAAATTCGCATAGCTTCTTTTTCCGAGGTCGAATTAGAACTGGAACAAATAGAACGCTTTGGCGCTAAACTTATTGGCATTGGCGAGCCAGATTATCCACCTGCACTCAGGCAGATCGAAGGTGCACCTCCGCTCATTACAGTCAAAGGGAACTTGAAACTTGCCCAACCACCCTCTGTTGGCATTGTTGGTTCCAGAAATGCATCCATTACAGGGCGAAAATTTGCTGCGGCGCTTGCTGCGAGTATATCGCAATCAGGTTATTCAATTATTTCAGGATTAGCTCGGGGTTTAGACGCCGCTGCACATCATGCAAGTTTAAATGTGAGTGCGGGAATGGGAACCATTGCTGCATTGGCTGGAGGAATTGACAAACCCTACCCTCCGGAGAATCTCGATCTCTATAATGAGATCTGCGCTGGAAGAGGTCTGGCGATTACCGAAATGCCATTGGGATGGAAACCCATCGCGCGTGACTTTCCAAGACGAAATAGGCTAATTGCCGGTGTTTCTTTGGGGCTGGTGGTTGTTGAAGCGGCACAGCGATCAGGATCACTGATATCTGCGCGCCGTGCTTCTGATTTTGGACGATTGGTTTTTGCCGTCCCGGGCTCTCCACTTGATCCACGTGCGGGCGGAACCAACGAACTGATTAAGGAGGGAGCGATTTTAACGACCGGACCCGATGATGTTTTGGACGCTCTTGCACCGATTTCCAGAATAGAACAAAACAACGGTACGATTATAGAAGAAACCGATGATGATCTCCCCGATTTTGAACCACCAGATAACAATGCCCGCGCGATCATATTAAACGCGTTGAGCGCGACACCTGTTGAGATTGATGACATTATCCGTCACACCGGTTATCCAGCACAAACTGTCTACTTAGTGTTATTAGAGCTAGACTTAGCAGGTCGTTTGCAGCGCCATTCAGGTGGCTTTGTGTCTCTTATTTTGGAAACCTAATTTAATGGGTCTGGAATTTGATAAAATATCATCGCATTCAATAAATGCCATTTCGATCAGATAGCTCAGCATATCCGCGCCTTCCGCATCTGAAATTGTATGAAGCTCCCCCAGCATATCTTTTATATATTTAAGGCTTGGATTGGGGACATTATCTCCAAGCGAATGGGCGATTTTATCGTTTTCTGGCAATTCATAATTCCTTTAACCGGACTTATACAAATCACTTGCGCGTTTGATCAGATTGTGACAATTACCCTAACTTTATTAATCTAAAATTGCAATGATTAACTTTTCTCTTATTGGTTGCAGAGCGTTATATTGAACAAGAAATTCTCAAAAAAGCTTGACCAAATGCTGTTCAATGTCCATGTGCATAGCCAAATCATTGAAAACCACAAAATTTGTAAAGTGCGAAAATAAGTATGAATGTAGTTGTCGTAGAATCTCCTGCAAAAGCTAAGACCATTAACAAATATCTCGGCTCTGACTACACAGTTCTGGCATCATTTGGTCACATCAGAGATCTGCCCGCTAAAGACGGATCGGTGAATCCTGACGAAGACTTTGCAATGCTTTGGGAAGTCGATACAGCCTCCAACAAGCGCCTAAAAGACATTTCGAGCGCGCTGAAAGATGCCGACACACTGTTTCTCGCAACCGACCCGGATCGCGAGGGAGAAGCGATTTCATGGCATGTTTTGGACGTGCTCGAAAAGAAAAAAGCACTTAAAGGCAAGAACGTAAAACGCGTTGTTTTCAATGCGATAACGAAAAAATCTGTCCTTGATGCCATGGCACATCCGCGCGATATCGATACTCCTTTAGTGGACGCTTATCTTGCGCGCCGTGCGCTCGATTATCTCGTTGGTTTCAATCTTTCACCTGTTTTGTGGCGGAAGCTGCCAGGTGCGCGTTCAGCTGGTCGTGTGCAATCCGTTGCGTTGCGTCTGATCTGTGATCGCGAAACCGAAATCGAACGTTTTATTAAAGACGAGTATTGGCAAATTGGTGCTGAACTGACAACGCCACGTAATGATAAATTTACCGCGCGTTTAACCGCCTTCGATGGTGATAAATTGCAAAAATTATCCATTGAGAACGCCGAATCGGCTGACAAAATGAAGGCGATGCTCGAGGGCGCATCCTTTAATGTCGGCAAGGTTGAAGCCAAACCGACACGCCGTAACCCCTCTCCGCCATTTACCACATCAACGCTCCAACAGGCAGCGTCGTCGAAGCTTGGCTTTAACGCGTCACGCACCATGCAAGTTGCGCAGAAGCTTTATGAAGGCATCGATATTGGTGGTGAAACTGCCGGTCTCATCACCTATATGCGTACTGACGGTGTACAAATGGCGCCTGAAGCCATTGAAGCGTCACGTACCGCCATCAAGGCGCAGTTTGGCGATAAGTATTGCCCGGATAAAGCGCGCCACTACGAGACAAAAGCCAAGAATGCGCAAGAGGCGCACGAAGCTGTTCGTCCTACAAGCTTTGATCGTACGCCAGATGAAGTGAAGAAATTCCTCGATGCGGACCAATTCAAGCTTTATGATCTGATCTGGAAGCGTGCGATCGCCAGCCAAATGGCATCTGCTGAAATTGAGCGTACGGCGGTTGATATTGTTGCGACCAATGGCGGACAGTCAGCGACTTTGCGTGCCAATGGTTCAGTCATTCGCTTTGACGGCTTCATCGCAGCTTATAGCGATCACAAAGACGATAGCGATGAAAAATCAGACGATAAAACTGATGATGCACGTTTGCCATTGATCAACCAGGGCGAAGATGTTTCGCATGAAAAGATCAATGCCACACAGCACTTTACTGAGCCGCCGCCACGTTATTCGGAAGCATCGCTTATTAAGAAAATGGAAGAATTGGGCATTGGGCGTCCGTCAACATACGCATCCACGCTCGCAACACTTTCAAACCGCGAATATGTCAAATCCGAACAACGCAAACTGATCCCTGAACCAAAGGGGCGTCTTGTGACTGCCTTCCTTGGCAATTTCTTTGATCGTTATGTAGAATTCGGGTTTACCGCCGATCTTGAAAACAAACTCGATCGCATTTCAGCTGGTGAATTGCAGTGGAAAGACGTTTTGCGTGAATTCTGGACCGAATTCCAATCACATGTGGAAGGCACAAAAGAACTTCGTGTCACCAATGTGCTTGATGCACTGAACGAAGAACTTGCCGAGCTCGCCTTCCCTGATCGTGGCGATGGCATGAACCCGCGCAAATGCCCGACATGCGGCGATGGCAATCTATCGCTCAAATTGGGTCGTTTCGGCGCTTTTGTTGGGTGCTCAAACTATCCAGAATGTAAATTCACGCGCCAATTGACCAAGGATGCGGATGGCGAAAGCCAAGCAGCCGTTTCTAATGAACCGCAAATGCTGGGCAAAGATCCGAATACCGACGAAGATATCACCCTTCGTTCGGGACGTTTTGGGCCCTATGTTCAGCGTGGGGAAGGCAAAGAAGCCAAACGTGCCAGCCTGCCAAAAGGCTGGGCGCCAGAAACAATCGATTACGAGCGCGCGATGGCATTGATTTCGCTTCCGCGCGATATCGGTCCTCATCCTGAAAGCGGAAAGATGATTTCCAGCGGCTTGGGCCGTTACGGTCCATTCCTTTTGCATGACGGCATGTATGCTAATATCGAATCCATCGAAGATGTGTTCACCATCGGCTTGAACCGCGCAGTGACTGTGATTGCAGAAAAAGCAGCTGCGGGGCCCGGTCGTGGAAGAAAAGCTGCTACCGCACTTAAAGAATTGGGTGAGCATCCAGATGGCGGCAAAATCGCCGTGATGGATGGACGCTATGGCCCCTATGTGAAATGGGAAAAAATCAACGCGACTTTGCCAAATGGCACAGATCCTCAAGGCGTAACGCTTGAACAAGGGATTGAACTGGTCAACGCAAAGGCTGCCACTAAAGGCAAGAAAAAAACCGCGACAAAGAAAAAACCAGCTGCGAAAAAGAAGACAGCAGCTAAGAAACCCGCAGCGAAGAAAACCGCTGCAAAACAAACAGCTGAGGAATAGATTTGGCAAAGACGCCAAGGTTTGCACGCTCAAAGTCAAACAGACAAAAAAATAAAAATAATAACGACTTAGCAGATAGTTCTAAAGTTAAAAAAGGTAAGCCGCCGCTTGAAAAAGCGGCGATCTTGCGTTTTATATCCGAGTTTCCTGATCTTGCCTCCAAACGCGAAATCGCCAAGGCCTTCGGTGTCAAAGGTGACGAGCGTGCGGTGTTGAAAGACATTTTGCGCGAAATGGCAGATGAAGGATTGCTGACAGGAACGCGTAAGAAAATTTCCCGCCCTGGGAAAATGCCATCCGTCTCCACACTGGATATTTTATCCCGCGACAATGATGGTGATTTAATCGGTCGCCCAACGCAATGGCGAGATGAAGATGGGTCCGCGCCAGCGGTGCTGATCCGCCAAATGTCGCAAAAATCACGTACCGGCGGTGCGCGTTCAAAATCATCTGGTCCAACTGCCGGGCTGGGTGATAAAGTGTTGGCGCGCATTTTCCCCAATGAAAAACGCGATGGCCCGGCCTATATCGGCAAAGTAATGAAGGTGCTGGATCGTCAAAAATCTAGCACCATGGGGATTTATCGCGAGCATGAAGACGGCCCAAATAGCGGCGGACGTGTCTTACCAATTGATCGCAAAAACAAAGAATATGCGATTGCACCTGATATGACGGGTGACGCCAAGAATGGTGACTTGGTGGAAGTACAATCCATTCATAGCAATCGCATTGGACTCCCCCACGCTAAAATCATCAATGTTGTTGGCAATATCGCATCAGAAAAAGCCATTACGATGATCGCAGTGCATGACCGCGGTATTCCACATATCTTCCCACAAAAAGTGATTGATGCGGCTGGAAAAGCTAAACCAGCAGACATGAAAAAGCGTGAAGATTGGCGCGATATTCCGCTGATCACCATCGATCCTGCAACTGCGAAAGACCATGATGACGCGGTTTACGCACATATGGACGACAATCCCGCCAATGAAGGTGGCGCTGTGCTCTATGTGGCGATTGCCGATGTGTCTTATTATGTCAGACCTGACAGCCCGATGGATCGGGAAGCACGTATCAGAGGGAATTCGGTTTATTTTCCAGATCGTGTCATCCCCATGCTGCCCGAACGCATCAGCAATGATTTATGCTCACTCAAAGAAGGTGTAGACCGCCCTGCGCTCGCGACAAAAATCATTTTCAATGCCGAAGGTCGCAAAATCAGCCACTCTTTCCATCGCATTATGATGCGAAGCGCGGCAAGTTTGGCCTATGAGCAAGCTCAAGACGCGATTGATGGCAATCCAGACGCGCAGGCGGGTGAAATCCTTGAAACCGTATTAAAGCCGTTATGGGCGACTTATGAGATCATGAAGATTGGTCGAGATCGCAGACAACCACTTGATCTCGATCTTCCCGAACGCCGCATCATTTTAGACGATGAGGGCAAGGTCGAACGCATTCACGTGCCAGATCGGTTAGATGCGCATAAACTCATCGAAGAATGCATGATCCAAGCCAATGTTGCTGCAGCTGAAGCTTTGGAAACCAAACGGCAAATGCTCATATATCGCGTGCATGAAGCACCTTCTCTCTCAAAGCAAGAAGCATTGCGCGAGTTTTTGGCAACCTTGGATATTTCGCTTGCCAAGGGCGGCAATCTGCGCGCCAACCATTTCAACGGCATTTTGGCCAATGTAAAAGACAAGCCAACTGAAACAATGGTCAATGAAATGGTGCTGCGTTCGCAGAGCCAAGCGATCTACCATCCTGAAAATCAAGGCCATTTTGGCTTGAATTTACGCAAATATGCGCATTTCACGTCACCCATTCGAAGATATGCAGATCTGATTGTTCATCGTGCACTTGTCGGATCTTACGGTTTGGGTGAAGGTGGCATTACACCTGATGAAGAAGCAGCACTTGAACTTATTGCTGAAGACATTTCAGACTTTGAACGTCGTGCCGCGGGTGCCGAACGCGATACGCAAGACCGCCTTATTGCTCATCATCTTGCCGAGAAAATTGGTGTGGAGTTCCGTGGTCGGATTGCCGGCGTGACCAAATCAGGACTTTTTGTCTCGTTGCCAGAATACGGCGCAGATGGTTTTATACCCATATCAACATTGGGAACCGATTATTATTTTTATGACGAAGTACATCAGGCACTAACCGGCGAAAGAACGGGCCTAGGGTTTCGACTGGGAGACGAAGTAGACGTAAGATTGGCCGAAGCAATTCCACTTGCCGGGGCTTTAAGATTTGAAATGCTGAGTAAAGGTGAAAAAATGCCGACCGGAACGCGGTCTTTCCATAAGGGGAAGAAGAATCGGTCAGCTGCCCGCCCGTCCTTCAAGAAAGGACGCAAATCTCGGCGCAGGAAATGAGATATTAAATGACTGAAACTGAAGTCTTTCACAATAATGGTCAAACCGAAGAACGACCAACCAAACTTGCGATGAAACGCGGATTTGCATCACGCTGTCCAAATTGCGGTGAAGGCAAACTGTTTGATAAGTTTGTTAAAGTAACCCATGAATGCAGCAATTGTGGTGAAGAATTGCATCATCATCGTGCGGATGACCTGCCTGCTTACTTAGTGATTCTTATTATCGGCCACATTGTTGTTGCTGCCTTTATGATGACGGATATGGTGTTCAAGATGGCGAGCTGGCAGCATTTGATGATTTGGATCCCAATTACAGTCGTTCTATCACTTGCTCTTCTTCAGCCAATCAAAGGTGCTGTTGTGGGTCTTCAATGGGCACTGCGCATGCATGGTTTCGGTGAACAGCCGGACTATGACGACAGCGTAGCGCTTAAAGATCACTAAGCCGACCCACCGACATTGAACGCGTCAACCAATCAACCAAACAAGCCCAAGGCGTTGCGCCCCAAAGACGCGGCAACCCTAATGCTGGTCGATCGTGACAATGCGCGTGTTTTAATGGGGAAAAGATCCAGCAAACATGTGTTCATGCCAGATCTTTATGTATTTCCCGGTGGTCGCCGCGATCGAAATGATTGGCGATTGCCGGTTAATACCCCTCTACGCGATGAGGTGGTTACTCATCTTTTGAGCAACACCACCAAAAGATTTACCAAATCAACGGCAACGGCACTTGCCCTTGCCGCAGCACGTGAACTGTCAGAAGAAACCAGTATCGAACTACGTGACAGCACCGGCTTTAATCTGCAGAATTTCAGATATTTAGCACGAGCCATAACACCAATCGGGCAACCAAGACGATTCGATACACGATTCTTCGTCGGTTTTTGTGATGAATTAAACATCGACACGTCACAGGCCAAAGATAGCGACGAGCTGGTTGATTTGCGTTGGGTGGACATTTTCAAACCCGAAGATCATCCGATGCCTGCAATTACAGTCCTGATTTTGAAAGAACTACAGGCAAGAATGCAGCAATCTTCAGAGCTTGCCTATGATGTACCTCCCTGTTTTATCAAACGCATCTAAGTTGATGCAGCTGGTCAATGTCATTCAACGCCAATCAGTGCTATTTTACCAAATTCATTCCCCAAAGGGCTTGACTTTTGAAGCTTAATTTGTAATTTCGCGTCAACCATGCCGTAGATTGCAACGATCATCTGCGGCTTCATTTTTTAAAGAAGGTAGCCAAGATGGCCAAGGCAACAACGATCAAAATCAAACTACAGTCAACTGCTGACACTGGTTTCTTCTATGTAACCAAAAAGAACAGCCGTACTTACACAGAAAAAATGGTCAAAACAAAATACGACCCAATCGCACGTAAGCACGTTGAGTTCAAAGAAGCTAAAATTAAGTAGTTCAAACACTTAATTGACGTAAAAGTTAAACCCGCTTGCAGCGATGCAAGCGGGTTCTTATTTGTGGGCCGATCAGTGCAACAGAAGTGGTACGAGGAGGCCACGGAATGCTGTTAAATGACCGGCCACCCCACGACCCAGGAGATGCGGCGGACCTGAACATCATGGGGTATCTCTATAAATTCTGCTAATTGTCATGCGCCTATTAAGCGGATCATCGCTCAATTTTAGAAAAGAATCAAGCGTTGCATTGCAACATAGCGCGAACATTTCAACTTATACAATCGTTTTAGTTGCAATAATGCGTACGCAAAGTGTGAGAATAAATGGTAACGAAGCTATGCGCTAAGCCACTTCTTTTAAAACGACTCGGTTTCGACCCTGAGATTTTGCTTCATAAAGTGCGGCATCCGCACGTTTGAGCAAGCTTTTACTATCATCTAGTTCAGGATGGAAACATGTCACACCCACTGAAGTCGTCACCGACAATTTTTGACCATCTTCGGTAATGTCAAAAGGTAATTCTTCGATCGATTGCCGCAGACGTTCAGCCACTTGCAGCGCCATTTCTTGCGTTGTATCCGGCATGAGCACAATAAATTCCTCACCACCAAATCGACAAGCCAAATCAGCACCACGCACAGTGCTTCTTAAGCGACGGGAAAATTCCTTGAGCGCCTCATCACCTGCATCATGACCATACGTGTCATTAACGCTTTTAAATTTGTCGATATCTGTAATTAGCATTGAGATCGGCGTATTCCGGCGTTTTGAACGCGATATAAGTTTGTCCATATACGCATCAAGGAAATGTCGATTGTTAAGGCCTGTTAGCGGATCAACAACTGCAAGTTCGACCGATTTTGAGAGGCTAGCCTTCAATTTCTCACTCGAACGATGACGTTTGATTTGCGTGAGAGAACGCGCATATAACTCATTTGGGTCAAATGGGTGCAAAATATAGTCGTTCACACCGATATCCAAAGCACGAACGATCTGTTTTTCATCGCCAGACTGCAACATAATCAAAATCGGTACAAAACGCGTTGCCTCCCGTGAACGCAATTGCGAACATAAACGTAACGGATCGCTACTAGGAATATTGTCGTTGATTATGATGAGTTCATAAGGCGTTTCAGCCGCTTCAAATAAAGCTGCCTCGGGATCAGATATCGCATTAATATCAGCAATCTCAAAAATTGACTTGGAAATACGTTCATGAGAACTCGCACGACCATCAACCAGTAACGTTAATCCGCGCTCTTCCAAGCTAGACGGCCCCGATTTTTGTTCGTCCAGGCTATCAAAAGCCACACGATCACCTGCTTGATTTCGCAATTCATCTGTCAGCATTTTAAGGCGAAGCAGGCTTTTCACCCGCGCCATTAATTGCATATTGTTCACTGGCTTAGTGAGAAAGTCATCTGCACCACATTTTAAACCTTCGACGCGGTCTTCAGGTTGATCAAGTGCAGTCACCATCACAACTGGAATATTGACTGTTTTTGGATTGGCTTTTAGGCGTCGACAGACTTCAAACCCGTCAATACCGGGCATCATAATGTCCAATAGGATAAGGTCGACCTGTGTTTTGTCACAAATCTCAAGCGCCTGCATACCATTTTCAGCGGTCAGAACTTCAAAATATTCGGCAAGTAGATGAGTTTCCAGCAATTTAACATTGGCGGGGATATCATCAACAACAAGGACTCTAGCTGTCATTTACACAAATACTCCAACACTCAAAAACGCGATCAAACACAACATTCAACACTATGAACCACTAGGTCCCAAAAAACTCTTAATAGTCTCTAAAAATCCGGGCACTGAAATGGGTTTTGAAATATAGGCTTCGCACCCACCTTGGCGAATACGTTCTTCGTCACCTTTCATCGCAAAAGCAGTGACCGCAATAACCGGGATGGAATGTAATTCTTCGTCTTCTTTCAGCCATTTCGTCACATCAAGGCCCGAAACTTCCGGCAATTGAATATCCATGAGAATCAAATCTGGTTTATGTTCTCGAGCAAGGTCTAATGCTTCCAAACCATTGCGAGTTTGGATCGTGCCATAACCAGATGCTTCAATGAGATCCCGAAAGAGCTTCATATTGAGCTCATTATCCTCAACTATCATAACTTTTTTTGTCATTTAATTGCTCAGCGCGTCCGAATTTTCCCCAATAGGGTTGTACAATAGACCAATTTAGTTGAAAAAATGGTAATTTATAAAAACAAATATATCTATTAAATTAAGGTTTTGAAAAGATGGAGAAATCCGAGGCAATTGCGATTGATGTTTTAAGCTGGATCGCCTCAGAACCTGAGCTTTTTAACCGTTTTCTAGGGCTTTCAGGCCTTGAGGCATCGCAGATTAGAGAAGCAGCTAACCAACCTGGTTTTCTCGCCGGCGTGTTGGAATTTTTAATCAATCACGAGCCGACGCTTTTAAAATATTGCGAAGCATCTAATGAAGAGCCGGAACATGTAGCACAAGCATTCAGACAGCTCGGAGGACATCTTGAGCAAGGCTATTGATATGAAGTCGATCCGCGAGATCATTTCTCCCTCCGCTGATAGACCGCTTATTGTTTGCGATATTGATGAGGTGGTGCTCGAATTTCTCACGCCATTTCAAAGTTTCCTGTTGGCTCAGGATAAAGAATTAAGGGCCAATAGCTTCGCCCTGCATGGCAATATTTTCGATCTCAACACAAATGACACCGTTGAAAACCAAAAAGTCTCTTCACTCATCGAGGATTTCTTTGCTGATCAACTGAATTGGCAAATGTTACTCCCCGATGTGGATCTGGTGCTCAAGGAGCTGAGCAAAGATATGGACGTGATCTTTTTAACGGCGATGCCCCCGCATCATTTCACAAAACGGAAGACATTGCTCGAACAGTTTGATCTCACCTTCCCGCTGATCGCAACAGAAGACGCAAAAGGTCCAATTCTTAAAGACGCCAATGCTTTGGTTGATGATCATGTCTTTTTTATCGACGATATGATTTACAATCATCATTCTGTCGCTGAACACGCCCCGGATACGCATCACATTAGCATTATGGGCAATCAAGAATTCAAAGCAATTGCACCCGATTTAGATGATTATATCTATGACGCGGAGAATTGGGCGGATCTTAAAAATCACATCCAATCCAAAATCTAGAAACAAAACGCATCAATTCACCGATGTTGTGACTTGTTATCGCGTTAAAAACACTCTAAATTCGGTTTGTTCGACATTTGTTCTGATTGAAACGACGTAACATGCCCTCACCCAGCCCCAAAGACGGATTCTGCCGCGATTGCTTTGAACCGATTGTTCAAACACGTCCGCGATGCCGTAGCTGCGGCAGTCCACGTCTGTTGAAACACTCTGAATTGTCGACACTCAACATTGCGCATATCGATTGCGACGCCTTTTATGCAGCTGTTGAAAAGCGAGATAATCCCGATCTGGTCGATAAGCCGGTGATCATTGGTGGTGGCAAACGTGGTGTGGTTTCAACAGCGTGTTATGTGGCGCGAATTCATGGTGTGCGCTCTGCCATGCCGATGTTTAAGGCACTTGATGCCTGTCCCGATGCAGTCGTCCTGCCCCCCGACATGAGGAAATATAGCAAAGTTGGTAAGCAAGTTCGCGAAATGATGCTCGAATTGACCCCCATGGTGCAACCACTGTCTATTGACGAAGCGTTCTTGGATCTATCCGGCACTGAGCGTTTGCATGGCACATTTCCAGCGCAAACATTAGCAAGGCTGGCGCATAAAATTGAAAATGAAATCGGCATTACTGTGTCAGTCGGCCTGTCCTATTGTAAGTTTTTAGCCAAAATCGCCTCTGATCTAAATAAACCCCGCGGATTTTCTATCATTGGCGAAGAAGAAGCGCTCAGATTATTAGCCGAGATGCCCGTTACAAAAATTTGGGGTGTGGGTAAAGCCTTCGCATCCAGATTAGCCCAAGATGGCATTACGATGATCGGGCAACTTCAAAAGATGGAGCAAGATGAGCTCCTTCGCCGATATGGCACGATGGGTTCGCGTTTATTTCATCTCTCGCGCGGTCATGATGATCGAACGGTTAGACCAAATTCCGGGGCGAAAAGTATCTCATCTGAAACGACATTTTTTGATGATAAATCAGATTTTGACGAGCTTGCCAAAACACTTCGCTATTTGAGCGAAAAGGTCGCCGATCGGCTTAAAAAGTCAGATACATCAGGACATACGGTGGTTTTAAAGCTCAAAACAGCCGACTTTAAATCCCGCACCAGAAACCGCCGCTTGGCAGATCCGACCATGTTGGCCGATCGCATCTTCAGAACAGGATTGGATCTTTTAAGACCAGAAGTTGATGGAACAAACTTCCGATTATTGGGGATCGGCGTAAGCGATCTCGGCGCACCTGATCAAGCAGATCCCGATGATTTGATTGATATCGATGCAACCCGCAGAGCCCATGTTGAAGGTGCAGTCGATAAAGTCCGCTCAAAATTTGGCAATACGATTGTGCAGACCGGCTATACCTTCAAAAGCCGACCAAAGCCGCAACCAAAATCGGAACCATCAGAAGACGAAAGCTAAACGAGATCGACGTCCAACACACCTGGTGCGGATTTCATGGCTGCAGCGATTTCCGGTGAAATTTTGTATTTATTCGGCAGTTCAATTTCAATTTCACGATCTCCATCATCCCTGATCATGATAAATGAAACCTGCCCCGGTCCCTTGGTGTTTAAATGCGCAGAAACTGCAGGAAGCGCCACACTGTCTCGCATGAAAATTCGAAGCGTTTTCTGCGTGCTCACCGCCTCATATTCAAGTGATGTCACACTTTGAATACGAAGGCCAATGCCTTCAGGGCGTTCTTCAGCGTTCACCGTCAGAATAAGCGATTTACCCGGTTCCAATAGCTCTCGATGCATCTGCAGCGCTTCTGAGAATAATACCGCTTCAAATTGGCCGGTACTATCGGAAAAGGTCACAATACCCATCTTGTTTCCAGTTCGGGTCTTTCGCTGTTGGAAACCAGTCACCGTGCCAGCAAGACGCCCTGCTGTTGCACCAGCCTTTACCGCAACAGAAAAATCAGTCCATTTTTGAACACGTTTCTTGTCGAGAATTTCACCATAGGAATCAAGAGGATGCGCTGAAAGATAAAAACCCAAAACCTGATATTCGCGCTGCAATTTTTCTGCCGGCAACCATGGTGTCACTTTGTTGAATTGGATCATCTCGCCGGGACCATCAGTATCCAAACCGAAGATATCACTTTGCCCAGACGCACGGTCAGCGGAAGCCTTTTGGCTGAATCCTAAGATACGCTCAAGTCCTGCAATCAACTCTGCGCGTTCACGCCCGAAACAATCAAAAGCACCCGCACAAATCAAGCTATCAATCACGCGTTTATTGACCATTTTCGGATCAACGCGCTTACAGAAATCCTCAATAGATTTAAAAGGCTCAGACCCGCGCACGTCTACAATATGATCGACGGCCGCCTCGCCCACGCCTTTGATGGCAGCAAGCGAATAAAAGATCTTATTTTCACCGCGTTGGAAATGTCGGAAGGAGGTTTGAACCGATGGTGCAACCACTTCGATGCCCAATCGCAGTGCATCCTGTCGGAAATCCACGAGCTTTTCAGTGTTACCCATATCAAGCGTCATGGAAGCCGCTAAAAACTCAACCGGATAATGGGCTTTCAAATAAGCAGTCTGATAAGACACAATGCCATAGGCGGCTGCGTGGGACTTGTTAAAGCCGTAATTGGCAAATTTCGCCAAGAGATCAAAGATCATATCAGCTTGTGGCTTAGATACGCCGCGTTCAACGGCACCGTCGACAAAGCGTACGCGCTGCTTATCCATCTCTGCTTGGATCTTTTTACCCATCGCACGGCGTAACAAATCCGCTTCACCCAGCGAGTAACCAGAAAGCACCTGTGCAATTTGCATCACCTGCTCCTGATAAACGATCACCCCTTGAGTTTCTTCAATCAGATAATCGATCTTTGGGTGAATGGACGCGAGTTCCTCCTCGCCATGTTTGCGAGCATTATAAACCGGGATATTTTCCATCGGACCCGGACGATAAAGCGCCACAAGCGCAATAATATCCTCAATACGGTCAGGTTTCATACCAATCAGCGCTTTACGCATCCCGGCAGATTCCACCTGGAACACACCAACGGTTTCCCCGCGAGACATCATCTCGTAGGATTTTTGGTCATCAAACGGAATGGTATTGATATCAACTTCAATGCCGCTTTCAGCGATGAAATCAACCGCCGTTTTAATCACAGTCAACGTTTTAAGACCCAGAAAGTCGAACTTCACGAGACCCGCTTGTTCAACCCATTTCATATTGAACTGCGTCACTGGCATATCTGAACGCGGATCGCGATACATAGGCACCAATTGCCAAAGCGGGCGATCACCAATCACAATGCCTGCTGCGTGGGTGGAAGCGTGCCTATAAAGCCCTTCGAGCTTCTGAGCGATATCCAATAGCCGCCCGACAATGGGTTCTTCATCAACAGCCTCTGCAAATTTAGGTTCTTCTTCGATCGCCTTGTGAAGGGGTGTGGGGTTGGCTGGATTATTGGGTACAAGTTTACAAATGCGGTCGACCTGACCATAAGGCATTTGCAATACCCGACCGACATCGCGCAAAGCGGCGCGCGCTTGGAGAGATCCGAACGTAATGATCTGAGCCACCTGCTCGCGACCATATTTCTGTTGCACATATTTAATTACTTCTTCACGCCGGTCTTGGCAGAAATCAATATCAAAATCGGGCATGGAAACACGCTCAGGGTTCAAAAACCGTTCAAACAGAAGCGAAAAACGCAATGGGTCAACGTCAGTAATGGTAAGCGCAAAGGCTACCAAAGACCCCGCACCTGAACCACGACCTGGACCAACCGGAATATCTTGCTCTTTCGCCCATTTGATGAAATCCGCAACGATCAAGAAGTAACCCGGGAATTTCATCCCTTCGATAATGTCCAATTCTACTGTCAGACGTTCTTCATAATCCTTTTCAGAATATTCAAGCGCTGTACCATGCACTTTAAGTCGTTCTTTCAATCCCTCTATGGACTGACGACGCAATTCATCGGCTTCCGCTTTGAGCGCCATGTCTGGATCGCCCTCATCACCGGTAAATCGCGGTAAAATCGGATCGATATAACCGAGTTTAACTGAACAACGTTGGGCTACCTCAATTGTGTTTTCGATCGCTTCAGGCAAATCGGAGAAGAGATCGACCATTTGATTTTGTGTTTTGAGATAATGATCTTCGGTGAGACGAAACCTGTTCTCATCTGAGACGACGGTGTTGTTCGCTACCGCCATTAATGCATCATGCGCATCAAAGTCTTCTTCACTTGGGAAAAAGGATTCATTCGTTGCAACAATTGGCAATTCAAGATCATAGGCCAGATTGACAATTTGAGCTTCGAGTGAGCGGTTATAGCCGCGTGGTCTTTGCAATTCGACATAAAGCCGGTTGGCAAATAATTGGCTCAGTTTTTGAAGGCGTTCTGTTGCAACATTCTTCCGGCCATTTTCTACAGCTGTATCTATCGGCCCTGAAGGTCCGCCGGTGAGCGCGATTAATCCTTCAGACTTACCTTCAAGCCAAGATAGATTGATGTGAACAGCTTCATCGTCTGACCCTTTTAGATAGGCACGACTTAAAAGCTCGACGAGATTCTGATAGCCAATTTGCGTGGATGCCAACAAAACAATGGATGGGAAAACGCGTAAATGTTCGCGGCCAGCCTTTGTCTCGCCATCGCCTGCATCTTCCATATCGATGCTCAGCTGACAGCCTATTATAGGTTGAATTCCCTCACCTGCCGCTTTGATGGAAAATTCAAGCGCACTGAATAGATTATTCGTGTCAGTAATAGCTATTGCTGGCTGGTTATCTTTAATAGCAGACGACAAAACCGTCTTAACGGGCAACGCCCCTTCAAGCAGCGAATAAGCAGAATGAACATGAAGGTTCACAAACCGCGGTTTATTCTCAATCTCACTCGCCATTTTCAATATTCACCCATCCGTCAATTTTGATCTGCAACAAATACTGCAGAATCCCCACCCGGATATATTGCCAGAAATAGAAGCTAAGCACAGCCTAAATCATAGCTCGCGCACAGATTTGGACACGCGGAATGAATTAAAGTGGATAAGTTAGATGGAAGTGAACAAAACACACAGGCTTGTGACAAACATAGTAATCGAAACAAAAGCTGCACAGTCACGAACAAAATAGGTCATAATATACTCCAATTCACTTTATGTACCCATTATGTTTTATTTTTGTTCTAATGTCAAGCCCCATCACGGAACGCAAAAAAATCCGCGAACAGAAGCCCATTCGCGGATAATAATTTCAAAATTTTATGCAGGAAATTAGCTGTTCACAGCTTCTTTCAATGCTTTACCAGCAGAGAATTTTGGAACGTTTCTTGCTGGAATATCAACTTCAGCGCCTGTTGAAGGGTTACGACCCTTTGAAGCAGCACGGTGGCCAACTGAAAAATTACCAAAACCAATAAGACGAACATCTCCGCCAGATTTTAGTTCTGCTGTTACTGTGTCGAATACAGCTTCAACTGCAGCGGCCGCTTCAGTTTTCGCGATACCCGCTTTTTCAGCAACTGCTGACACAAGTTCATTTTTATTCATAACTATCCCTTTCCATCGTATCAGACGACTCAGTTAATTCATGTGGTGAGTTTATATATTCCGACTAACACCACAAGAATTTACAAAATAAATAAGCGTGTTTTTCACGTTATTTTGTGTTTTTTTTATAAAAAAAGGCCGGAAATCCGGCCTTTTTCGATTAATCATTTATTGTGCATTGCACTAATGGGCGATTTGCTCGCCTGCGGCATCATTTGTGCTGGTCAATGCTGGTGCATCATCGCTTGGCATTTCCCACTCAATTGCAACCGGAGCTTTAACCAAAGCGTGTTTGATAACCTCATCCATACGTGAAACTGGAATGATATCCATCTCATTTTTGACGTTGTCAGGGATGTCAGCGAGGTCCTTCGCATTCTCTTCTGGGATCAAAACAGTCTTAATCCCGCCACGTAACGCTGCCAGCAATTTTTCCTTCAGACCACCAATAGGCAGAACGCGACCACGCAAGGTGACCTCACCTGTCATCGCGATATCTTTACGAACTGGAATGCCGGTCATAATAGAAACAATTGCCGTTGCCATGGCAATACCAGCAGATGGACCATCTTTAGGTGTTGCCCCTTCTGGTACGTGAACGTGAATATCCCGCTTTTCAAATACTGGCGGTTTCACACCAAAATCAACCGCGCGAGACTTCACGTAAGATGCAGCGGCAGAGATGGATTCTTTCATCACATCTTTTAAGTTACCTGTGACCGTCATAGCGCCTTTACCAGGCAACATCACCCCTTCAATGGTCAGCAACTCACCGCCCACTTCTGTCCAAGCAAGACCAGTAACCACACCAATTTGGTCTTCACCTTCAGCTTCTCCATGACGGAAACGCGGAACGCCAAGATAATCAGCAAGATTATCGACAGTGACTTCAACTTTCTCGACTTTTGTCTTCAAGATCTCGGTCACGCATTTACGTGTCAGCTTGGAAAGCTCACGTTCAAGATTACGAACACCGGCTTCGCGTGTATAAGCACGCACGATTTCAAGAAGCGCCTCGTCTGTTAATGAGAATTCCTTCTCTTCCAAAGCATTATCTTTAATCGCTTTCGGCAATAAGTGACGTTTTGCGATTTCAAGCTTCTCATCTTCCGTGTAACCAGCAATACGGATAATTTCCATGCGGTCCATCAATGGCCCAGGAATGTTAAGCGTGTTCGACGTTGTCACGAACATGGTTTTCGACAGATCGTATTCAACTTCAAGATAATGATCCATAAATGTTGAATTTTGCTCAGGATCGAGCACTTCAAGCAATGCAGAAGACGGATCACCACGGAAGTCCATGCCCATCTTATCAATTTCATCGAGCAGGAAGAGCGGATTGTTCTTCTTTGCTTTTTTCATTGATTGAACAATTTTACCTGGCATTGAGCCAATATATGTCCGGCGGTGGCCGCGGATCTCAGATTCGTCACGTACCCCGCCCAAGGCCATACGCACATATTCGCGGCCTGTGGCCTTTGCGATGGATTTAGCCAAAGATGTTTTACCAACACCTGGAGGGCCAACAAGACACAAGATTGGACCTTTGATCTTTGATGTACGTGTTTGAACAGCAAGATATTCGATAATGCGCTCTTTGACCTTATCAAGACCAAAGTGATCATTATCCAAAATCGCTTCTGCTTTGTTCAAATCAACCTTCGCACGGGATGACCGTCCCCAAGGCAAGCCAAGCAACCAATCAAGATAATTGCGCACAACTGTGGCTTCTGCCGACATTGGGCTCATCTGACGAAGTTTTTTAACCTCAGCATCAGCCTTTTCACGGGCTTCTTTAGAAAGTTTGGTCTTTTCAACGCGCTCTTCCAGTTCAGAAAGCTCATCACGGCCCTCTTCACCTTCGCCAAGCTCTTTCTGAATGGCTTTCATTTGCTCATTCAAATAATATTCGCGCTGCGTCTTCTCCATCTGGCGCTTCACGCGTGAACGGATACGTTTTTCCACCTGGAGAACAGAGATCTCACCTTCCATGAAGCCAAGACATTTTTCCAAACGTTCTTTGACGCTCACAGTGGTCAGCATATCTTGCTTTTCAAGGATCTTGATCGCCAAATGCGATGCAACTGTATCCGCAAGCTTGGAGAAATCATCAATCTGACCCGTTGCGCTCACGACTTCAGGTGAAATCTTTTTATTGAGTTTCACATAGTTCTCAAACTCACTCACCACAGAACGAGATAATGCTTCGATTTCAACTAAGTCATCTTCTGGCTCTTCAAGCTCATCAGCTGTGACCTCAAAATGCTCATCAGTTTTTGTGTAGCCAGTAATTTCAGCGCGAGATTTACCTTCTACCAGCACTTTCACAGTGCCATCAGGCAATTTCAAAAGCTGAAGCACATTGGCAATCGTGCCGATCTCATAGATACCATTTGGTTCTGGATCATCTTCACCAGCGTCAATTTGCGTTGCAAGCAGGATTTGCTTTTCAGAACCCATCACCTCTTCCAGGGCGCTGATGGATTTTTCGCGGCCGACAAAAAGCGGCACTATCATGTGCGGGAACACCACAATGTCTCGAAGTGGTAACAATGGATATGCGTTTGTGCTCTCCATGTTGTCCTCGCCCTTGATGTCTTCTGTCATTATTATTCCTTTCGACAGGATCTCAGACGAATATTGTCTGAGGCTAAATTCGCTGCGAATAAAATCAAATCTTTATTCTTAGTCGGTACGCAGGTAGTCACGAAACCGACATGTTTCAAGTCATAAGTTTCGTTAAGAATTGAATTTGATCCTCAAAAATCCAATTGGTATCGATTCGAGCGCTTTGATTAGTTTCCACATTTCAAAGTGCATTGTACAGACAAAAAAACCGCCATGTTGCCACAGCGGTTTTCTGAAATATCAATTAAGACGAATTCTTATGCTGAGGCATTCTCATGCTCAGATTTACGCTCTGAATAGATGTATAATGGACGTGCATTTCCAACAACAACTTCGTCGGAAATAACCACTTCACGAACACCTTCAAGAGCTGGAAGCTCGTACATTGTATCAAGAAGAATTTTCTCCATGATCGAGCGCAGACCACGTGCACCTGTCTTACGTGTGATCGCTTTCTTAGCGATTTCACGCAATGCATCTTCGTGGAATGTCAATTCAACATCTTCCATATCAAACAGACGCTGATACTGCTTCACAAGCGCGTTCTTCGGCTGACTTAGAATTGAGATCAATGCATCTTCGTCCAAATCTTCCAACGTCGCAATCACTGGCAGACGACCAATGAATTCTGGGATCAGACCAAATTTCACCAAATCTTCTGGCTCAAGATCTTGCAAGACTGCGCCTACGCTACGCTCGTCAGGCGCTTCAACTTTCGCACCAAAGCCGATGGATGTATTTTCACCGCGTGCTGAGATTACTTTATCAAGACCGGCAAATGCACCGCCAACGATAAACAGGATATTGACGGTATCAACCTGCAAGAATTCTTGCTGCGGATGTTTACGTCCACCTTGCGGCGGAACAGAGGCTACTGTGCCTTCCATAATTTTCAGAAGTGCTTGCTGTACGCCCTCACCCGACACATCGCGTGTAATCGACGGATTGTCAGATTTACGCGAAATCTTATCCACCTCATCGATATATACGATGCCGCGTTGTGCGCGCTCAACATTATAGTCAGCAGACTGGAGCAGCTTCAAAATGATGTTCTCAACATCTTCACCCACATAACCCGCTTCAGTTAGCGTAGTCGCATCCGCCATTGTAAATGGCACATCAATGATGCGTGCAAGTGTTTGAGCAAGATATGTCTTACCGCAACCCGTTGGACCAACAAGCAAGATGTTGGATTTTGCCAACTCGATGTCGCCACCGTTTTTCGTTGCATGTGAAAGACGTTTATAGTGATTGTGAACCGCAACAGACAATACGCGCTTGGCCTTTGATTGACCGATCACATATTCATCCAATGTGTCCATGATTTCTTGCGGAGTTGGAACACCTTCGCTGGATTTAACCATTGAAGACTTGTTCTCTTCACGAATAATGTCTGTACATAACTCAACACATTCATCGCAAATGAAAACAGTTGGGCCCGCTATGAGTTTGCGAACCTCGTGTTGGCTTTTCCCACAAAAAGAACAGTAAAGCGTATTCTTTGAATCACCACCATTGCTTCCACTAACTTTGCTCATATTGTATTCCTTCCCGCTAAATTGCGGCCTACATAGAACCAAACTCGTTTCTGGTACCCTGCCCAGAATCAACCTGATCTGCAATTACTAAGATATTCAAGCCTTTTTTCGAAAAAACTGCAATCACATCTGTAAGATTGATCAAGACTAAGGGTGATTCCATCAAAATAAGCTTAATACTTATTATTAATTTTGACAGAAACACCATAATATTCAGTCAAAACAACCTATTCTTCTGAAGCTTCACCTTCCATTGCGGCGCGTGATGAGATCACGCGATCGACCAAACCAAAGGCTTGCGCTTCTTCTGCGTCCATAAAATGGTCACGATCGAGGGTTTGTTCGATCGTCTCATAATCCTGGCCGGTATGCTCAACATAAACTTCGTTTAAGCGGCGCTTCATTTTCAAAATGTCCTGCGCGTGACGCTCAATATCAGAAGCCTGACCTTGGAACCCACCTGAAGGCTGGTGCACCATGATACGTGCATTTGGCGTTGCAAAGCGCATATCTTTGTGACCCGCACACAATAGTAGCGAACCCATAGATGCAGCTTGACCCGTGCACAGCGTCGACACCGCTGGTTTAATAAACTGCATTGTATCGTAAATCGCCATGCCGGCTGTCACCACACCACCTGGAGAATTGATATAAAGCGCGATTTCCTTTTTCGGGTTTTCAGCTTCTAAGAAAAGAAGCTGCGCACATACCAATGTTGCCATCTGGTCTTCGACTGGGCCTGTAATAAAAATGATGCGTTCTTTCAGCAATCTTGAAAAAATGTCATATGAGCGCTCGCCGCGGTTCGTTTGCTCAACGACCATCGGCACAAGTGCCATTGCTGTATCAACTGTATTTGCCATCCTCGGCCCCTGTTCTTCTAACTGCCCAAAATAGTCTGGGTCTCATTTTCGTCATCTATAGATATGTTCTTTATACCTTGCGCTTCAAGACGACATATCGAAATAAACACCTACTTGTGGCCGATACCGTGTTAACGGCAGGTAAAAATCGTCCAAGACTTTTGACAACACGGCAAAATACGAGGGTTTACCGTAAACATAACCCTAAAATTCCGCCCGATTTCCAACCATTTCGTACAAATCTATCCGTTTCATTCGGTAATGGCGGATTGATTCGCAAAGCAAGAAGCGTGTGATAATTGCAATATCTAAGCTTTAAGGAGTTGTTCGCTTTCAGATATCAATCTATAAGCGCATCCAACTAACACGAGGGGCGTAACGCGTGAGTGATCAACCAATTTTCCAAAATATGGGGACTCAATCCGAAACAACAAGCCTGGAACAAAACCCAGTGCTTGATGTGAAATTCACTGGAACCGCAAAAGAATATTTCGGCATCTGGATTGTCAATATTTTGCTGAGCATTATCACACTTGGGATTTATTCGGCCTGGGCGAAAGTGCGGCGCAAGCGCTATTTCAATGGCAACACTTGGATTGCCGGTCACAATTTCGAATATCACGCCAATCCAGTATCGATCCTCAAAGGTCGCATCATCGTTTTTGTGCTATTTGTTGCCTATAATGTTACGGTCAATCTCGCGCCAGAAATTGCCGGAATATTAGCGCTTCTTTTTGCCATCGTTTTACCGTGGTTCATCAACAAGGGGCTATCGTTTAACGCGCGGATGACAAGCTACCGGAACATTCGTTTTGGCTTTGAAGGTAAATATTGGAAAGCGCTTCTCACGATGGTTATTCTGCCATTTGTTGGTTTTCTGTCGCTCGGTTTATTACTGCCGATCGCGACAAAACAACAAGCCAAATATGTTTATTCCAATCACAGTTTTGGTGATGCGAAATTCGATACTCAGTTTTCGCTCAAGCCCTTATATAAAGCCCTGTTTGTTTCAGCGTTGCTCTTGATCGGATCAATTCTTGTGATTGGCGGTTTTTTTGCCGCAACAACCGGCATTTTGGCTGTATTAGATACCATTAGCGAAGAAACGCTGACAGATCCTGCAAATATTTTCGTTATCTTACCGTTTATCGTGATTTTTTATCTCGGGATGCTTTTCACCTTCATTCTGCCGTATATCTACTACAGTGTGCGCTCGTTTAATCTTGCCATTAATCATCTGACATTGGATGGTAAACATAAATTCGGCTGCAATGTGAAAGTGTTGGAATATGCGTGGATCATCATTTCCAATTTGATCGTAACCCTTCTCACACTGGGCCTAATGGCACCCTGGGCACACGTGCGGAAAATGAAATATCTTGCGGCGCATTTCTTTATTCTTCCAGATGGGTCTTTAGATGAATTTGTTGACCGCGAACGAAGCGAAGGCAATGTTACCTCATCTGAATTTATGGATTTGGAAGGTATTGATTTTGGACTTTAGGCTGAACCATCATGTATGAAATCAAAGGAAGACTTTTCAGCAAAATCAACTCAGAAAGCACCGATTGCGTAATGAAATGCCTACCTGATGGTTCAATGGAATTTGGGGACGCGTTCGATAAAGTCTACACCCTCGCTGACGTTGAAAATATCACGGATCGTTTAGGCTCTATCCCAAGGCGCATCACATTTAACGATGGCGTTGTGTTTGAAACACCGGATAATGACAGCATAGATGCATTATTCGCACATCAGATTTCCTGGCTTGCAAAGCTATCGAATAGCTTGGACCAATGGCGTAAGCCACTGATATTTCTCGTCATAGCAACTATTCTGGCGGTGTTTATCGTCTTCAAATATGGTTTGCCAGTGGGTGCAAGAATTGCAGCTTTCCTGACACCAGATATCGTCGCGCAAACCATTGATAGCTCAGCTTTAGAAACCATCGATAGCATCATGTTATCGCAAAGCAATTTACCGGAAGAACGCCAGCAAGCCATTACGCGGGAGTTTGAAGACTTAGTGTCCCTCGCCCAACGTATGAATTATCCGCATCTGGACAATATGCAATTATTATTCAGAGATGGTGGGTCCGTTGGAGCCAATGCGTTTGCCCTCCCCGGCGGAACTGTGATTGCCACTGATCAATTTATTGAACTCTCAGAAAATGATGATGAGATCATTGCCGTGCTTGCGCACGAGATCGGCCATGTGCGCCATCAACATAGTCTACGTCAGATATACGAAGCTATGGGGCTTTATGCGATGTTCACAATGATTGGCGGTGGCGGCATTGATCTCAGCCAGGAAGTTGTCAATCAGGCAGCCTTCGTTTTCCAGCTCAACGCGTCACGTGATTTTGAAACTGAATCTGACGAATTCGCGATCGATTTACTTAAAGCCGGAGGTCGCGATCCGAGCTATCTCGCCAATATTTTAAGGCGCTTGACCAAGCAATGCGAAGATTGTGAAGATAGTCCAGAATGGTTGTCCACTCATCCTGCGCCCGACGGACGCATCAAAGCCATTATCGACAAAAGCAGACAATAGAGGTCAGCATGCCAACTTTACATCAAATCACGCCATTTGTTCCCGTAAAGTCATTGGACAAAGCCGTTGATTTTTATAGCAAATATCTAAATTTTGACTGCACTTTTAAAGCTGACAATTATGCCTTCTTGCGCCATGATCAAGTGGCTATTCGAATTGTCGAAGTTGATGAAAATATCGACTTACACGACCCAAATCGTGAGAATTCATTTTACATTGATGTGACGGATATCGATGAATTATATGCGAGCTTAGCCAAAAAGTTGGAAACACTACCGCAAGGGCGGGTCAGAGCGCCGTTTAATCAAGATTACGGTCAGAGAGAGTTTCACGTTATCGACGAAGACTGCACGCTCATTTTCTTTGGAGAAGCGGTTAAACAGGCTTAGCTTGCCTGCTCAAAACATCCAAAGCTACCCAATTGACCGCCAAAGAACATGAGCGGAGAACCATCAGATAATGCCGCGCGTTCAACTTCACCAACCATGATCATGTGGTCCCCGCCCTCATGACAAGCCGACTTACGGCATTCAAATCGCGCCAAACATCCATCGATGAGCGGTGTGCGGGTTTCGTTATAATGCCAGTTTAGGCCGTCAAAGGCATTGGAAGATTTTGCAAAACCATTACAAATCTCGGCCTGATCTTCGGTGAGAACGTGGATGGCGAAATGGCTTGAACGCTCAAAATGCGGATAGCGTTTGGAAAATTTCGATGGTGACCACAATACAAGTGGTGGATCCATTGAGACAGATGAGAAACTATTGGCTGTCATGCCCAAAGGCCCATCATCAGTTGATGTCGTAACAACGGTCACACCGGTTCCAAAACGGCCAAGTGCTTGTCTAAATTTTCTACTATTGTCAGCAGTTGGCTGAAAACTATCCATTTGAAACATTGAGGCAACTCCAATCATCTTTCCCTACTCATAACAGCAACAAAAAAACAAATCAATGGTGTATCAATTTTAAAATCAAAGCTCGTTAACGCGCTGTAAATCTCGCGAAATACAAGACATCACTGCTCTAGCATTATCGAGAATTGATTTAGAAAAACGCACCTTTGGTAGACATAACCAATTGAATTTTAGTTGGAAAAAAAGAATTTCTAGCGACGAAGCATTATCTATTCACTGCGGAAAATTGGATCTTTTCGGTTGGCACCAATGAAATTTGGATTGAGCGTCTGCTCTTTGCAATAACGCAATGGTGTTCCGTCAAATTGGGCCAAAACACCCCCCGCTCCGCGCAGAACCGCATCGGCGGCAGCGGTATCCCATTCATTTGTTGGAGCGAATCGAGGGTAAAAATCGGCACTACCTTCAGCAATCATGCAGATTTTAACTGAACTTCCTGCATGGTGAATTTTGTAATCATTGAAATGATTTAAAAACGCATTGGTCTCATCATTAATATAATTCGGGCTTGCGACAATGCGCGGCGGCATATTGCAGGTCGATACGCTGATTTCAGTGACCTCACCTGATGCTTTTCGCCAGGCGCCGATATGTTCACCTCCCCAATAGCAAGTGTCTTGAACAGGCACATAAACCACACCAAATGCTGGCTCACCTTTCACAATCAATGCGATATTGACCGTAAACTGGCCATTTCTCTTGATAAATTCGCGCGTTCCATCAAGCGGATCCACCAACCAATAAACAGAATCACATGAAACAGATTTCAAATGCGATAGGTTTTCTTCAGATACAACCAACACATCCGGCGTAAGTTCTGCTAATCCCGCTTCAATAATATCATTGGCCGCTAGGTCGGCTTTGGTCACAGGTGAATTATCTGATTTAAGGGATATATCTGGGTCAGATTGGTGGTAAACGTCCATAATAGCTTCACCAGCCTTACAAGCGATAGCCAGAAGCTTATTTTGAAACTCAGTCTGCCTTAGCAGCTCGAGGTCGATTTGGATTTCCTTTGTCACAACCCAACCTAATCACAGTTTACGCAACAGTATTATGCTCACAACAGAGTAAACAAAGCCCTACCAGCGAACAGTAACTGCTTACTAACCAGTCAATGCCTAATTTATTGGAATGTCAAATGTGGAATGCGCAAGATCACGACTATTTTGCCAAAACAGCCGCTTCAATCGCCTTCAACTGACTTAACAATCCAGACAATTCGTCAATTGGCACCATATTGGGGCCATCTGATGGCGCGTTGTCAGGATCTTGATGAGTCTCGATAAATAACGCTGCACAGCCAACCGCAACTGCAGCCCTTGCCAAAACCGGGACCATGCGGCGATCACCGCCGGTCGTTGCACCAAGCCCACCCGGCTGCTGAACGCTATGGGTCGCATCAAACACCACCGGATATCCAGTCTCAGCCATAATCGGCAAGCCTCTAAAATCGGATACCAAAGTGTTATAGCCAAAGCTCGTGCCACGCTCGCAGAGCATGATACGCTCATTGCCAGTCGAAGCGATTTTCTCAGCAACATTCTTCATGTCCCAAGGCGCAAGAAATTGACCCTTTTTGACGTTAATTGCCGCACCGGTTTTGCCCGCCGCTAACAAAAGATCCGTCTGACGGCATAAAAATGCGGGAATTTGCAGGATATCAGCAACTTCCGCCACTTTGGCACATTGATATTGATCGTGAATATCAGTCACTACCGGGCAACCAAATTCTGATTTTACCTTAGCAAGGATTTCAAGTCCCTCATCAATCCCCACCCCTCTTTGCGACGAGACTGATGAGCGATTGGCTTTGTCAAAGCTTGATTTATAGATGAATTTCACACCAGCTTCTTCGCTGGCCTTGGCAATTTTTTCTGCCATTAAAAGCGCATGATCCAAGCCTTCGATTTGGCAAGGGCCTGCCAAAATCGAAAACGGCAAACCATTTCCAAATTCAATATCGCCAACTTTGAACTGCTTTGCTGATTGTGTCATGACTTACCTTTATAAAACACTTTCCTCATAGGACGCTTTCAATACGCGCGACATCAACGGGATTGTTAAGCTCCCAGAACACACGGCCCCTTGCATCAACCTCAACACAAGCAACACGCTCGCCATTTTCTAAAAATCTAAGCTGTTCAAGACCTTCATTGCGTTCCAATACACCTTCGGACCAGCTCATATATTGAGATAATGCTGCCGGGCGATAAGCATAGACCCCAACATGATGGAACACAGGAACCTGCGCATGCGGCTTACCTTCAGGGACAAAAGGAATAACTTCTTTTGAGAAGTAAAGCGCGCGACCACTTTGATCAAAGACAGCAGTTGTGCCACCCACTCGGCCGGCTGCACGGTCGTTTTTGAAATTATCGAATGTTTCCTGATCGCACCTTAGAACGGGTGTCGCGACTGCAAAACTCTGATCCTGCGCCATTTTCTCTATTAGATCTTCGACAAACCAATGCGGCGTTAAGGGTGCATCACCCTGCAAATTGACGATAAGATCAGGCGTTTCATCAAGATATTGCAGCGCATCAGCGCAGCGCTCTGTGCCGTTGGCGCAAGTCTCACTCGTCATAATCACCTGCCCGCCAAAAGCTTCAACATGATCTTTGATACGATCATCATCGGTGGCGACGAACACATCGCTGACATTTGAAACAGCTTTGGCCGTTTCCCACGAGCGTTGGATGAGTGTCTTGGAAACCCCGTCTGAACCTTTAAGTTCGACAAGTGGCTTGCCAGGGTAACGCGTCGACGCATAGCGCGCCGGAATTAAGATCGTCGTTTTCAAGCTGTCACTCCTGCACGTAAGCAATCGTGAATATGTAAGACGCCGGTCAGTTCGTTTTCGTCATTTGCGACAACACAACAGGTAATTTCCCCAATATTCATAAGCTGCAGCGCCTGGGTAGCATATTGAGACGCGCTAATGGTGATTGGATTGATCGAACACACTTCCGATGCATTTAAGTTCCAAAGGTTTTGCGCGTTACGACGCAAGTCACCATCGGAAATCACGCCGTGAATTTTGCCGTCTTCAATGACAACTGCCATACCAAGTGATTTTTCTGAAATAGTGATCACGACATCAGACATTGGTGTATCTAGGCTAACGATCGGCAATGCGTCTTCGACATGCATTAAATCGGCGACTTTGACAAACTTCGCTCCTAGCTTCCCACCTGGGTGATATTTATGAAAATCTTCCGGCTCAGACCCAATCATATTAATCAGGCCAACAACCAATGCATCCCCAATTGCGAGGCTCAATGTTGTTGTGGTCGTTGGGGCCAATCCATTAGGACACACTTCCTCCAACTTGCCATAAGTAATTGCAACTTCGGAACTTTTTGCCAAAGTGCTGTCATCATTAGCGGTGATAGAAATAATAGGAATATCATATTCAAGACAAAAGCTCATGACCTGAAATAGCTCAGATGTTTCACCTGAATTCGATAAGGCCAAGACCACACTGTCTTTGCTGATCTGACCCAAATCACCATGACTGGCTTCTGCTGCATGTAAGAATAAAGACGGTTGTCCAATTGAAGAAAATGAAGACGAAATTTTACGCGCAACCAGCCCAGATTTGCCAATACCAACAACAACCAACGGACCTGAAGAATTCTTGATCAGGTGAAGCGATTTTAAAATCTTGTCATCAATTTTATGGCTGAAATCCAACAGTGCATTGGCTTCTGCGACGATAGCATCTCGGCAAATTTTTAAAATTTCGTCATCTGAGACATCAATCATTTTGCTTTCAATCACTCTAGCAAACACCTTCTTTTGGAAACGCCTATTATATCCGCCCACTATATCGGCAGCAAATGTATTACGCACATCCCTACAAACAAGCAACCTTGTAATTCAAACCGTAAACACAAACCACAACTGAGCCACCATTTTAACCACTTGTTCAGCATAGGATTATTAAATCTCCGCCTTTAAATCAGCGTTTAGAACTCCCGCGTAAATTGGCAGGGGTTCGTAATCTAAGTCGGGGAGCATGAAAATGCCGATTATGATAACCGGAGGTGCCGGTTATATTGGAAGCCATATGATGTGGGCTTTGCTTGATCGTGGGGAAACACCGGTCATTGTGGATAGATTATCAAGCGGATTTCGCTGGGCTATCCCACAGGAAGTTCCTTTTTATCAAGTCGACATTGCCGATCGCGATGCTGTCGCCAAGATTATCGGCGAACACAAGATCGATGCCATTGTGCATTTCGCTGGCTCTATTTCAGTACCGGAATCGATTGCCAATCCCTTATCTTACTACAAAAACAACACGGTCAATTCGCACGGCTTGATCCAAACCGCGCTCGATTGTGGCGTTGAGGCTATGGTCTTTTCTTCAACCGCTGCGGTTTACGGAACGCCAATGTCCACAAAACCGGTGAAAGAAGACATAGCACTTCGTCCACAATCACCTTATGGCCATTCCAAATTGATGACCGAACGCATGTTGTTGGACACATCAAACGCGCACGAAAGTTTCAATTATTCCGCACTGAGATATTTCAATGTTGCGGGAGCAGATCCAAAAGGGCGAACGGGTCAATCTACCAAAGGCGCAATGAGCCTCATCAAAGTAGCGTGTGAAACCGCTGCGGGAAAACGTGATCATATTGAAGTATTTGGCACAGATTATGATACACCCGATGGCACATGCATTCGAGATTTCATCCATGTGACAGATCTTGTCAACGCGCATCTGGCCGCATTAGACAAATTGCGCGGTGAAGGTGGATCAATGGTTGCCAATTGCGGATATGGCAAAGGTTTCTCGGTCATGGACGTGCTTAGAACCGTAGTTGAAGTGGCTGGCAAAGAGTTTGAAATTCGCAAAGCGCCACGTCGTGAGGGCGATATTGTCTCCATCACCGCAGATAATACGCGCATCAAAGCACTCACGGATTGGGACGCCGAATTTGATGATCTCGAAGAAATCGTCAAATCATCCTATGAATGGGAAGATCACCTTTCCAAAATGAACCACTACTAATCCCAGCGATTAGTTCAAACTTGATTAGATCAGATCGGATCGATATCACCCTTTGCCCAATCTTCCTGTGTTTTTTGGGCAAACTCTTCAAAGCAACCATCACTGATGGCTTGACGAATACCAGCCATCAAATATTGATAATAAGCAAGATTGTTCCAAGTCAACAGCATACCGCCAAGCGCTTCGCCTGATTTCACAAGATGGTGCAAATAAGCGCGCGAATAATCAGAAGTTGCTGGGCAGTCCGACTGATCATCAATGGGTCGCGTATCTTCCGCATGCCGAGCATTTTTGAAATTGATCTTGCCAAAACGCGTGAAGGCTTGGCCATGCCGCCCGGCACGTGTTGGCATAACGCAATCAAACATATCCACACCACGTGCGACCGAACGCAGTATATCCTCTGGTGTCCCAACACCCATCAGATAACGAGGTTTTTCCGCTGGCAACACTGGACATGTTGCTTCTAGCATCTCCAGCATAACAGCCTGTGGCTCACCAACGGCCAATCCGCCAATCGCATAGCCTTTAAGGTCCATTGCTTTAAGCGCTTCAGCTGACTTCACACGAAGATCGGGAAAATCTCCACCTTGAACAATGCCGAACATAGCTTTCCCAGGTTGCTCACCAAAGGCAATTTTGCAGCGTTCGGCCCATCGCAAGGACAATTCCATCGCGCGTTCAACCTCAGACTTTTCAGCCGGCAGTGCGATACATTCGTCCAACTGCATTTGAATATCAGAGCCTAATAGACCTTGAATTTCAATTGAGCGCTCAGGCGACATCTCATGCTTTGAGCCATCAATATGGGATTGGAAAACAACACCTTTTTCGGTGAGTTTGCGCAGGCCCGACAGTGACATGACCTGAAATCCGCCAGAATCTGTTAAAATCGGACGTTCCCAGCGGGCAAATTGATGCAAACCGCCCAAACGCGCCATACGCTCAGGCCCCGGGCGCAGCATGAGATGATATGTGTTACCCAAGATGATGTCAGCGCCAAGATCGCGCACTTGATCCATATACATCGCTTTAACGGTTGCGGCTGTCCCAACGGGCATAAAGGCCGGTGTGCGCACATTGCCGCGCGGCATTGTGATCTCACCGCGACGCGCTGCGCCATCTTTCGCTAAAACTTTAAACTCAAATTGCTGGCTCATATTGGCCCCACATTATCCCGCGCGAAACAACAAACTTGAATCGCCATAGGAGTAAAATCTATATTCATTTTCAATGGCATGCTTATAGGCTTTGTGCATCACATCAAAGCCCGAAAATGCTGAAACCAGCATAAAGAGCGTGGATTTTGGCAAATGGAAATTTGTCATCAAAATATCCACTGCACGGAATTTATAGCCTGGCGTAATGAAGATATCAGTTGGCCCTGACCATGGTTTGACAGTTCCATCTTCACTTGTCGCGCTTTCAAGCAATCGCAAAGACGTTGTCCCCACGCTGACGATCTTGCCGCCCTTTGCTTTTGTTTCGTTCAAACTATTGGCAATCTCTTCGCTGACAAATCCAATTTCAGAGTGCATTTTGTGGTCAGCTGTATCATCAGCTTTTACAGGTAAAAACGTACCTGCCCCGACATGCAGAGTTACAAAATGGCATTTCACGCCCTTGTGTTTGAGTGTATCAAAAATGCGATCTGTGAAATGCAACCCTGCCGTTGGCGCCGCAACTGCGCCGGCATCTTTGGCATACATGGTCTGATAATCAACGCTGTCCTGCGCATCTTCACCGCGTTTTGACGCGATATAGGGGGGCAATGGGATCTTACCGATCACAGCAACTTTCTCATCCAGCTCCTGCGCTGAATATGAAAAAGTCAGCGTAACCTCACCGCCATCACTTTTTTTGCTCACAACGGCTTCTAATTGATCACCATCGGCATTTGCAAAAATAATCTGATCACCAATTTTAATGCGCTTGCCGGGACGAATGAATGCCTTCCATTCGTTGGCAGAGGCGCGCATGTGAAGTGTGGCAGAGACTTTTATCTCGTTTTCCCCGCGTATCCGTCTGCCCTCAAACTGAGCCGGTATCACCTTGGTGTCGTTGAAAACAATTGCATCACCTTCAGACAAATAATTTGCCAAATCCAGCACGCCAGCGTCCGTAAAATCAGCTTGCTGTGCGTCATCATTTGATGGTTTAACAACCAACATTTTAGCCGCATCACGCGGAACTGCCGGACGAAGGGCAATCCGTTCATCCGGCAGTTCAAAATCAAATAAGTCTACGCGCATAAGCTCGTAAAGTCCTTTAAATGCTGATTATACGTCCGCAGCAACACGCATTGTGACGATTGAATCAGGATCTTGCACAGGCTCACCGCGCTTGATCTGATCAACATTTTCCATACCTTCAATCACTTGGCCCCAAACAGTATACTGTTTGTTCAGGAAGCCAGCATCTTCAAAACAGATGAAGAATTGTGAATTGGCAGAATTTGGGTTTTGCGCACGCGCCATTGAACAAGTACCGCGACCGTGGTTCATGTTTGAGAATTCAGCTTGAAGGTCAGGCTTATCAGAACCGCCCATGCCAGTGCCAGTTGGATCACCAGTTTGCGCCATGAAACCATCGATCACACGATGGAATACGATGCCATCATAGAAGTTCTCACGCGCTAATTCTTTAATACGACCAACATGGCCAGGTGCCAAATCAGGGAACAATTCGATAACAACCTTACCCTTTGTTGTTTCCATGATTAGGGCATTTTCTGGATCTTTAATTTCGGCCATCAGGCTCTCCTATATAACTTTATTATTTTCCCACACGCACAGAAATCATGCGATCTGGGTCTTGCACGGAACCACTTTGTCCCACGCCACGTTTAATTCCATCGACATATTCCATGCCGGAAACCACTTCACCAACAACAGTATATTGGCCATTTAGGAAGTAACCTTCCTGAAACATAATGAAAAATTGCGAATTGGCTGAATTTGGATTTTGCGAACGCGCCATACCCACAACGCCGCGATCATAAGGAACATAAGAAAACTCAGCTGGCAGATCACTAAATGAAGATCCACCGGTACCCGCGCGGCGAGCATTGTAACCATCTTCCATATCGCCGAACTGCACATCGCCAGTTTGTGCCATGAAGCCATCAATCACACGGTGAAAGGCAACATTGTCATATTCACCATTTTCAGCCAGCTTTTTGATTTGTGCCACATGTTTTGGTGCCACATCTGGACGAAGCTTAATCACCACATCGCCTGATTTGAGCTGAATAGTCAAAAACTCTTCAGCTTGAGCAATGGTGGCAGTCGAAATTGCAAAAAACGCAACACAGAAAGATATAATAATTCGGCGCATATCGGGAATAATCCTTATTCAATTCAGCCTAATAATTAGCTCGCAAGGCTCTCGCATACCTCACGTCTAAAGGCAAGATGGCAATAACTAACTTTTGTTATGAAGCTCTGAAAGAGCCTCTTGAACGCATTTAGGGACAAATGGTGACGTATCACCACCCATTGCCGATATCTGACGCACCAATGTGGCGGTGATATGTCTGACATTTGGAGATGCCGGCAAAAAGACAGTTTGGATATCTGGCGCCATTTCACCATTCACCCCGACCATCTGCATTTCATAGTCAAAATCTGTGCCATCACGAAGCCCACGAATGATCACATCAGCTCCATGGTAATGCGCGACTTCAACTAAGAGAGAGGAAAATGAAATAACTTCAATATCTTCCACCCGATCTGGTAAGACCTCGTGGATCGAGCGCTTGATCATATCCGCGCGTTCTTCAAAGGAAAACAATGACTTTTTGCTGGCACTGATGCCAATGCCAACAATCAGTTTTGGTGCGATCCGCAATGCCGATACCAGCACATCCAAATGACCATTGGTCATGGGATCAAAAGAACCTGCAAAAAATGCCTTTTTCATATGTGGCCTTTCCGCAAGGGCGATCTATTCGCCCTTTTCACCTTCATCAGACGTTGGGGCTTCGGCAACTGCTTCAGTACCAGCTTCAGCATTTTCCTGATTATCTACGTCTTCTTCGCTATCATCATTCGGTTCGCTGATGCGGTCAACTGAAACAACATTCTCATCTTTTGCCGTTGAGAAGATCGTCACACCCTTCGTTGCGCGGCCTGCCATGCGAATGCCATCAACCGGAACGCGAATAACCTGACCACCATCTGAAACCAGCATGATCTGATTATCATCTTCAACCGGGAACGCTGCAACCAATTTACCGATGGACGCAGTCTTGCCAGTATCCGTTGCGCGGATACCTTTACCACCTCTGCCCGATGTTCGGAATTCATAAGATGAGGAACGTTTTCCGTAACCTTTCGCGCTGACTGTTAAGACGAATTGCTCGCGCGCTTTCATCTCTTCATAAAGCTCTTGAGAAAGCTCGCCCTCACCGACATTTTCATCGCTATCATCGGCTGAAACTTCTTCTGCTTCATCGCCATCCTGACGACGCTCGGCCATCGCACGCTTGATATAAGCGGCGCGCTGCCAAGGCTCAGCATCCACATGACCCAAAATCGTCATCGAAATGAGATCGTCACTATCCGCCAAACGAATGCCACGAACACCGACAGAATTACGGCCAGCAAAGACACGGATATCGGTCACTGGGAAGCGAATACACTGACCCATCGCAGTGGTCAGCAAGACATCATCAAATTCGCTACATGTTTCGACGTTCAAAATTTCATCGCCCTCATCGAGCTTCATCGCAATCTTACCATTGCGGTTCACTTGCACGAAATCAGACAATTTATTACGGCGCACTGTACCCGCAGTGGTTGCAAACATCACATCCAACTGTGTCCAGCTTTCTTCATCTTCCGGCAATGGCATGATCGAAGTAATACGCTCACCCTGCTCAAGTGGCAGCATATTGATCAGAGCTTTACCGCGAGATTGCGGACTACCCATCGGCAATCGCCAGACTTTTTCTTTGTAGACAATGCCGCGGGATGAGAAGAACAACATCGGTGTATGCGTATTGGCGACGAATAGACGTGTGACGAAATCCTCGTCTTTGGTCGACATGCCCGAACGGCCTTTGCCGCCGCGACGTTGCGCACGATAAGCGGCAAGCGGCACACGCTTGATATAACCACCGTGAGATACAGTCACGACCATATCTTCACGCGCGATCAGATCTTCGTCGTCCATGTCTGGACCACCTTCCATGATCTCAGTTCGGCGCGGAACACCAAACTCATCACGGATTGCAATCATTTCATCACGAACAATGCCCTGAATACGAACACGAGAGCTCAAGATTTCAAGATAATCCTTGATCTCAGCACCAATAGTGTTCAACTCATCGCCGATCTCATCACGACCGAGCGCTGTCAAACGCGCCAAACGCAGCTCGAGAATAGCGCGCGCTTGTTCTTCAGACAGGTTATACGTGCCATCTTCATTAATGCGATGACGTGGGTCATCAATAAGCAAGATCAGTGATTCAACATCCTTGGCAGGCCAACGACGTTCCATCAATTGCGCACGCGCAGTTGCAGGATCCGGCGCTTTGCGAATAAGCGCGATAATTTCGTCAATATTGGCAACCGAAATCGCCAAACCAACCAAGACATGCGCTCTGTCACGGACTTTGCGAAGCAAGAACTTGGTGCGACGAGAAATAACTTCTTCACGGAAGGACACAAAGGCCTTCAGCAAGTCCATCATGTTCAGGAGCTCAGGCTTACCGCCATTCAGCGCCACCATGTTCACGCCAAATGATGTTTGCAGCTGCGTGTAACGGAACAATTGATTGAGCACGACTTCGGCAACAGCATCGCGCTTAAGCTCAATCACGACACGATAACCCTGACGATCAGACTCATCGCGAAGATCAGAAATGCCTTCAATGCGCTTTTCGCGCACCAATTCAGCCATTTTCTCAATCATTGAAGCTTTGTTGACCTGATAAGGCACCTCAGTCACGATGATTGCCTGGCGGTCGTTGCGGATTTCCTCGATATGCGTTTTGCCGCGCATCACAACGGAGCCGCGACCTGTTTCAAACGCACTTTTGATGCCCGAACGACCTAGAATCTGACCACCCGTTGGGAAATCAGGACCTGGCACGATCTCCATAAGCTCTGGGAGTTCAATTGCCGGATTTTCCATCACAGCAATACAGCCATTGATCACTTCAACAAGGTTATGCGGCGGAATATTTGTGGCCATACCAACAGCGATACCGCCGGCACCATTGACTAATAGATTTGGAAAACGCGCCGGGATGACTACAGGCTCTTTGCCTGAGTTATCGTAAGTCTCTTGGTAATCGACAGTTTCTTTGTCGATATCTTCCAAAAGCTCATGTGCAAGCTTTGCCAAACGCGATTCTGTATAACGCATCGCAGCAGGTGGATCACCGTCGATTGAACCAAAATTACCTTGCCCATCGACAAGCATTGCGCTCATGGACCAGTCCTGCGCCATACGCACCATTGCATCATAGATCGATTGGTCACCATGCGGGTGATATTTACCCATCACGTCACCGACAATACGTGAAGATTTCACATATTTACGGTTCCAATGATAATTGCCCTCATGCATGGCATAAAGGATGCGTCTATGCACGGGTTTTAGTCCGTCGCGAACATCTGGAAGAGCCCGGCTCACAATCACGCTCATAGCGTAATCTAGATAAGAGCGCTGCATCTCTTCTACGATTGAAATTGGCTCAATACCCGGTGCTGGGGCGCTATCGTCTGGTGTGTTTTGGTCAGTCAAATTTGTAACAGATCACGTTGGTTGGAATCACTTACCTTTTATAGCCTAAATGAGCCATTCTTGCTAATTTCTGTTGCATTTTCTCAGGGGATAAGCCCATAAAGAATGTAATAAATTTAATAACCTCAAAAAAACTGATCAAAAACGCTGTTTTTTGTTGGTTTTGAACAACTTAAAAGGTGCGGTGCTGTGTCCTTTGAAATCTTAATTAGTGCATTTACAACCATGATTGTCATGTATGATCCACCAGGCATGGCAGCGATCTTTTTGGGCCTGACGACAAATATGAACAGAACCGAGCGTTTTCAGGTCGCCATCCGGTCCTGCATGCTCGCTTTCGCCATCCTGACAGTTTTCACAATTGTGGGTATGGGAATTCTAAATCTACTTGGTATTAGCCTGGGCGCTTTTCGAATCGCAGGTGGCCTGCTTCTTTTCTGGATTTCATTTGAGATGCTGTTTGAAAAACGCCAGGAGCGCCATGAGAAAAGCGCAGAAACGGCTGTAACGAAGGATCATATCGCCAATGTGGCGATTTTTCCGATGGCAATCCCGCTGATTGCCGGTCCAGGTGCCATCTCTGCCGTTATTTTGCTCGCTGGCTCGTTTGAAGGCGCTGCGATGACTTCTGCCCTTATCGGCGTCGTATTGCTAGCTACGATCGTTTTATTTGGATCTTTGGTGCTTGCTGATCGATTGGATCAGTTCTTGGGCGCTACGGGTCGGATGATCTTGACGCGGCTCTTGGGCCTCATCCTCGCAGCTTTATCCGTTCAATTTGTTATAGATGGAATTAATTCAACCTGGCTAGCTGGGTAAGTCAACCAGATCGGTATCTTAGCGCGGAAGCTCTATTTTGATTTCCGCGCCACCATATTCATGAACACTATCATGTGCACGAAGCATCACATGGGTCAGATCGCTCGGGATCTTGTCCGTGGTCAATGAACGTGTAAACGGTTGCTCATTGTCATGAGGGTGATGCAAAATGCGTGTGTCGATTACATCACCATTAGGCGCAACGACATCCCACTTGTTTGCGTAGTGATCCCAGCCAGCATCCGCATGCAAAACCGTCACATTGAACCGATAAGCGCCTGACGAAGTTTTTTGAACAGAAACATCGGTTACATCTGCCTCCCCTGCAAAACTTGCAGACGCGATGAAAACCGACATTGTTAAAACCAACGCTAAGCGCATATCACACCTTTTAGGCTAAGGATCAAAACGGGATATCGTCATCCATATCATTGGAGAAATTGCCGCCGCCTTGGCCGCCAATATTACCGCCACCTTGGTTTCCGCCAAAGTTGCCGCCGCCTTGATTGCCACCAAAGCTACTACCGCCACCGAAATTGTCGCCGCCATTATTATCACCGCGACCGTCAAGCATGGTCAGAGTTGAGTTAAAGCCCTGCAAAACCACTTCCGTTGAATAGCGATCCTGGCCGTTCTGATCTTGCCATTTGCGCGTTTGCAACGCACCTTCAAGATAAACTTTGGACCCTTTTTTCAAATAGTTCTCTGCAACACGGCAAAGCCCTTCTGAAAAAATGACAACACGGTGCCATTCAGTTTTATCACGGCGCTCACCGGTGTTTTTATCACGCCAGCTTTCAGACGTAGCAATGGATAGGTTAACAATCGGGCGACCATCTTGCGTCCGTTTCACATCCGGATCAGCACCAAGATTGCCAACCAAAATAACCTTATTAACACTACCTGCCATATCTTTACCCTTCTGATATACGTAATTGCGGGACATCCATATCGTAGACTGATGGCCCCGTCTCACATAAATGTTCAATCACTGAGACAATCCACACAAATTATGTCGTTCAATGGAAACATAATCAATTTTGATCGAGATACAAAAAATATCTAGTTTGTTCTATATTTGTTCTATATAAAGATTAAACCTCCGTCGAGCGAATCAAATGTTGATGATTAAAATCCAAAGCTCGACAGATGCGTAAATAGGTATAAAACAGTTTATTATTTGAATTGGTAGAATTTCGGATTTCCCATGAGTGAATTAAAGACGATTTCGGTGCGCGGGGCGCGTGAGCACAATTTAAAAGGCGTGGATGTCGATCTCCCTCGAAATAAGCTCATTGTAATGACCGGATTGTCAGGTTCTGGGAAATCATCCCTCGCCTTTGATACCATTTATGCTGAAGGCCAAAGGCGCTATGTAGAAAGCTTATCGGCCTATGCGCGCCAGTTTTTGGAAATGATGCAAAAACCGGATGTTGATCAGATCGACGGGCTGTCCCCTGCAATTTCCATTGAGCAAAAAACCACAAGCCGCAATCCGCGTTCAACTGTTGGCACAGTCACCGAAATCTATGATTATATGCGTTTGTTATTTGCACGTGTGGGCGTGCCCTATTCTCCTGCAACTGGTCTTCCTATTGAAAGCCAGACCGTCAGCCAAATGGTGGATCGTGTCTTGGAAATCGAAGAAGGCACCAGACTTTATATATTGGCACCCCTCATCAGAGGCCGCAAAGGTGAATATCGCAAGGAATTGGCTGATTTGATGAAGAAGGGCTATCAGCGCCTTAAAGTCGATGGCCAATATTATGAGATTGCTGATGTCCCCGAACTCGATAAAAAATTTAAACACGATATCGACGTTGTGGTCGACCGCGTTGTCGTCAGACCCGATAGCGCCGCGCGTCTGGCCGATAGTTTGGAAACATGTCTAAGATTATCAGATGGCTTGGCCGTAGCGGAATTTGCCGATCGCCCTTTGCCTGAAGTTGAAACAGCGTCAGGATCGAAAAACAAATCCAAGAACGAAACGCATGAGCGCATTGTTTTTTCAGAAAAATTCGCTTGCCCTGTCTCAGGCTTTACCATCCCGGAAATCGAACCTCGTCTGTTTTCGTTTAACAATCCATTTGGTGCTTGCCCAACCTGTGATGGTCTTGGCAGCCAAAAGAAAATTGATGCAATCTTGATCGTTCCGGATCAAGGTAAAACCTTACGAGATGGTGCCATTGCGCCTTGGTCAAAATCATCCTCACCTTATTATAAGCAAACTTTAGAAGCACTTGGAAAGCACTTTAACTTCCGCATGGGTGATTGCTGGTTTGAACTCACCGATGAAGCGCAGGATGCAATTCTCAACGGCACAAAAGAAAAGATCGAATTCAATTACGATGACGGTCTGCGTTCGTATAAGACATCAAAGAATTTCGAAGGCATCATTCCAAATCTCGAACGTCGCTGGCGTGAAACAGATAGCAATTGGGCGCGCGATGAGATCGAACGTTATATGTCCCAAGCCTCCTGCCCTTCTTGTAATGGATATCGCTTAAAGCCTGAAACCTTGGCTGTAAAATTGGATGGCAAACATATTGGCCATGTTAGTGAGATGTCGATCCGGGGCGCAGGTGATTGGTTCAACTCGCTACCTGAGAAACTAACAGCGAAACAGATGGAAATCGCCGAACGGATTTTGAAAGAAATCCGCGAGCGTTTGAAATTCCTCAATGATGTCGGGCTAGATTATCTTACCCTGTCTCGAAATTCAGGCACTTTATCCGGTGGTGAAAGCCAACGAATTCGCTTGGCCTCGCAAATTGGTTCAGGTTTAACAGGCGTTTTATATGTGTTGGATGAGCCATCCATTGGTCTACACCAACGCGATAATGCACGCCTGCTCGATACACTTCGTCATCTTCGCGACATTGGCAACACAGTGATCGTGGTTGAACATGATGAGGACGCCGTTCTCACAGCAGATTATGTGGTTGATATTGGCCCAGCTGCTGGCATTCACGGTGGTGAGATCGTCGCCCAAGGCACGCCAAAACAGATTATGGCCAATAAAAAGTCTCTCACAGGGCAGTATCTCTCTGGGAAGATGGAGATCCCAAACCGTCCAGAACGCCGCAAGCCAGTTAAAAACCGCGAATTGAAAGTGGTGGGTGCAACCGCAAATAACCTTAAAAACATCACAGCATCCATTCCGCTTGGTGTGTTCACAGCAGTCACGGGTGTATCAGGCGGCGGTAAATCCACATTCCTGATCGAGACATTATATAAAGCTGCTGCGCGCCGCATTATGGGTGCGCGCGATAACCCTGCCCCGCATGAACGTATTGAGGGTTTAGAATTTGTCGATAAGGTGATCGACATCGATCAATCGCCAATTGGGCGTACACCACGTTCAAACCCTGCGACATATACCGGTGCCTTTACGCCAATTCGTGAATGGTTCTCCGGACTACCGGAAGCGAAAACCCGTGGTTATCAACCCGGACGTTTTTCATTCAATGTGAAAGGCGGACGTTGCGAAGCTTGTCAGGGTGATGGTGTTATCAAAATTGAGATGCACTTCCTGCCTGATGTTTATGTCACTTGTGATGTATGTCACGGAAAACGCTATAACCGTGAAACGCTGGAAGTAACATTTAAAGGTAAATCTATTGCCGATGTATTGGATATGACCGTTGAAGAAGGCTGTGTCTTCTTCGATGCTGTCCCAGCCGTGCGCGACAAGTTGGTCACGCTCAACCGAGTTGGACTGGGTTATATAAAAGTCGGTCAACAAGCCAACACGCTCTCAGGCGGTGAAGCGCAGCGGGTTAAGCTCGCCAAAGAGCTCTCTAAACGCTCAACCGGCAAGACATTATATATATTAGATGAACCGACCACCGGGCTCCATTTCCATGATGTGGCAAAACTTTTGGAAGTTTTGCAGGAACTTATCGATCAAGGAAACTCGGTCGTCGTGATTGAACATAACTTAGAAGTGATCAAAAGCGCAGACTGGATCATCGATATTGGGCCCGAAGGTGGCGATGGCGGCGGTGATGTCGTTGCAACAGGAACGCCCGAAGATGTAGCAGAGATCGAAAAGTCCTATACAGGGCAATTCCTCAAAGAACTTCTTTATCGTCGCAACAAAACGCAAGACGCGGCTGAGTAAACATGCGCAAAGGTTATAATAAAGTTTCCGCCTATCTTGTGTGTCGCGATGCTGGTCATGCCGTTGATTTTTACAAGAAGCACTTTGGCGCTGAGGAAGATTATCGTCTTGCAGGCCCAGATGGCATTATAATGCATTGTGAAATGATGATTGGCGATTGCCGAATTATGATCAGCGATGAATTTCCAGATTCTGGCGTTTTGTCCCCCATATCACTTGGAGGCTCGCCAATATCGCTCAATATCTATGTCGACAATGTTGATGATTTGTTGCCGAAATTACAGCAAGAAGGCTGCGAAGTCTTATCTCCGCTACAACTCCAATTCCATGGCGACAAATCGGCCAAGTTTAGTGATCCATTTGGACATATCTGGCACGTTGCAACAAATGTCGAGGATGTATCATCCGATGAAGTTGTGGCGCGTTTTAATAAAATGATGAGTGATTAAGTATTGGGCACTTTTTTAATCCCCAAATTTTATTGGGTGATTATTTTTTAGTCTTTTGCATATTTTTTAATCAATTACAGAAAACCAACTCATACAGCTAAGCCTCCAATTTGCGACATTTTTTGCCTCAATTTACGTCTTTCCGATTTTTTTTGATTCGTTTTGAAGATTTTTATCCCGAAAAACGTGGATTTTTTTGAAAAATTGTCGATTTTTGAAAAAATCTTAGTTTTGTCTACTAATTTGGCACGGCATGTGCTTAATAAAAAATTGAAGCGTGCACAAGCGCGCTGCAACTGGGAAAAGCGGAGAAAATTTTCTCATGAAGAAAATCGAAGCGATTATAAAACCCTTCAAGTTGGACGAAGTGAAGGAAGCTCTTCAGGAAGTCGGCTTGCAAGGTATCACAGTCACCGAAGCCAAAGGTTTTGGCCGTCAAAAAGGTCACACTGAGCTTTATCGTGGCGCAGAATACGTCGTAGATTTTTTACCTAAGGTAAAGGTTGAAGTCGTACTCGCTGAAGACAATGTAGAACAGGCAATTGATGCTATCAAAAATGCGGCTCAGACGGGTCGAATTGGCGATGGTAAGATTTTTGTATCGCAAGTGGATGAAGTAATTCGTATCCGTACTGGCGAAACTGGTCCAGACGCTGTTTAAGCAAATATAAATCACGGGTCGCAACCGCGGCCAAATTTTCGTCATCACTAACTTTAGGGAATTCTATAATGACGACTGCTAAAGACATTCTGAAGCAAATAAAAGAAGAAGACAT
>JAEPMD010000014.1:0-53867 GCA_017644105.1 Rhizobiaceae bacterium | reverse complement strand
TTCGTTGATCTGCGTTTTTCAGATCCACGCGGTAAAATGCAACACGTAACAATGGACGCAGATGTTGTCGACGAAGACATGTTTGCTGATGGCGTTATGTTTGACGGTTCTTCCATCGCAGGTTGGAAAGCAATTAACGAATCTGACATGGTTCTTATGCCAGATTGCGCTACATGCCACGTTGATCCTTTCTTCGCACAGTCAACAATTGCAATCACTTGTGACATTCTTGATCCGATAACTGGTGAAGGTTACAACCGTGACCCACGTTCAATTGCGAAAAAAGCTGAAGCTTACATGCAAGCTTCAGGTGTTGGTGACACTGTTTATGTTGGTCCAGAGCCAGAGTTTTTCGTATTTGACGACGTTAAATTCTCTTCAGATCCATACAAAACTGGTTTCGAACTAGATTCTGTTGAACTACCTTCAAACACAGACACAGACTACGACACTGGTAACCTTGGTCACCGTCCTCGTACAAAAGGCGGTTACTTCCCAGTACCACCGGTTGATTCTGAGCAAGACATGCGTTCTGAAATGCTGACTGTGATGAAAGAAATGGGTGTTAAAGTTGAAAAGCATCACCACGAAGTGGCTGCAGCTCAACACGAACTCGGCATTATGTTCGATGAAATGACACGCAATGCTGATAAAGTTCAGATCTACAAATATGTGGTTCAGCAAGTTGCAAACGCTTACGGCAAAACTGCAACATTTATGCCTAAGCCAGTTTATGGCGATAACGGTACTGGCATGCACGTTCACCAGTCTATCTGGAAAGACGGTAAGCCAACATTTGCTGGTGATGAATATGCTGGTCTTTCTGAGACATGTTTGTTCTACATTGGTGGTATCATTAAGCACGCTAAAGCGCTTAACGCATTCACAAACCCATCAACAAACTCATACAAGCGTTTGGTTCCTGGCTACGAAGCGCCAGTGCTACTTGCATATTCTGCACGTAACCGCTCAGCTTCTTGCCGTATCCCATTTGGTTCTTCACCAAAATCAAAACGCGTAGAAGTTCGTTTCCCTGATCCAATGGCTAACCCATATCTTGCATTTGCTGCAATGCTTATGGCTGGTCTTGACGGCATCAAAAACAAGCTTCACCCAGGTAAAGCTATGGATAAAGATCTTTACGATCTTCCTGCTAAAGAACTTAAAAAGATCCCAACTGTTTGTGGTTCATTGCGTGAAGCTCTTGAAGCCCTTAACAAAGATCGTAAGTTCCTAACTGCTGGTGGCGTATTTGATGATGATCAAATCGATGCATATATCGAGTTGAAGATGGAAGAAGTTATCCGTCTTGAGCACACACCTCACCCAGTTGAGTTCGATATGTACTATTCTGCATAATTTAGCATTATTGCTAAATATAAGAACCCCGGTCGCAAGACCGGGGTTTTTTTGTGAAGGGGTTTTTCTTTCACCGCAAATCGCTTAGTCTTTCCCAGCGGTATTTTCAATCATTAGGTCAAATGATGACACGGGGACTAGGATTTGAAACTTTTAACGGCAAATGAATCATTTGATCCGGTCAGATCAAAAACGCCATTACTTTTGAACATGTTGATCATTTTGATCATCATGGCAGCTCCAATTGCCGCCATGGTCTATGTTTTAATGCTCGAATTTGCGGTGCCGATTGGTCCAATGTATTGGGACACCAATATCTATTTCGACGCTATTCACCGCATTAATCTTGGTCAACTTCCATCCGTTGATTTCAACACGCCTGTTGGTCCGCTCAATTATTGGCTTGCTACGCTAGTTCATAACTATTTTCCAAATGGTCATCCCGTATTAGTCATTCATTGGTCACAATTAATTGTCACGGCACCGCTCATGCTGATCATAAGTTGGATGGTCAGCCGGAGATCACTAAAGCTTGCGCTTGGATTACTATTGCCATTCTTGGTTTTTGCAGCAGCACCATTTGGCACGGTTGATTTCTTCCCCTTCCCCGGCATAGATGGGTTTGGGCACTATAATCGCCACGGCGCCCTCCTACTCTACATCACCACTGCAGCCGTGTTCTTTATCCGCAATCCATTCGTTCAAGCACTTCTGCTCGCTTTATGTGGAATTGCGCTCATCCTAGGTAAGATCACGGCTTTTGCAGCGGCACTCATCATTGTTGGCTTTGGCTTTCTCGCAGGCCTCGTTGCGCCGATGGCGATACTCATCGCGCTTGTTATGTTTGCGCTCGCACTTGTTGGACTGGAATTTCAAACGGGCATCATCACCAGTTACCTTATGAGTATTTGGGAATTGGCACAGTCCAACCAATCCAGTTTGTTGCCTAAATTTCTAACCGTGTTCTCACAGCGCATGGATGTGGTGTTTGCAGCAGGGCTAACAATACTAGCGCTGTTCTTCACTGATATCTTTGGCACCCGCACCCGACCGGAACCAACTCCGGTTTTTAGACCGTACTGGCATAAATTTACCGGCTTAATCAGCCACGATTATCTGGCATTGGGCTTTGTATTGATCGCAGGTATTTTCTACGAGACACAAAATACCGGTTCGCAAGCCTTTATCATGCTTTGGCCGGTCGTATTGATGATCTTATATTTCCGTTCAACACCTGAACGACTACCAAATCTATTCGTCATTGTTCTAGCAATGGCAACAGTGCTGCCAACCTTCACCAAGATCACTCATAAGGCACTTAGAACTGTCGCTGTTGCACCCACCTACGATGCGCTTGAGCACGAACATCTTGGTATTTTGGGCAATGTTTCCGCCAAAGATATTTTCCTTGAGCGCATTGAGCCGATTAAAGAGTTTTACGTCAAAGGCAAATGGCAATTGGGCAAACTTTCCGAACATGAAGTGCTGCCAGGTTCGATCATCTTCTCGGAGCCGGATTTCCAGATCCTGTGGTATCACTTAATGGATGAAGCCATCCAATCCATCTACGATTACGAAGCGGAAAATGATGTGAAATTCGACACGATCCTAACACTCGACTTCACAAATCCCTTCCCGTTTTTGATGAACCGAAACGCACCGAAATATGTGCAGATTGGTGCGGATTCAGGTCGAACATTGAGTGGAATGAGTGAGGAGGTATCAAACTCTGTTCAAAGTGCAGACATCATCTTACGGTCAACCTGCCCCATTCTCTTCACCGTTGAAGAGATCTATCAGATTTATAAACCGGCCATTGATGTTAATCATAAGCGCATTCGTCTCAATGATTGTTATGACGCCTATATCAAAAAAGCGCGCCCGGTCGAACAAACCGAGAGCGCTCCATCTGATAATTCTTAAAATCGCAGGATTTATTTCACCTGGCTGGCGACAAAGTCTTTGACGATCCGGACAATGCCGCGCCCCAAAAGATCATCGAGCGCTGAGATGAACTGATCAACATGACGTTGCTCACAGATCAATGGTGGCTCAAGACGAATGACATTTCGATTATATTCGGTAAATGCCACCAAGACGTCGTAATCACGAAGCATGAGCGATCCGATAAAGCCAGAGAGCGAACCTTTCAGCTTTTCATCCAGAACGGAAACAACTGGACGCAGAACCATTGGCAAAGTCTGGCTAAAGTCATGGAATTCAAGGCCAACCATTAGCCCTTGGCCACGCACTTCTTTGATCAGTTTTGGATATTTTTCTTGCAGCTTTTCAAGGCGTTGTAGAAGATATGCACCTGTTTGAGCTGCATTCTCGATCAAGTTCTCATCATACAGGATATTCAAACCTTCAATCGACGTCACACAAGCTTCGCCAATACCGCCAAATGTTGCCTGACCGTGGATTAGAGCTGTCTTTGGCGTACCATAGGCCTTCATATAAACATCTGTTGTTGCGATCATCGCTGCCATGGCGCACTTACCACCGCCAAGCGATTTCGCCAGCGCAGTCACATCCGGAACCACATTAGCGTATTCAAAGGCAAAGAACTGCCCCGAACGGCCCATACCGCATTGTACTTCGTCGGCAACCCAAAGCACCCCGTGTTTGTCACATAAAGCGCGAAGCTCTTGCCAGAATTCAGGTTCAGCTTTGATAATGCCGCCACCACCTTGGATGGTTTCGAGCACAATAACGCCAATTTCCGGATCGCTTTCAAATGCATTTCGAATAGCATCAATATCTGCAAATGGTACGCGGACTGTGTTTTCAACCAGCTTGAACTCACCTTTATAAAGCGGTGAATCTGTGACGGATAAAACACCTTTGGTTTTGCCGTGGAATGAATTCTCGGCATAAACAATTTTCGATTTTTTTGGACCTGCTGCACGTTCAGCCACCTTCACCGCTGCTTCCATGGCTTCAGAGCCAGAAGAGCCCAAAAACACTATATTCAAGTCACCAGGTGCGATTTCCGCCAAGTTTTTCGCCAAGGCCGCGTTATATTGCGATAGAAAAGCCATTGCGATTTCATGACGTTTTTCATCTTGGAAAGTCTTACGTGCATCCAAGATACGTGGATGGTTGTGACCAAATGCAAGCGAGCCAAATCCACCAAAGAAATCAAGGATCTCACGGCCATTTTGATCGCGATAAACCATGCCCTCAGCGCTTTCAATCTTCACCTTATGGAAGCCAAGCAGCTTCATAAAGTGCAATTGACCCGGATTGACGTGATCTTTGAAAAATTCCGTCATATCGGCGAGATCCATTTGTTTGGCATCATCAACCGTCAGCAAATTCGGACGTTTAACTTTCACATCCACCGGTGCAAATTCCACATCTGCTGAAATTTCTTCTTTAACTGCGTTTAACATACTCGTTTCCAATCTAATTTTCAGCTGGCTATTATTCAGCAGGAACTGCGTTTAATTTTTGTGACGTGCTTTGCGCAATATTGCCGCGATATTCGTCATAAGCTGCGATCAGCATATCCATATCGTTATATTGCGGCACAAAACCCATAGCTTCTTTTGCGCGACCCGTTTCACGAACGCACATCTCATCAGCGATCAAATATTGCTCTGGATCCATGATCGGCATATTCATGAGATCAAGCAACGCCAACGTCTTCTTCACCGCAAAGCCAGGTGTTGGCAGCAAGAATGATTTTGAGTTCGCATGCTTAATCAAGCCGCCCAATAATTGACGCACAGATGGCGGGTTTGATGACCCCAGATTATAAGCATCATTCGGGAAATCTGCTTTCCAGGCCAAGCGTGCAGCTTCAGCGCAATCATAAACAGAAATAAACTGATAAGGTGCTTTACCTGAGCCAATCATCGGAACTGGCAAATTCAAATCAATCAGCTTGAAGAGCTTTTCCAAAATCCCCAAACGACCAGGTCCGATAATCAAGCGCGGGCGGAAAATAGAAATATCCATGCCCTTCTCGCGCCAATCATGACAAGCTTGTTCTGTTGCCCATTTAGACGCACCATATTCACCAAGTGGCGCAATTGGGTGATCCTCAGTTTGTGGGCTAACAACTGTATGGCCATAGACCATATCTGTGGTGAACTGAACCAGTTTCGACGCACCAGCTTTGTCCATGGATTTCATAATGTTGCCAGCACCGTGAAAGTTCACCGGCCAGAAAAAGTCATAACGTTTTGATCGGATCTGCAAAGGTGACAACATGGTCGCTGCCATATTGTAAACCACGTCATCTGCAGCAATTTCGACTTTTGAAAACTTATCAGCCTGCGTGATATCTAACTCAACAAACTGAACATCTTTATAATGTTTGTGTCCGCTATTCTTGATATCGACAACAACAACTTCCTGTCCATCATCTAATAGCTTTGGCGCTAAATGCGAGCCAACAAAGCCATCCCCACCAAAGATAATATGCTTCATAATTACGACCTTCCTGCAGTATCAGGGTTCAACCCGATTTGTTGTTCTTCAACCACCTCTTGAGCGAGGGTTTGTTTTTCAGATGTGTCTGACTTTGCGACGAAAAATGTCCCCAAACAGATGAGCGCAATGCCCAAAATACGCCATTGGTTGATTTCTTCCCCGAAGAACACAACAGCGAAGACTGTAACGGTCACAAAGGCCAGCGAAATAAATGGATAAGCAAATGATAGTTCAACTTTGGTCAGCACAAATAAATGCGACACCATGGAGATGACAAAGACCACAAGCCCCGCAAAGACCCACGGCTGAAACAGAATTTGAAACACGCGGATGATTGCGTTTTCTGCCGTAATGTTGAGTGGTCCAACCATCGTCATGCCCTGCTTCAACATTAATTGCGCAGCAGCATTGGTTAAGACCGTGAATAAGATAAACCAAATAAACTTCATAATTTCGTCCCAGAATTTTCGTTCCAAAACTTGTGTAACAAAAACAAATGAATTTCAGGTTCAGCAGCGCAGTACAATTTGTTTAAAATTGTATCGAGTTTCACGCTGGCACACTTACATTCAATTGCATTGCAGTTCGTTGCCAAAAATTGGACATGAATTTTGGATCGCGATGGTTTTCCAAGCGTTCCCAATCGGGAAATGATGCTTCGAAAATATCCGGTGCCATGCGTTGATCTTTGTAAGGATTAACTGCACCACCGGCTTCAACCGTAATCTCATCAAGTTCACGCAAGAATTTAAGCGTGCGCGCACCTTGATTGGCAAAATCCAAAGTGAGGGTGAAACCTTCACGCGGAAAAGAAAACAATCCAACTGACTTCTTGGTACCGAACCGTTTGAGCACCGTTAAAAACGACGCATGATCGTGGCGTTTGGCGCATTCCAAAAGTTTGATAGTTGTCTCTCGCCCACCTACCAGCGGATAAACTGATTGATGCTGAAACAAGCCCTTTGGACCATATAATTTATTCCAACCCTTGATCGCATCCAGCGGATAAAAATAGCCCTGCCACGGCGCTATGCTTTCATGCGTACCTGCCTTCGCTTTATGAAAGTAAGCAGCATTAAAAGCTGAAAGGCTATATTTGTTGATAAGATTTATGGGCGGTGTAAATGGCACTGATAGTTTGGCCGGTTTAGGCAGTATACGACCACCCTCACCCAATTCGGCATGATCACCAGCCATTAAAACACCGCGTCCAAAGTTCTGACCCGATGTTAGCTGATCGATCCAAGCGACTGAATATTCATGGCGCTGATCCATTTCATCACAGATATCAAAATAATCATCCAAATGATTGAATCGAATCGACTTTTGCTGAATGTCCGGTGATGAGACTTTCATCAATCGTAGACAAACTGTCTCGATAACGCCGGTCAAACCCATGCCGCCTACGGTCGCAGCAAATAAGTCCACATTTTCATCGCGAGAGCATGTAAAAACTGAATCAGAATCTGATCTGAGCAGCGTAAATGATTGAACGTAATGACCAAATGTTCCTTTGACATGATGGTTCTTGCCATGCACGTCATTGGCTATTGCGCCACCTATTGTGATATAGGAGGTGCCTGGCGTGACCACCAAAAAATATCCATGCGGGATAACTTGCTGGAGAATATCAACCAGCAATACGCCAGCATCTGCTTCCAAGATTCCGGTTTGTGGGTCAAAACTATGGATCCGTGCATTTGACCGAGTATCGATCAACACACCGCCATCACTATGACAAGAATCACCATAGGAACGTCCATTGCCAAATGGCAAAACCGGTGCATTTGTATTCCGCAATACTTCGCGCCCAGTAATGGTTCGCTTCAAACGTTCAATACGCCCCCAGCTTTGAAGGTCATTATCGTGGCTTTGGACATGCATATTACAACATGGCTCCCAGGATGAGCACACCACCGGCAACCATCGTTAATTGGCTGCGCCAATCGCGCATAATAAACACCACTGGATCTTCGTGAACCTGACCACGACCCGCCAATATCCAGATACGCAAAAGCATATATAAAATAATCGGCACTAGCGGCCACAAGACCCACGGATTGTCATACATTTCGCTGAATTCCGGGCTGTTAATATAAAGCGCCAGAACCATTGCGGATGTAAAAGCGGCAGAAACCCCACCCTGCGCCAGCATGGCTGTATCAAGTCCAAAATAACCACGACCAAGAAGTTTTGCGTCATCGCCCTGCTCACCTTCTGCCAATTCGACATAGCGTTTGACAAGTGCGAGTGACAGGAAGAAGAAGATCGAGAATGCCAATAGCCAAAACGACAAAGGACTGCTTGTAGCAAACGCGCCAGCAATAATGCGGATCGTATAGAGGCCAGCAAGCGTGAATACATCAACCAGCAATTTGCGTTTCAGTACGAATGTGTAGGCTGTGGTGACAACGGCGTAAAGAACCATCACATAAAAGAATTCAATCGGCAAAAGCGTGGCTAAAAACGCCGATACTGAGAACAAACCGACCCACAAAAGCGCGGCATGCGGAATTGAAATGGCTCCACTCGCCAACGGACGCTTACGCTTTGTCGGATGCGCGCGATCAGCCTTTAAATCAGACAGATCATTGACGATATAAACCGAGGAGGCAAAGAAACTGAAAGAGAAAAACGCGATAACAGCTGCCAAGACAGCATCCATATCAAATACTGTATGATTTAAAAACAAAGGCACAGCAATCAGCACATTTTTAAGCCATTGGTGAACCCGGATGGCTTTGAGTATCGTCTTAATCCCGGATGGCTTTGTATATACCTCTTCAGACTGATTTTGTTTTTGCCAGTTTCTCGCTACACGGTCAGGTGCAACCACAATACCTTTGCGAGCACTGTCGAATACGGCAATATCATCAGAACTATTGCCAATATAGTCAAAACCACCATCTCCAAACTCATCGACGAGCCTATCGCGTTTGCGTGTTGACGTCAGGTTCAGATTTTCACTGCTGTGATATACACCGTCAAACAAGCCCAAATGGTTTGATAATTCCAGTGCGGTTTTTTCAGCCGCGCCTGTGACGAGATAAACTTTGCGACCTTGTGATCTAGCGAGATTGATATAGTCAACCACTTCTTCGCGAACGGGCCAATCTTCTGCAGAGCGATCTGTATACTTGGCGACGTTTTTCTTCAAAACGGCCTTGCCAGCAAGTAGCCAGCTAAAAACCTGAAAGATCATCAACGGTTTTTGCATGAGCAGCGCAACGAGACCTTCCCATAGCGTGTCGCTCGCAATCAAGCTTCCATCCAAGTCCACACAAAGTGGTGTATGTTTGATATTGGATTTAGCGTCCATGATAATCGTCCTCAGTTTACCCCACTGAAAACATACCATTTGTCCGATGAAATTTTGTTACCAAGACGCCAAATTACAGGGATTTTGGCTGATGTAGTTAAGAAGCTCTTAAGTCAATTATTCGCATTTTATGAACGTCGAAAGAGCCAATTAAGCGTCTTTCGCCAATCAATCATGCGGATCGGTGTTCCATGCCGTCCAGTATCGAACAAAATCAGCTGAATTGGATAACGTGATTCACGCCGTTTGATTGAGTTGTAGATTTCTTGCTGAATAGACCAAGGATAAACGGTGTCATCATTGCCATGGGCAATCACAATCGGCAAACCCACAGTAATCGCATGTGATCGAAGCAAATTGCGATCTGGGATTGCTCCAAGTAAAACAATACCGCTCAAACGCGCGACATCATTGTGATTATGTGCCATTTTGTTGCAAATCTGCCCACCCATGGAAGCACATACCATAATGATATTGGGCGCCTTTTTCACATCATGCAGATATCTTACTAGCGCACGCGCATCTGCCACACCCTCTTTTGAGAACTCTCTGACGGTCTGCGTCATATAAAGTCCGCCATTTTGTAACGCTATATTTTTCAGACGATTAAAATTGCCGCCAAAAGTATAGTCTTTCATCCCAAGACGACGATCACCCTTGGCCCCGTGAATGAAGATCACAGTGAATTTCGGTGCACCTTTTCGCGCAACAAAGCTGATTTCAATATTGCGGCCCTCAAACTCAAACTCTTGCGAAGTTGTATGGCGTCGAAGTCCGCCTTTGACATATTTGTTCTTCACACGGCGAATGGGAATTTGATCCCGACCATGCAAATCCACTTCTTTGTCGTATTTTACCAGCAAGTAATCGCCATTGTCGCGCGATTCCAAAATTTGCGGATAAGCAAACAACTTATCCTTAAATGGTTTGATTTCCAGCGCCTGCGCTTTAAATGGGACAAAGAGTGAACCAAGAGCGACGCATAATAACGCTCCGCACAAGAAAAAATGCCTATAACGAGATGTAAATGAAGAGTACACGCGGACAAGGCTCCCTAATTTCGTTACATTATGACGGTAAATAAGTGATTCGAACAGGTTAATTGCGGCAAGAATTTATGGATGATTCAAATGATCTATTTTCTGGATTTGGCAGCTCAACGCCAGCACCAGAAACAAGAGACAATAATAAAGCGACAAATTTGGAAACAAGTGCGCCCTCTGCACCTGTAAAGCCAGCTGCTACCCCGCCTTCAGCACCCAAACCAGCAGCAAAAAAGCCAGCCACTAAACCGCAAGGTGATGGCGAATATGGCGCTAATGCGATTGAAGTGCTGGAAGGCCTGGAGCCAGTTCGCCTCCGTCCCGGCATGTATATCGGCGGCACAGATGTTAACGCGCTGCATCACCTTTTTGCAGAGATCATCGATAACTCCATGGATGAGGCCGTTGCTGGACATGCGAGTTTTATCGAAATTGAATTAGATGAAAATGGCTATATTTCTGTCACTGATAACGGCCGCGGCATCCCGGTCGATATCCATCCCCAATATGCCGATGAAGGCCTTTCAACCCTTGAAGTCGTTCTGACCAAGCTCCATGCAGGTGGTAAATTTAACAGCTCAGTCTACGAAACATCTGGCGGTCTTCACGGTGTGGGTATCTCTGTGGTGAACGCTCTGTCTGACGACATGTATGTGGAAGTTGCCCGCGATAAACGCCTTTATCGCCAGCGTTTCTCTCGCGGTTTGCCACAAGGTGGGCTTGAAGAGCTCGGCGAAGTACATAATCGTCGTGGCACAAAAGTTTGTTTCCATGCTGATGCGCAAATCTTTGGCGATGATGTTAAATTTGATCCTGCGCGTCTTTATAAAATGGCTCAGTCAAAGGCGTATCTATTCGGCGGTGTTGAAGTTCGCTGGATCTGCGCGCCATCTCTACTTGAAGAAGGCGGCCCCGTCCCTGCCAAAGACAAATTCCATTATCCGGGTGGCCTTAAAGATTATCTTGAGCATACTTTGGGTAAAAACCATCGTGTTTGCCGTGATATATTCTCAGGCAAGAGCGAACGCACAGGTGGTCACGGCTCGCTGGAATGGGCAGTTGCATGGCATGCCGGTGATAGCTCGGTTGAATCTTATTGTAACACCATCCCGACCCGAAATGGCGGCACACATGAAGCCGGATTTCGAATTGCGCTCACCCGCGGACTCAAAGCCTATGGTGAGCTCACAGGTAATAAAAAAGCAGCGCAGATTACAACTGATGATGTGATGATCTCTGCGATCGGCATGTTGTCGGTCTATATCCGTGAACCTGAATTTGTCGGCCAGACGAAAGACAAACTTGCAACGGTCGAAGCACAACGCATTGTCGAAAATGGATTGCGCGATGCTTTTGACCACTTCCTGGCAGATTCCCCGCAAGAAGCAGCTAAACTACTCGAATGGGTCGTTGAGCGCTCTGAAGAACGTTTACGTCGTCGCAAGGAAAAAGAAGTCAATCGCAAGTCTGCTGTTCGGAAACTCCGCCTTCCTGGTAAACTCGCTGATTGTAGCCAAAACACCTCTGAAGGTGCGGAACTCTTCATCGTGGAGGGTGATTCAGCGGGCGGATCGGCAAAACAGGCCCGAAATCGTAAAAATCAGGCTATCCTGCCCTTACGAGGAAAAATCTTGAATGTGGCCAGTGCAGGTCGTGAAAAAATTACCGCTAACCAGCAGCTTGCTGATCTTATTCAAGCGCTCGGCTGCGGAACACGTTCGAAATATCATGAAAATGACCTTCGCTACGATCGCATCATCATCATGACTGATGCCGATGTAGACGGAGCACATATTGCGTCATTGTTGATCACATTCTTCTATCAAGAAATGCCGCAGCTCATTCGCGAAGGCCATTTATACCTCGCAGTTCCCCCACTCTACCGGATTTCGCAGGGTGGTAAAACGCTTTACGCACGCGATGATGCGCATAGAGCTGAGCTTTTAGAAACCGAGTTCAAAGGGCGCGGTAAAGTCGAGATCGGACGTTTTAAAGGTTTGGGCGAAATGTTGCCAGCGCAGTTGAAAGAAACAACCATGCTGCCGGGCAAACGCACATTGCTCAAGGTTGAGATCGACGATGTGATTATCGAAAACACCAACAAAGCCGTTGATGATCTGATGGGTACAAAGCCCGAAGCGCGCTTTAGATTTATTCAGGATAACGCTGAATTCGTTGACAATTTGGATATCTAAGCGGTTTAAGCCGCTTCAGATGTCAAAGACAATGCAAATTGCTTGGCCAATTTGCGGCGCTGCGTAAACTGGATATTTTCAAGCATCATCAACAGCTCAGCAATGGCCGTATCTTGATGTAATTCATCATAATATTCTTCCATCAAACATTCTGTGATCTGATCCCCAGACATATGATCATTGTTCGATGAAGCCTTGCGCCACAATAAAGTCGCGCTCACAAATGCTGGACAAATATCCGAGCTCAAACCAGCAGACACATAAAGTGCATTGACGACTGAACTATGACCATCACCCAATATTGCGCGAATACGCGAAATTGGTTTGCCAGACAGTTTCTCAATAATCGTCGCGAAGAAATCGACATTCCCAATCGTCAGAACATGCATTAAAAATGCTGGGGTCAATTTGCCGGAAATGCGCAAATGCTCAACAAGGGCCAACATATCATCGCCATGTGCTGTTTCGGCTAGCGAAATCGTTGCGTGAAAACATGCATCTTTGGTGACATTTTCCAGACGATCTTTGCCCATAAGCGCACCAACAAGCGGTGAATTTGCAAATGTGTTGGAAAGCTCTTCCACTAATTTATGGCGGGTGTCTGATGGCAGATCACCGCGTCCCAGCAATTGACTTCGGATTGGACCATAATACCCGAAACGTTCAGCAAGTCGGGAAATGGACAGCTTCGCGATATGCGCATTGGGATTATCAAGCAGTGCAAGAACCGCCTCTTTATCGCCGACTTCGACCAAAGCCGCGCATACGGACGCGCTTAGATAATCGCGCTTGGCGATGATGAATTGTTGCGCAAAGTCGCCTTTCGCGATGAGATCGACCAAACTATTGTCGCTGAGCAGCGGCGAAAAGGCTAAAACAGGTGCGCCAACTTCAATTTGGTCTTGCGCCAAAGCATTTATGATCATGGTAGGAACGTTAACAGAATGAGCTAAAACACTTGCCATTTCTTTACGGACGGAAGGAGATAGATCCTCCAACAACAATGCCATGGAACCTTCTGCCGCATGCATTTCTTCGGGTGTAAACTGACCTGAAATATAAGCTTCGCAGAGCGCTCTCACCGCCATCACGCGGGATTTCGTATCAGAATTTACGGTCCATTGTAGAAACTCTTTGATGATCATTATTTACGACTCATTCCAAGCTGGTATGTCCAAGTTGGAAAGAGCCTATCGGCAAAAGGTTTACGATCCGTTCATCATGTTTATCAATCTTTGAAGATTGGAAATTTATTGGACGTCAGTTTTTTAGAGTTTTGGGCGCTTGATTTCAAAAACATCTTTAACCACCGCATAATCCATATATCCAAGGCGGGATACGGTTTGGGTTTTATCAGCACTTATGCGGCCATCCACAATGACATCATCTTGGATATGAATGCCCATCACCTGACCGGTGACCAAATATGCGCCTGGATGCTCACCATCAATTGTTTTTGGTCTTATAATATCCGTCACTTTACATTCCAAAACTGCAAATGCCCCAACAACGAGCGGCGCATCAATCAACTCACATTGACGCGATGTGAGGCCCGACTTTTCAAATTCATCGACACCATGATCATAGGGAGCAGAACTTTGGTTCATCGCATCCACTTGGGAAAACCCGACCATGTTGACGCTAAACACTCCGGTTTCCTCGCAATTTCGAACACTGTCTTTTTTGCCACCTGATGCAAACATGACCAATTTGGGATCATCAGCGATTGCATTGAAAAAGGAATAAGGCGCCAAATTTAAGCTACCATCTGCTCCCTTACTTCCGATCCAACCAATGGGTCTGGGCGCAACAATTGCTTTGAATGGATCATGTGCAAGCCCATGCTGATTTTCGTTGCTGTTATAAAACAAAATATCTGCCCCAATTCGATCAAATTACTTTTCAAAATAGATAGTCAACTCAACCATCTAATTCCAGCCACTATTTTGAGAATTATATGATTTCCATCAAAGAGTTTCTGATGTTAAAAGAACATTGAGACGATCAATAAGCGTGTGGGTTATGATTTTGAGACTTAAAACCTGGTTATGGATGGGAATAATAGCCATCGCATTATCAACCAATGTGCACGCACAGAATAATTTTACGGTCGAGCAACAACCTGATATTCAATTGCCAGGACTGCAGGATTTCACACCGACGGAAAATCCAGCGCAAAATTCAGCAACCGCCATCACTGTTGCCCTTGAAGCCGTTCTCTTGGAGGAAGGCGCACCCATTCAAACGGGCCTCATTTGGCGGGTCTTTGATCCAACGCCAGATGAAGAAGGTAAACTCAGATTAATCGCCGCCGCGGAAGGTGGATCAACATCAATGGACTTTGAGCCCGGCGATTATTTTGTCCACGTTGCCTTTGGCCGCGCCAGTGTCACAAAGAAGCTTTCGGTGACACCCGACGCTGAAGTTCCCCCTCAGAAATTCATCCTGGATGCAGGCGGCATCATTCTCAAAGCGGCGTCTGGCAGCAACACACGTTTATCTCCAGCACTTTTGAACTTTTCCATTTATAGCGGCGAACAAGACGCTGTTGCAGACACAGATCGGCAATTGATCTTAGAATTCGTCAAGCCAAATCTCATTGTCAGATTAAACGAAGGCACCTACCACGTTGTGTCCAAATATGGCGATGTGAATGCGGTAACGCGAGCAGATGTGCGCGTGGAAAAAGGAAAACTCACCGAAGTTCTCATGAACCACCGAGCAGCCGAAGTAACCTTTAAACTCGTATCTAAAGAAGGTGGCGAAGGTATCGCTGATACCGCGTGGTCGGTATATTCATCATCCGGTGATATTATCGGCGAGATGGTTGGAGCTTTTCCCAGATTGGTTCTTTCAGAGGGGGATTACACAGTCATCGCGCTCCATCAGGACAATGAATATCCCTTGGACTTTCACGTTTCCCCGGGCAGAAATTCTGATGTTGAAGTGCTGCTCGCAAATTAAAAATCCCGCCTGAACGATAAAACGTCACAAGCGGGATTGTCATGTTCAAACCTGAATTAATCAGCCATTTTTCTCAGCAAATCAGGTGGTGTTGCTTCAAGTTTTAAGGAGCTGACAGCTTCTTCCAAAGACATCGGCGTCTGATCGCGACTGCCCAAACGACGAATATTTACGGTGCGCTCTTCGGCTTCGCGTCGACCACATACAATGATCACAGGAACCTTTGTCACCGAATGTTCGCGGACCTTGTAGTTGATCTTTTCATTTCTGAAATCAGCATCAACATGCAAGCCAGCCGCCTTAAGTTCCTTTGCAACTTCTAAAGCATATTCTTCAGCTTCAGATGTAATGGTCGCAACAACGACCTGTAAAGGTGCAAACCAAAGCGGCATGTGTCCGGCAAAACTCTCAATAAGAATGCCCAAGAAACGCTCCATCGAGCCACAAATCGCCCGGTGGATCATCACAGGCTGGCGTTTTTCAGAATCGCTATCAATATAGAATGCGCCAAAACGCTCAGGTAAGTTGAAATCAACCTGCGTTGTACCACATTGCCATTCACGACCAATCGCATCACGCAAGGTATACTCAAATTTCGGGCCATAAAACGCGCCCTCACCTTCAAGGATACCCGTTTTGATCTTGCCCTCTGAGTTTTCTTCAATGGTTTGAAGAACTTTAGTCATGATCTCTTCTGCGCGATCCCATGATTCATCACTACCAACGCGTTTTTCAGGACGGGTTGAAAGCTTTACAGTGATTTCTTCAAATCCAAAATCAGCATAGGTCGACAAGATCAAATCATTGATCCGCAGACATTCAGCTGTCATTTGTTCTTCGGTACAGAAGACATGCGCATCATCTTGCGTAAAGCCACGCACGCGCATCAAGCCATGCAATGCACCTGATGGCTCATAACGGTGTACATTGCCGAACTCAGCCATTTTAATTGGCAACTCGCGGTAAGATTTGAGCCCGTGCTTAAAGATTTGAACGTGACCAGGACAGTTCATCGGCTTAATGGCAAATACGCGATCATCTTCTGTTTGGGTCGCAAACATATTTTCGCGATACCAACCCCAGTGACCAGATGTTTCCCACAAAGCTTTGTCCAGGATTTGCGGTGCATTCACCTCATCATAGCCATGCTCATCAAGACGGCGGCGCATATAATTGACCAAAGTCTGGAACATACGCCAGCCTTTTGCATGCCAGAAAACAACGCCGGGACCCTCTTCTTGAAAGTGGAACAGATCCATCTCACGGCCAAGTTTGCGGTGATCGCGCTTTTCCGCCTCTTCAATCATATGAAGATGCGCATCCAGCTGCTTCTGATCAGCCCATGCAGTACCATAAATCCGGGTCAGCATTTCATTTTCAGAATCGCCGCGCCAATAAGCGCCTGCAACCTTCATCAATTTAAACGCATTGCCGATTTGACCGGTCGACGCCATATGCGGTCCGCGACATAAATCAAACCAATCGCCCTGGAAATAGATCTTCAGATCTTCATCACCTGGGATCGCATCAATCAGTTCGATCTTGTAATCTTCACCTTTTTCCTTAAACACGCGTTTTGCTTCTTCACGTGACCAGATCTCTTTGGTGAATTTGTCGTTGCGCGCAATGATTTCGCGCATTTTCTTCTCAATTTTCGGCAGATCTTCCGGAGTGAACGGTGTGTCTTTGGCAAAATCGTAGAAAAATCCGTTTTCTATAACCGGACCAATGGTAACTTGCGTGCCAGGATATAATTCCTGCACAGCTTCGGCCATCACATGGGCTGCGTCGTGACGAATAAGTTCCAGCGCACGGTCATCTGTGCGGGTAATAATTTCAACGGCGCCATTGGTGATAGGATCGGTCAAATCCTGCAATACGCCATCAATAGCGATTGCAACTGACTTTTTAGAAAGTGATTTTGAAATTGATTCTGCAACATCACGGCCGGTTGTGCCAGCATCGTATTGTCGTTCAGAACCATCAGGGAATGAGAGAGTAATGGCGTCTGCCATGGGGTATGCTCCTGTATCCAGTCCCGCCTACAAATGCGGGTGGTTGATATTATTCAGCTTTCAAAGCTGGCCGCTTTTAACGTGCGGCGTTGATAAGGTAAAGACTAAATTTCCCGTAGAATGACGGATATCAAAGCTTCCTTGCGCCCAGCTCTCGTCTAATCCAACTTATTGGCGCCCATATTTATTTCCGCCAAGGCAGCCACCAACGGTGAGTAGACGATAGTTCTTCAGGCACTGGATCATGCCCATGCGTGCCAAATGGACCGCATTTAGCGACACGAATGGCTGCCATCCAACCGCCGGTCCACAAGCCATACCGCGCAATTGCTTCATATCCATATTCAGAACAAGTTGGCAAATGCCGGCAGGAATTGCCGATAAATCCTGATAATGTCAGTTGATAAAGACGGATAATACCAACGCCCAGCAATCGACCAGGTGTTTTGGGCCAGCTCCCCTGCCAATTTCGCGACAAAGATTTTTTTTCAATGGGTTTATCCATAACCGCGACTAAACAGCGACTTTTGAATGCTCAATTTGGTCTAAAGCATCCACAACCGCGTCAAACGTTAGCATGGTTGATGCATGGCGCGCGCGATATTCTCGAACAGGTTCTAGATATTTTAAATCCTCAAACCGACCTTCAGGCGGTGCACCATTTTCTTTAAGCATCGCCCACATTTGATCGCGAACTTCGCGCAACTCATCAGGTGTTGTACCGATGATATGATTTGCCATAATCGATGATGTCGCCTGACCAAGAGCGCAGGCTTTTACATCATGACCAAAATTTGTGACCAAACCATTGGAAACTTTGAGCCAGATTTTTACTTTGGAACCACACAATTTTGAGTGCGCTATCGCTTCAGCATCCGCGTCTTCTAGGGCGCCGATATGGGATATATTTCCCGCAAATTCCAATATCTTAGCATTATAGACTTTATCTATCATATCATTTCCAAAATATTCACTCGAATTTCAAGATATAATTACTATATAATGACTTGTGTCGGAAAGACAAAACACATAAAGACCAAATTGATATTTTAAATTTGTTCCCTGTAGACAACACTCAAAAGTCGAATAGCAGGGTTTCGGAGTTGAAGATGGACGCCATTGTTAAAAACATATTAGCCAACAGCACTGAGCGTGGTGAAGTTCAAAAACCTTCCCGCGAAGAAGCTGAAGCGGCGGTTGAAACTCTACTTCGCTGGATCGGCGAAGATCCCGCGCGTGAAGGTCTGCTCGACACACCTAAACGCGTAGTAAAAGCCTATGAAGAGCTTTACGCTGGCTATCACATGGATCCGGATGAGGAGCTATGTCGTACGTTTGAGCAGGTATCTGGCTATTCCGGTGCCGTCACAATTCGCGATATTCCATTCTTTTCGCATTGTGAACACCATATGGTGCCGATCATTGGCAAAGCACATGTGTCTTATCTGCCCGACGGAAAAGTTGTGGGCTTGTCAAAAATCGCGCGCGTGATAGACATCTTTGCAAAACGCTTGCAAACGCAGGAATCTATGACTGCGCAGGTATCGAATTCGATCACAGAAGCGCTTCAACCGAAAGGCGTTGCTGTTGTGATCGAGGCCGAACATATGTGCATGTCAATGCGTGGCATTAAAAAACAAGGCTCTGTTACCGTTACGTCATCATTCACTGGTGAATACGAAAACAATACAGACGAGCAATTAAAATTTATGGCGTCAATCGGCAAAAGCTAGAAACTATGACCATCAGCTTTCAGTCACCATCGAGCGATAAAAAAGTGCTCGAACAAGAAGGACCTTTCACACCAAAATTTGATGAGAAGGGATTGGTAACGTCCGTTGTTGTGGATGCCAATGGTGGCCAAATCGTCATGCTCGCACATATGAATGCTGAAGCGTTAGCACTGACAATTGAAACAGGTATCGCGCATTATTATTCTCGATCGCGTCAGGCGCTTTGGAAAAAAGGCGAAACCTCGGGCAATATGCAATATGTGAAAACCATGTACACAGATTGTGACCAAGATGCCGTTATCATTGAAGTGGAGATGACAGGCGATAAAGTTGCCTGCCACACAGGGCGAAAATCTTGTTTCTATAGAAGTGTCGAAGGTATTGGATCCGATGATCCAAAGCTTGTTTATGCTGAATAGGTCTTAGCCGGCACCAATATAGGCTTTAATTTCTTCCGCTTCGCGCTCAACTTCATTCATGCGATATTTAATCACATCGCGGATGGAAATAATACCGCTTAATCGACCTTCATCGACGATTGGGATATGCCGAAAACCGCCTTTGGTCATAATTTCCATGACTTCCATAACGCTCGTAGTCGCCTTACAGGTTTTCACATTCTTGGTCATTACCTTGGAAATTGGATAGTCTATTGCGTCCTTACCGTTTTCTGAGATGGTGCGGACAATGTCGCGCTCAGACAGAATCCCAGCGACTTCCTGACCTTTGGAAGACACAACAACAGCACCAAATTTATTACCAGCTAGAAAATCAATAGCCTCAGCAATTGTTTCGGTCGCAGCCATAGTCGATACACTATAGCCCTTTTCATCCAGGATCTGTTTAACTGTCATTGCTTCCTCCTCATAATAGCGACCAAATTCAAGTCTCGCTGACAAACAGCGACATTACGAAAAGGGAAATGTCTTAATCTCGGAAAACCACCCTTTCCGATAGACTCACAGTGTACAGCCATTTTTGGCAATTTTGCAACTTTTACCAGTCTTTGTGGTCAAATAGGTTAAAGAAAAGGAAACCGAACAAAAAGCCACCAATATGGGCTTCCCAAGCAATAGAGCTCGCATCGCCAGATGCGCCCACGCCAATTGCAGGCAATAAGCTGATCACAAACCAAAAACCTAGATAGACAAGGACTGTTCTGTTTTGAAGCACATCAGAAAACGACTGACGAGGCAGAAAATGCGCCTTTTCACGATTAAATCTGCCACCTAGGGGAAAAGCAAATCGGGCGGCCGCGCCCATAAGTGCAGATACAACCCCTGATGCACCCACCACTGGTATCGCTTGCCCCCAGTTAAGAGCAGCAAAAAACGCGACCGACGCAAGAGCGGATAAAACCCAAAAAACCGTGAAACGAAACACGCCGAAACGCCGGGCAACAACAGCGCCAAATGCTGCCAACCATAGGCTATTTACGGCTAGGTGACCGTAACCCCCATGTATGAAGGAATAGGTAATCGGGCTGGTAAAATAGGCCAAATTCTGATCTGCGAACGAAAACAGGTATCTTTGCGTAATAAATGCACCATTGATGATCAACCAGACATTTTGCTCATCCGATAAAAGCATATCACGCGCGACCTGCACGGTCACCATGATGAGCAAAAACAATAAAATGACATTTGGTAGGTTAAAAATCGGAGGATTTGCTGGCGCGTTGTCCTGCGTATTTTCGGTCGGCTGGTTCATCAAATATTCCGATAATTCAATTGGATAGATAACTATCATCTCTATCTCAGATTTACGATAAAAAAAAGGCCACGGAGCAATTCTTAAACGAAACTCACGTGGCCGGTGACCGATATATTGGTCAATTTGGGGTGCTGGTATTTCCATATTGGAAGCCTGAACACACATTGCCACGACACCTTAAATCTCGCAAGCGAAACCATTTGTTAACCTTAACGCACAGGTTTTCAGCCGCGTTAGGCAATATTGAACGAATAAGTAGCAATATATGCTAAGATTAAACAAAGACATTTTTGTGTATCGAGTAAAATAGTCATGAGACATAAAACCAGCAGAGAACTTTTCCAGTATTGGAATTTGTTACGCGGCGAAGACCCTGCCCCATCACGGCATGTCTTTGAGCCTGCCTATATCGGCAATATTTTGCCGTCGGTTTTCATGCTGGAACTCGTCGGAGACATCGCTTCGCTTAATCTTGCTGGTGGTGACATATGCGCAATGTTTGGAGATGACCTTCGGGGGAAGTCTTTCAGTAGTCTTTGGTTAAACGGTGTTGAGCGCAAACCAAGCACAATCATTGCGCAATGCGCCAATGAACAAAAACCATTTGTCATTGTAGCTGATGGACTTTCAACACATGGAACAGTGAACAAGCTTGAGATGATATTGCTTCCGCTCGTAAGTGAAGATGGCAAGTTTGACCGCGTAATTGGTTCATTATCCCAACTCAATCAGGGCTTTGCCTTCAACAACAAACACATCATTGGCATGTCTCTCACAGCGATCCGGCAAATTGATAAAGATACGATTCCAGTTGACTTCAACGCTTTGGGCAACGCTGTCGCGATTAAATCCGGTGGTAAAATAGCTGAAGATGCGAAACAGATTGGACATCTTTTCGTTATTGATGGCGGCGTAAAAAACTAATTACAAAATCTATGTATTTATATGCATCGTCGGGAACAAAACTTACACATTATTAACCATAGTCTTTTAGTTTAAAAATCGAATTAAAGAGCTTGGGAAAGATAGATGCTATCGGCAGCACGCAAAGACATCGGCACTGAAAACGAAGAAGCGAATACTTTTTATAGTGTAAGCGTGGAACTTCAAGGTCGCATGATGCGCGAGGACTATACCGAACAAAAATGCTTTATCAGTGAAATGTCGCCCGCTGTCGCATTTGTTGAAGCGACCCACCTGCCCGAGCACGGCGAACGTATCATCGCATATATCGAACAGATTGGTCGTCTTGAAGGGCATGTGATCAAAGTCTCCAAAAATGGATTCGAAGTCGCAATTAATGCGACACCGCGAAAACAAAACAAATTAGCTGCACAGCTAACCTGGCTTGCAAACAAGCATGAGTTGGGTATGGAAGAGGATCGTCGCCACGAACGTGCCGCACCTCGTAAAATGAATTCCGAAATTCGTCTCGAGGATGGCCGAACCTATCCCGTTAGAATTATCGACCTTTCTGTTTCCGGTGCGGCCTTTGAAATTGATGTTCAACCTGAAACCGGCACGCTTCTATGGCTTGGATCTATGCAAGGCCGCGTCGTTCGTCATTTTGATACCGGCATCTCAATGGAATTTCTAAATATTCAACCAATTGAAGAACTGGAAAGCCGGCTTTAAAGGCAAACTCAGTGAGTATTTACCCTAAAAATTCGCGGTTTTAGCCGCGATTTTTTTTGTCAAAACATAGAAATTCGACCAAACTCAAAAAAAAATCTATTTTTTTTTCATTTTTTTTCGCACTCAAATACGCCAAAATTTGAATGCCAATCCATTCCGCGAAGATTTAGCACCGTAAATCCACGATGCAGTTGAATATCATCGGCCTCCGTAACTCCTTAATTACCGATCTAGCGTAACGCCATATGACTCAGGCTGTTGCGGCAAATTACATACAAATTTAGCTAATTTTTCTAAAAATCCGAATACGATTTGATATAAATTTAACTTGTATTTGAAATGCATTCAAATCAATTTTATGTATATTTTTCAGATATTTAGCATCGAATTTTAGTGCCAAAATTTGGCTAAAATAAAAAGCGTGCTGCCATATTCCTTCCCACACAGGGGAGAACGAAAATGGTTCAAATCAAAAGCACGATAAAAACAGGTGCGCTCTTAGTGGGACTTGGAGTGGCGTCTTTAGGAAACGCGCATGCAGCGCATGATTATTTAAGTCCCATTAGTCAGACAAACCCACCCATCGGGCATTACGAGTTTTGTAAAGCTAACCCACATGAATGTGGTGTCATCGGTCGGGACCAGGGACCAATGCAGCTCACGAGAAAAGCATGGGACAAGATACTAAAGATCAATACAGCTGTAAATCGAAAGATTAAACCACTGACTGATATGCAAATTCACGGCGTAGAAGAAGTCTGGTCATATCCACGCACCGTTGGTGATTGTGAGGACTATGTTTTACTGAAACGCGCAAGTCTTATGAAAGCAGGCTTTTCGCCAGCTGATCTATTGATCACGGTTGTGCTCCAACCTGACGGCTCTGGACATGCTGTCTTAACGGTGCGCACTGATTATGGTGACTATGTGCTCGACAATCTACGCAATGACGTACGACTGTGGCACGAAACTGGTTATCGATTTATCAAACGTCAGTCATCAGAACATGCAGGCGCATGGATGAAACTGGGCGGTGGCAATAGCGGCGCTGTTGGTACCACAAACTAAACAATAAAATCTGCCGCATGAAATTTGGGGACGAATTTTGGCAGATGATAATTTCTGGATAAATTCAGTTTCCTGAGCCTGACCTTATCCTCGTCCCCCCTATAAAGGCTCAGGTTATTGCTGGTCCGCATCTGTCCCATGCGGACCAGCACATTTATCTTCACAAGCCTAATCAATACGTTTTAGACCTTTTGCGAATCTCATCGCATTGTCGACATAATGCTGCGCCCCTTCGCGAAGTGCTACCTCCGTTTCAGCATCAATTTGCCGAATAACTTTGCCTGGCGATCCAACCACCAATGAATTATCTGCAATCACTTTGTTTTCGGTAATCAATGCGCCTGCGCCAATAATGCAATTCTTTCCAATTTTCGCACCATTAAGCACCGTAGCGCCCATGCCGATGAGTGTGTTGTCACCCAACTGGCAACCGTGCAAAATTGCATTGTGACCGATTGTACAACCATCTCCCACAATGAGCGGATATCCCATATCCGTATGGAGGGTGCAATTTTCTTGAATATTTGTGCCCGCGCCAATGCTGATCATTTCATTATCGCCGCGCAATACGGCACCAAACCAAACGCCCACACCTTCCGATAACGTGACTTTGCCCATAACTTGCGCATTATCAGCAATCCAATAGGTCTCCTTCGCAGGTAGAGTTGGTTCAATCCCGTCTAAACTATAAACTGGCATAATGGGTCTCCCGTATGGCTCACCCTTTCTCAAACGGTGAGTTCTTATTGCCCAAAACAGGCAAATTGAATAATCTGCCAATCATAATGTTGATTCTGGTCACATTCCAACCTTAAACTCTTTAAGTTGTCATAAGACACGTGCTGAATGCTACGCCATGAATGAGACAAACCATCCTGAACACAAACCTTTAATCACACCAAAATTCGCGTGGCGTGTGGCATCTGTCGTTGGCATATTGCTCGTTGTGACATTGGTCATCCATCTGACGGGAAAATATTTCAGTGGCTCAATCATCAAAGCAGGACATACTGACGACCAGCGTCAATATTCGGTTATTTTAGGTCAAAACACGCTCGATATTGCTGCAAATACGATAAGATTTGAGAGTCAAAGGCGAAATGGCGTAGCTGATGGCATAAAACTCTATCTCTCATGGCCTGAAATGGCAGGCTACACGAATGAGACCAAAGACAAGTTTAATGATATTGGTGCAAATTCGTCATTGATATTTCTCGATATCGGTTATTCTGCGGGTCAGGTCGATATGTCTTCGAGATTTGATCCCATTTACCGTAATTTCATCGAGGGCTCACTAAATGCCGGTCCAGACGGCTTAGTATTTTATAAAATGAGTGCGCAATCGTCCTATGGTGGAGAAATTCTATATGTGGAAGCGATCACCAAAGAACGCCCTTATGTCATCAAGTGCTTACAAAACAAATCAGGTGACACAACAAATTCTGCGGGCTGCCAAAGAGATGTAAATTTTGGCCAAGGTTTGCGCTTAACCTACCGGTTTTCTGAGTCAAAAATTGCGCAATGGCGAAGCATAGAGCAGCAAGTCATTAACTTCGCCCAAAAAATATTACAGTAAAAAAGTCAGCTCGATCTAAGCTTTATCCGGATCTTCAATGCGAATAACTTGCGGCGCAGCTGTTAGATAACCTTCTTTTTCGATATATTCGACAGTGTCGCGTACTGCTTGTTCCGTGGTCGCATGCGTCACCAAAATAACGGTCTGATTATAGTCACTCGCACCACCATTTTGAGCGCGTTGCACAATAGACTTCAGCGATATCGATTGATCAGCCATGTGTGTGGCGATATTTGCTATCACTCCTGCTTTATCCTCAACAGATAAACGAATGAAGTAACCACCCTTATGCTCCCGCATTTTGGCACGTTTATACTCAATCAATTCTTTGACCGGATTGCCAAATACCGGCGCATGTTGTGCACCTTCACGGCTTTTTGCTATATCAGCCAAATCGCCAATCACGGCAGATGCTGTTGCCATACCACCTGCACCGGGGCCAGACATTACAAGCTCACCCAAGAGATCGGTTTCCACCGCAACAGCGTTGGTCACGCTATCTACTTGTGCCACAAGACTATTTGTCGGCACCATGGTTGGGTGAACACGCTGTTCAATGCCAGTATCTGTCTTTTGAGCAACACCAAGCAATTTGATGCGATAACCCAATTCATCCGCGGCATGGATATCGTCAATTGTGATATTGGTAATGCCCTCAAGATAGATCTCATCGGCAGCCAATTGAGTGCCAAAAGCGAGGCTGGTGAGCAGCGCCAATTTATGCGCGGTGTCATTGCCTTCAATATCGAAAGCCGGGTCAGCTTCCGCATAACCCAATCTTTGCGCATCTGCCAAACAATCTTCAAAACTCATATTGTCGGCCAACATGCGAGTTAGAATATAATTACAAGTCCCGTTCATAATGCCGTAAACGCGGGAAATCTTATTTCCCGACAAAGCTTCACGCATGGCTTTGACGATCGGGATACCACCGGCAATCGCGGCCTCATAGTTCAAGATGACACCTTTTTCTTCGGCAATCTCAGCAAATTCCATCCCGTGTTTAGCGAGCAATGCTTTGTTGGCTGTTACAACATGACAACCACGTAATAGTGCAGCCTTTACAGCGTCATAGGCAACACCATCTTCGCCACCGATGAGCTCAACAAGCACGTTAATGTCGGCTTTTTCAGCAAGTTCGACGGCATTATCAAACCAAGCTGCTTTGTATAAATCAAAATCACGATCTTTATCTTTATTGGCAGCGCTGACTGCCGTCACCGTCAAATCTTTGCCGCAACTCTTGGTCAAGGTTTGTGCTTTGGTCTCCAACAATTGCCCAAGCGACGAGCCAACAGTGCCCAGACCAGCAATACCAATTTTAAGACCATTTGACATGAGATATCCGTTCAATATGCGATGTATTTAATGTGTTTTGAAAAGAAAGATTGACTTTGCCCAGAGGTTTAATGCGCCTCAGGGCAATGGTCAATCTTCATTTTATGGAATATTGAGACTTAGCGTCGCGAGTTAAGGTCGATCACGTTCTCAGCCTCTTCACCACTGGTGTCGACTTCAGCGAAGAACTTCTTGATATTGCGCGCAGCCTGACGAATGCGATGCTCGTTTTCAACAAGTGCAATACGCACATATTCATCCCCGTGCTCGCCAAAACCAACACCAGGCGAGACCGCAACATCAGCTTTTTCAACAAGCAATTTAGAAAATTCAAGCGATCCCAAATGAGCGAAAGGTTCCGGAATTTTTGTCCAGGCGAACATCGTCGATTCAGGTGGTGTGACGTCCCAGCCAGCGCGACCGAAAGAATCGATCATTACATCACGTCGATGCTTATAGGTGTCTCTCACTTCAGCGATTTCAGATCCGTCGCTATTAAGTGCAGCCGTGGCCGCAACTTGAATAGGCGTAAAGGCACCATAATCGAGATAAGACTTCACACGGCTGAGCGCGCCGATCAATCGTTCATTGCCCACAGCAAAGCCCATACGCCATCCGGGCATAGAGAAGGTTTTGGACATGGACGTAAATTCAACCGCAATATCCATTGCGCCATCAACCTCGAGAACCGATGGCGGCGGATTATCATCAAAATAGATCTCAGCGTAAGCCAAATCAGATAGCACGATGATGTCGTGCTTTTTCGCAAAAGCAATCACGTCTTTGTAAAAATCAAGCGATGCAACGCAAGCCGTCGGATTGGCTGGATAGTTCAAGATCAACGCCAATGGTTTTGGGATTGAATGCCTAACCGCACGTTCAAGCGGTGGGAAGAATGTTTCATCCGGCGTGACTTCCATGGAACGGATCACACCACCAGACATAATAAATCCAAATGCATGAATTGGATAAGTTGGATTTGGACATAAGATCACATCACCTGGGGCAGTAATCGCCTGCGCCATATTGGCAAAGCCCTCTTTGGAACCCAAAGTCGCAACAATTTGCGTATCCGGATCAAGCGTGACACCAAACCGGCGTTTATAATAATTCGCCTGAGCACGACGTAACCCTGGAATTCCGCGAGATGTTGAATATCTGTGCGTGCGCGGATCTTGTGCGGCTTCACACAATTTATCGACAATAGATTGAGAAGTCGGCAAATCGGGATTGCCCATGCCTAAATCCACAATGTCGGCGCCGGCCGCTCGTGCGCTCGCTTTCAGGCGGTTAACCTGTTCGAACACGTAAGGCGGTAGTCTTTTGACAGAGTGGAATTCAACCATTTTCTTTCTCTCTTTGATCGTTAGTTGGTTTATTATGATTTGCTATGTATAAAATCCAAAAGCAAGGGCCAAACCCAATATATTGGCATTAGTTTGGCTAACATATGTCATAAGACAAAATTACTGCGCAATTTTGGCCGACGTATCCGATGCATGCGATTTTGCTAGATTACGCAAATATCTCAGTCTCGCCTGATATCGCGCTTTGATTCGAGGATCTGTTTCTCGTTGGATGAGCAACTCGGTCATTTGTGCTTCAATGGCTGCTTTTTCCTCTGGTGTCATCTGGTTGATCTCCCCTCTCCGATCTTCGGCAAAGGTTGGAAATTCTTCTCCAGAAGGCTTAGGCGGGATGAGATTACCATCAGATACAGGCGATTGAGCCACATTGGATGATTGCGCATCGGTTGTCGAAATCTGGGCAGCATTTATATTGCTTTGCTGGCTTGGAACGACGACACCATCGTCAAGGGATTGCACCTGCTGATTCACCGTTAATGATGTCGGCTCCGTCGGAGCTGCATCTTCAAGCGACGTTGAGACGCATCCAAACAAAGCAAACGCAATCACAAGTGTGATAAAATTGCGTATTCTAAAATTATTCATGCTTTATCCATCTCAAACTCACATTGAAGCCATGACAAACCTTCAAAAAGTCATTAAAAACTTACATAATAAGTCCATAGAATGTCATTTGTACCTAAGCAAGGCATAGACATTTTAATACTTGGTATTCTGCGGGAGCGCTATATTGACCGACAAAAAAGACGACAAACCGGATACAAAAAATTCTCTGGATGCATATGTTGTCAATGACCCGGAGAAAATGGCCTATAATTTAGCCCGTACGCTCGAACAGCTCGGCAAAGCAGCCGCTGCATGGGTTGAACCGCGCGAAAAAGGCGAAAAGATCGATAAACCGGCAGAACCCGTGGCTGATATGGTCAAAACCCTTTCAAAAGTCAGCCAATATTGGATGGAAGACCCGCAACGTGCTCTTGAAGCGCAGACTTCGCTGCTCACCAGCTATTTTGATCTATGGACACATTCGGTCAATAAAATGGCCAATAAAGATGAGGAAGATAGCTTCTCGTCCCGCAAGGATCGTCGTTTTTCAGATCCAGACTGGCAAGAACAACCGTTTTTTGAAGTGTTGCGTAACGCCTATTGGGTGACAAGTGATTGGGCGGAAAGACTGGTTGCACAAACTGAAGGTCTCGATGATCACACAAAACATAAAGCTGAATTTTATGTTCGCCAGATCCTTCAGGCGCTTTCGCCAACCAATTTCGCGCTGACTAATCCTGAAGTCTATAAGGAAACCATTGCGACAAATGGTGAGAATCTCGTCCGAGGCATGCATAATCTGGCTGAAGACATCGCAGCTGGGAAAGGCGATCTAAAAGTTCGTCAGGTGGACTCAACTCCGTTCAAGCTTGGCGAAAATATTGCTGTATCTCCCGGCAAAGTGATTGCGCAAAGCGATGTGTGTCAGATCATTCAATATGAACCTACGTCGGATAAGGTGTTGAAGACCCCTCTTCTCATCTGCCCACCTTGGATCAATAAATTCTATATCCTTGATTTGAATGAGAAAAAGTCGTTCATCCGCTGGGTGGTCGAACAAGGACATACAGTCTTTGTGATTTCTTGGGTGAACCCAACTGAGCAACACGCCAAATTGGATTGGACGGATTATACCAAGCTCGGCATCGATTTCGCACTTGATACGATTGAAAAGGCTACGGGCGAAAAGCAAGCGAACGCGATTGGCTATTGTGTCGGCGGCACATTGCTCACAGCTGCGCTCGCATTGCATGCGCAAACTGGCGACAAACGGATCAAATCAGCAACATTCTTCACAACCCAAGTCGATTTCACCCACGCAGGTGATTTGAAAGTGTTCGCTGATAGCGAGCATATCGACACGCTCGAAGAGGATATGAAAGCCACCGGCTATCTTGAAGGATCAAAGATGGCTGCCGCATTTAATATGCTGCGCGCCGCAGATTTGATCTGGCCCTATGTGGTGAATAACTACCTTAAAGGCAAAGACCCAATGCCGTTTGATTTGTTGCATTGGAATTCAGATTCTACGCGCATGTCAGCTGCCAATCACTCATTTTATTTGCGCAATTGCTATCTGGAGAACAACCTTTCCAATGGCAGAATGGTGCTTGATGGCAAATCAATCAATGTCAGTGATATCGAAATCCCTGTCATGCACATTGCTGCCAAGGAAGATCATATTGCACCCCCTGAATCAGTTTATCTCGGCTGTAGCTTCTTTAGTGGCCCGACGGAATATGTGATGTCAGGTTCCGGGCATATTGCCGGAATTGTGAACCCTCCCGCTGCCGGAAAATACCAATATTGGACCGGCGATCGCGGCAAGCAAAATTTTGAGCAGTGGAAGGCGACAGCGACTGAAACACCAGGTTCTTGGTGGCCGCACTGGCATGAATGGGTTTCCAACGGCGATAAAGACGATGTTAAACCACGCAAACCCGGCGGTACAAAGCTCAAAGCCATTGAAGACGCGCCTGGCTCTTATGTGAGCGCAACAATAGAATGATTTTTGAACCAAGTCTTGTTCGCGGCAAGCTGATCAAACGCTATAAACGTTTCCTGTTTGATGCGGAGATGGAGGATGGATCACTCATAACCGGGTCCTGCCCGAATACCGGATCCATGCGCGGCTTAACAACGCCGGGTTCGACCATCTGGATGTGTGATCACGGCACTGGCGGCACGCGCAAATACCAATATAGTTTGGAACTCGTCGAAGCAGATGACACGATTGTTGGCATTAACACGTCACGCCCAAACAAATTGGTTGAAGCTGCCATTGTTGGCGGCATGGTCTCAAATCTTGGTAATTATAATTCGTTAAAACGCGAACAAAAATACGGCCAAAATTCTCGGATCGATATTCTGTTATCTGACGAAAAACTTGGTACGGCCTATGTCGAAGTAAAGAATGTTCACTTTATGAGGGAAAACGCGCTCGCTGAATTTCCAGATAGCGCCACAGCGCGCGGTGCAAAACACTTGCAAGAACTTGCGGAAATGGTAAAGCAAGGACATCGCGCTATTATGGTCTATCTCATTCAACGGAATGATTGCGAAAAGTTGAAAATCTGCCGAGATTTAGACCCCGTCTATGCGGAAAACTTTGACAACGCCGTAAAACAAGGGGTTGAAGCCTACGCAATAAGGTGCAAAATCACGGATAAAGGAATCTCGCCTGTCGGACTGATTGAAATCGACGAAGAACATCTTCAAAACGCGAGCAAATAAAGAATAATTGACATGGTAACTTATATTGCAGCTGAAACGGCACCGATAAAAAATAATGGCCAAATCCGACTTCATGGTGAAGCCGGTTTTGCTGGCATGCGCAAAGCATGTGCGCTCACCGCACGTTGTCTTGATGAGCTCGTCGACATTGTGAAACCCGGTGTCACGACGGAAGAAATTGACAGATTTGTTTTTGAATTTGGCAAGGATCACAATGCTGTTCCAGCGACGCTCAACTATCGTGGCTATACAAAATCATCCTGCACATCCATCAACCATGTGGTGTGTCATGGCATTCCAAATAACAAACCGCTCAAAGATGGCGACATCGTCAATATTGATGTGACCTATATTGTTGATGGATGGCATGGTGATTCAAGCCGTATGTATCCGGTTGGAAAAATCAAACGCGCAGCAGAGCGCTTAATGGAAGTCACCCATAAATGCTTGATGCTTGGTATTGAGGCGGTCAAACCTGGCGCGCGCACGGGTGCTATTGGCCACGCGATCCAAACCTACGCAGAGGCTGAGCGCTGTTCTGTGGTGCGCGATTTTTGCGGTCATGGTTTGGGCCAAATGTTCCATGATGTGCCAAATATTTTGCACTATGGAGAGCCGGATCAGGGACCTGAACTCCGTGAAGGCATGATTTTCACCATTGAACCAATGATCAATTTGGGTCGCCCGCATGTGAAAGTGCTCTCAGATGGCTGGACGGCCGTGACCCGAGACAGATCTTTAACAGCGCAATATGAACACTCTATTGGTGTGACGGCAGACGGCTGCGAGATCTTTACTTTGTCACCAAAAGGCTTAGATAGACCCGGACTTACTTGATGGATGATGGTGGTGATAACGATAAGAAGACACCAGCTGGTTTAGAAGAACCAGAAATTGATGAGCGATTGTTTTTCGCAGAACAAAAGTCACCACTTAAACCTCCCAAAAAACTGATAACAACAAATACCGAACATTATCATGGGCATCGTGATAGGCTTCGCCAGCGTTTCAAGGCAAATGGTAGCGAAGCTCTGGAGGATTACGAACTTTTAGAACTCCTCCTGTTTCGGATGATTCCACGGAGAGACACTAAACCTATTGCGAAGGCCCTGCTCGCAAAATTCGGCAGTTTAGCGCAGGTGTTTGGAGCATCTGCAGCTCGATTACAGGAAGTAAAAGGGATCGGTGAAAATGTTGCTCTCGATCTCAAACTGCATGCGCTAATATCTCAACGCATGCTAAGATCCGAATTGCAAGATAAGCAATTACTCTCATCTTGGTCATCTGTTATTGATTATTGCCATCAGGCGATGGCCTTTGAAGAACGCGAACAATTTCGCATCTTATTTCTCGACAAAAAGAACGCGTTGATCGCAGATGAAGTCCAGCAAACCGGGACTGTGGATCACACACCGGTATACCCTCGAGAAGTGATGAAACGCGCGCTGGAACTATCCGCAACAGCAATCATACTGGTGCATAATCACCCCTCCGGTGATCCAACACCCTCGCGGGCCGATATTGAAATGACAAAACTGATCATTGAAACCGCACAACCTCTTGGCATTACGATCCATGATCACATTATCATTGGTAAAGATGGTCATGCGAGCTTTAAGGGATTAAAGCTCATTTGACGTTACTTCTCACCCGAGAGCGCCAATCGCAAGCCCAAAAGACCAAAACAAGCCGCAAACGAGTTTCTAATCCAAGCCATCACTTTCGGCTTTGAGATAACGTAATCCCGCGCAAAGGCTGCAAATCCCCCATAAACGATGAAAACAAGAAAAGTCATCAGCATAAATACGCCAGCAAGTATTGTGAGCTCAATTATTGGCGCGGACAATGTGTTGGACGTAAATTGCGGTAAGAAAGCCAAGAAGAACAATGAGAGTTTGGGGTTAAGCGCATTGAGCAATGCCCCATCGATAATGATCTTACTTGGTTTCAGAACTTTGCTCTGGCCTTCAAGCTTCAAAGGTCCTTTGTCTTTGTAAAGGCCCCACGCCATATAGAAGAGATAGATCACACCTAGGATTTTTACGGCCTGAAACACCACTGCGCTGGTGTGCAAAATAGCTGACAAACCAACAATTGCCGCAAAAGCCGATGGTATGATCCCAAGTGTACAGCCAAAGGCGGCTATGATGCTGGCTCTGAACCCCTGCCCCAAACCATAAGCGAGCGTGTAAATAACACCCGTCCCGGGCAAGAGCACCACTACAAAAGATGTGAGTAGGAATTCCAAAGTGATCATTTTGTTTTCTCCCGCAATAACCGCATCCTAGCCAAACCATCTCTTAAGGCAAACAAAAAAGCCGCCGGAAATCTCCAGCGGCTCTTTAAATTAAAAATCAAAACGATTATTCGTCGTCAGATTTTTTTGCAGCTTTCTTTTTAGGAGCTGCTTTTTTCTTTTTAGGCCTTTCTTCAACTGCAGCTTCTGCATCATCTTCGGCTGTCAATTGCTCTTTGGTCACTGTTTCATCTTTAATGTCGATCAAAGTCATGATGTGATCAATTGTCTTTACTTCAAAGATTGGCGCACGAAGTGATTGTGCTGCGCCAGGTGTCTTTTGGAAATATTCGTAAATTTCTTTTTCCTGACCTGGGAACTGGCGAACTTGGTCAAACAAAGCACGTTGTAGTTCATCTTCAGTCACATCAATCTCAGCTGCTTCACCGATTTTTGACAAGACAAGACCCAAACGAACACGACGCTCAGCAAGCGCTTTATATTCTTCGCGCGCTTCTTCTTCTGTTGTGTCTTCGTCAGCAAATGTTTTGTTGTTTTGCTCAAGATCAGTTTCGACCTGACGCCAAATGCTGTCGAATTCTGAATCGATCAATTTCTGAGGTGCTTCAAACTTATGCAGCTCATCCATTTGATCAAGAATCTGACGCTTAACTTTCTGGCGTGTGATCTGACCATATTGACCTTCGATTTGCTCGCGAACAACTTCACGAAGCTTTTCAGCTGATTCCAAACCAAGGTTTGTAGCAAGCTCATCGTTGATTTCGATTTCACCAGCAGAGGCAACTTCTTTCACCGTGATGTCAAATTTTGCTTCTTTGCCAGCAAGGTCAGCAGCCTGGTAATCTTCAGGGAATGTCACAGTCACAACTGTTTCGTCGCCAGCTTTAACGCCAATCAATTGATCTTCAAAACCTGGGATGAACTGATTTGAACCAAGAAGAAGGTTCGCATCTTGCGCTGCACCGCCATCAAATGCCACATCGTCGATCTTACCAAGGTAATCCATAGTAACACGGTCGCCGCTCGCAGCTTTGCCTTTTTTCGTTTCGTAAGTCACAGCGCTTTCAGCAACACGCTTAACTTGCTCTTCAACTTCACTCTCTTCGATCTCAACGACCTGACGTGTTACTGTCAATTTTGACAAGTTAGCAACGTCAAATTCAGGGATCACTTCGTAAGAGATGTTGAATTCGAAATCTTTCTTAGCCGCTAGAATTTCTTCTGCTTCGTCCTGATCTTCAGTCATTGTGATGTCTGGCTGTGTTGCAGACTTCTCACCGCGTTCTGAAAGAATTTCAGTTGGACGCTTTTGGATCAGTTCATTTACAAGCTCTGCCATCACTGATTTGCCATACGTCTTTTTCATATGAGACATTGGCACTTTACCAGGACGGAAACCGTTCAAGCGAACTTTGTCTTTTGCATCAGCAAGACGCTCATTCATTTGAGCTTCCATGTCTTTCGCAGGAATGACGACTTTAAGTTCGCGCTTCAATCCCTCAACGAGCGTTTCAGTTACTTGCATATTTAACTTCCTATCAAACCGATGGTGAAACCGGAGAATTATCAAATCTTATTCGCTGGATTTTCCGACAATCCCAAAGTCCCACTCATGTGGGAAACGAGTTTACTCAGAGCGTGATCACCACAACAATGCGCGGATCATGCTCTGAGCAAAAAATCTTGGTACGGGTGAGAAGACTCGAACTTCCACATCTTGCGATACTGGAACCTAAATCCAGCGCGTCTACCAATTCCGCCACACCCGCGTCGAAGGGCCTGATACCCAGTAAATAATCAGATGTCAACGCACGTTTGAGATAATAATTGTCCAACATGCGATTTAATTTATCTCACAGCATATTAGCCCCATTATACAGCGAAAATGCGGAAAAAAAACATGCAGTCATTTTGATCGATCTCAATTGCAAAATCACCGATCAAAATTGGATCATTTTTCGGTATGCAAATCGCGCATAGCTCTTATACCTATATTGCACTGCACAAAACGAAAAAATGTACTATATTCAAATCATCAGAGGCGCTTGGGGCGCAACTGACGAACGTAAAAGGAAATAGAGAAATGAATATCCGCAAGTCATACGAAAACTGGCGCGAATACCGCAAGACAGTAAATGAACTTAATGCCTTGTCTACTCGCGAACTTTCAGATCTTGGCATTAACCGCCACGACATTCGCGCAATCGCTCGTTCGAGCCAGCTGTAATTCTTAATTCGGATCGGCAATATCCTCCTCCCATTGCCGATACGAGATGACTGACAAATCTTCCTCCTCCCGATATGTCAGTCTTTGAAAATGGCGCCCACCAACTCCTCCTCCCAGGTGGGCGTCGTTCAAAAATTCAAATTCGGGGCAGCAATATCCTCCTCCTATTGCTGCACGATGTGACCGGCAACATCCTCCTCCCAGTTGTTGGCCGAAAAAAAAGCGTTCATTGCACCTCCTCCCGCAATGTACGCTATTTTTTTGCGCAGATGATATTTCCGAAACTCAGACGTAAATGAACAGGGACTTTTGTCTTGATAGTCTCTTCACAGAATAAGTTTGCTGGCTTAAAGAGCTATCCATGACAAAAACACAAAACTCTACGCACAAACCAGTGCATGTTATCGGCGGCGGATTAGCGGGCTCAGAAGCAGCCTGGCAGATTGCTGCGCGCGATATCCCGGTAATTCTTCATGAGATGCGCCCGGTGACACCCACAGACGCCCATAAGACAGACGGCCTTGCGGAGCTCGTTTGCTCTAATTCATTTCGATCCGACGATTCGCAAAACAATGCTGTTGGCGTGCTTCATGCAGAAATGCGCATGGCCAATTCGCTCATCATGCGTTGTGCAGATGCGAATCAAGTACCAGCCGGCGGTGCGCTTGCTGTTGATCGCGAGGGTTTTTCGCAAAATGTCACCGAGGAATTAGAAAAACACCCGCTAATCACGATTGAACGCGAAGAAGTTGGGACGTTGCCAGACAGCGATTGGGATCAAACCATCATCGCAACCGGTCCGTTGACGGCAGCAAATCTTGCTGAGGCCATTCAAACTGAGACAGATAGCGATGCTCTGGCCTTTTTTGATGCCATCGCGCCGATCATTCACACAGATACCATCGATATGGACATCTGTTGGTATCAATCACGCTACGATAAAATTGGTCCTGGCGGCACGGGCAAAGATTATATCAACTGCCCTATGAATGAAGAACAATATAACGCGTTCATCGATGCATTGATTGCTGGCGATTCGACCGACTTCAAAGAATGGGAAGGCACGCCCTATTTTGATGGCTGTTTGCCGATCGAAGTTATGGCAGAACGAGGTCGCGAGACTTTAAGACATGGCCCGATGAAGCCAATGGGGCTGACAAATGCACATAATCCAGATGTCAAACCCTATGCGGTAGTGCAATTACGTCAGGATAATGCCCTTGGAACCCTTTATAATATGGTCGGGTTTCAAACCAAGCTGAGATATGGCGCGCAAACGGATATCCTGCGCAAAATTCCAGGGCTGGAAAATGCAGAATTCGCCCGATTGGGCGGCTTGCATCGCAATACATATCTTAATTCACCCCAATTGCTCGATAATACGCTGCAGCTAAAATCTAAAAAAGGGTTGCGATTCGCGGGTCAAATCACCGGATGTGAGGGCTATGTCGAAAGTGCAGCGATGGGATTGCTCACAGGCCGTTATTGTGCGGCTGAGCGCCTGGGCGTTGAACTTGATATGCCGCCAGCAACAACGGCTTTTGGCGCCTTATCCAATCATATCACTGGCGGGCATATTGTGACCGATCATGAACCGAAAAAACGCTCATTCCAGCCAATGAACGTGAATTTAGGTCTATTTCCGCCGCTAGCAGACGAAGATTACCCTGCTCCGCCCGATGGAAAAAAATGGCGCCGTAAAGAAAAGCGTATCGCGAAAAAACAAGGTCTATGCGCCCGCGCCTTGCGCGACTGCAAATCCTGGTTGGACGCCAGCAATATTTAATCTTCAGATTTCAATTCATCCAAAGTTTCGGCCATTTTAAGGCCGAAGCTGCCGCATATCCACATTGAAACTTCCGCGGCATCTTCGGGCGATGCAAACTGATATTCGCCACCGATCATGCTGTCTTCTTCAAATTTGAGGATGAGACCATCACCGCTTTCGGTTAAATCGACCTCAACTTCATTGGGTTCGATGATTCGCACAACCCAAGCATTACCAACAATCTCAGTCAGACCTGTTTTTCCATCGGCCAATCGCATGAAAGTCATTCTTCCTGATTTGTCCATGAGAGCGCCACGAATGGCTTCTTTTGGATAGGCATTGCCAAATTCTACTAATGCTTCCCCTGGGTCGCGCACCAAACCGTTATCGCGACGTCGATTGATCCGCAAAACAAGCAGGCAAATCGCTATGATCGATCCAATAAAAATATAATTTGCTAGATTTTCCACGCGATAAACCTAAACCTGCGACAAAACGTTGATGATCTTGGTCAGATCATGCCTTTTCTTTTGCTCTGCCACAAGTCCCATTGGCTGAGCCATGCTGGCGGCGCAACAGAAGTTGATAAAGCTTGAGCGCCTGCTTTTCGTGTCCGCTTATAAATACGTTCAGTCGACGCCAGCGGCAAAAATGCCTGACACATAGCGTCTGGAAGCTTCTCAATCTCATCTCGCGCCTTGCTTAGGTGCATTTCGCCGAAATCTGTAAACAAGTTCAGAATTTCGGTTATTTTGCCCTCATCTTTACCAGATAAGAATTGCATACGATCGACATTCAAATCCTTCATGAACTCCAGCGGAATATATACCTGCCCACGAGCAATATGTTGCGGCAACAGCGCCAAATGCCCGGCAACAGATTGAGCAATCCCCCCATGCCCACAGGCATTTGCCGTTGTTTTTGCAATATCAGAATCAATAATCTGACAAGACCATTGCAAAAGGGTCGATGCCGTTTCACCGCAATATCCCTCATAGGTCAGCTTATCGGGCATAGGATCATCATAAAGATCAAAAATGCGGGAGCGGCAATAACCATCAAAGCTGGTGCGATTTATTTCATATTGATCAATAACTTGATTAAGAGCAGAAGCTAAAGGATTGGCCGCGGCCTCCTCTTTCCGCGCTGATTCTGCCGTGACTTCCCGCCACCATTGCAGCCTGATCTCACCCGGCAAAGGTTCTTTAATCAAATCCCGAATGCGAGAAACTTCTGCATTAAAAGCATATAAAACCGAAATCGGTGTTCGGATGTCATCTGACATCAACAAACTGGATAAGAATCGATGTTTGTCATGCTCGCGAAGGTGATTTGAAATGAGGTTTTCGTCGATCTCCATGGACCTAAACCGCAATAAAGGCCGCACCCACTGCGCGCGATTCGGCCAAAAGCACGTTATATGTTCGTACAGCGGCACCCGTATTCATCGGATCACTCGACACCTGGGCATCACGCAAAGCTTCTTTCAAGGCCTTGGGCATCATGCGGATGTCCTGCCCTGTACCAAGCAAAAACACCTCTAAATCAGAGACTTCTTCCAGCACTTTGGAAAACATTTCAACGGTCAGATCCGTGTCCGCATCAACATTCCATCCGTAAATGCCAGATGGCAAACAAATCAGCGACCCAACATGAGACATATCAGCAAAACGAAAACCACCATTGCCATAGGCATCAATCGGTGCGCGACCTGGAAAATGGGCTTCACGCATCTGCAAAGCAGCATCTGGGATATGTGCGTTCTCGTCAATCATTAAGTGTCAAAATGAATTGGCATTGTGCCTTCGGTTTCGTCACGCTTTTCTTTTTTCTCATCAAGACCTTTGCGGAAATCTTCCGGACGAAGATTGAAGAGAATAAGAATTGGCGCTGCGATGAAGGTCGATGAATATGTACCAATCAACACACCAAAGATCATAGCGAATGTGAAGGACTGAATAACTTCACCACCGAAGAGATATAGCGCCATCAATGCGAGAAGCGTGGTCACCGATGTTAGGATTGTACGTGACAGCATCTGATTGACGGACAGATCTAGAAGGCTTTCCAGCGGACGTTTCTTATATCGCCGCAAGTTTTCACGCACCCTGTCATAAACCACCACGGTATCGTTGAGCGAATACCCCACAATCGTTAGAACCGCCGCGACACTGGAGAGGTTAAACTCTACCCCCGATATCACGAATATTCCGATGGTCAGCACCACATCGTGGAAGGTTGCGACAACCGCACCAATGGCAAATTGCCACTCAAATCTGAGCCAAATATAGATCAAAATCGCAAAGAGCGCGCCAGCAACAGCTAACGTACCATCGCGTGCAAGCTCAGCTGATACTGTCGGTCCAACAACTTCAACACGGCGGAATTCATATTCATCCCCAAGCTCTGCACGAACAACTGTCACAACATTTTGCTCAGCTGTTTCGCTGCCATCTTGTGCTTGCACTCGGATCAAGACTTCTTCCGGAGAGCCAAATTCCTGCACCTGCACATCACCGAGATTAAGCTCAGACATGCGTGCACGGATATCGCCCAAATCAGCAGGTCCGTCCTGAGATTTTACCTCGATGATCGAGCCACCTTTAAAGTCGATGCCGTAATTCATATCGACGACAACAAAGAGCGCGACTGATGCGATCGCCGCAGCAGCAGAGGATAAAAACGCCCAATTTCGGAACTTCATAAATTTGAGATTAAATTCACGTGGCAATTTGCCAAGCAGACCATCTGGCAACGCTTTTGGACGTTTATGCTTGAACCAAAACGCCATCATCCAACGTGTCAGCGTAAAGGCTGAGAACACTGTTGTGATAATACCAATGGTCAATGTGACGGCAAAACCTTTAACCGGGCCGGTTCCAACGAAGAACAAAATCGCAGCCGCGATCAAGGTTGTGATATTCGCATCCAAAATCGTTGTGAACGCACGCGCAAAGCCTGCTTCAATTGCTTGAATGAGATTGCGCCCTGCCCGCGCTTCCTCGCGAATACGCTCGTAAATCAAAACATTGGAATCCACCGCCATACCAACGGTCAAAACGATACCGGCAATACCAGGCAATGTGAGCGTAGCACCAAACAAAGTTAGGATCGCCATCAACATGGTCACGTTGGCAATCAGTGCAATATTAGCCACTACACCCAACATGCCATAGGCAAGGATCATGAAACCGATGACCAAAATACCACCGATAATACCGGCGATTTTACCAGCAGCGATCGAATCTGCACCCAAGCTTGGGCCAACTGTTCGTTCTTCAATGATTGTGAGTTCTGCAGGCAATGCACCTGCGCGCAAAAGAATTGCAAGATCATTGGCTTCTTGAACCGTGAAATTACCTGAAATTTGTCCAGAACCACCCAAGATCGGTTCATTAATGCGTGGCGCTGATATCACCTGATCATCAAGTACGATCGCAAATGGTAGGCCAACATTGGCTTGCGTAGCGGCACCAAAGCGCTGAGCACCTTTGGTATCAAACCTAAAGGTTACAATTGGCTCATTGGTTTGTTGTGAGAAACCAGCTTGTGCATCCACCAAATTCTCACCAGACACCAAGACACTGCGCTGGATGAGATAAAATGGCGCATCACCACCTTCTACACCCGGCAATACTTCCGATGTCGCTGGTGGTCGACCATTCATCGCTTCTTCGACTGGCATGGTGATATCCACCATACGGAAGGTCAGCTTCGCTGTTTGGCCCAAAAGCTCTTTCAGACGCTGCGGGTCATCAAGACCTGGGACCTGAACCAAAATCCGGTCAGAACCTTGACGCTGAATAGCTGGCTCTGTTGTTCCCAATTCATCAACGCGTTTACGAATAACTTCGATGGATTGCGCAACCGCTGATGTGACGCGATAGTCAATGCCTTCATCTGTTAAGGACAAGCGTAAAAGGCCTGCTTGCGGCTCTTCTAATGTGATCTCACGAATTGCACCGCCGCCCAACAATCCAGCATCTACTGGCTGCAACAGCTCATTAAGCGCTTGTTTTGCCTGTTCCACATCATCCGCATTACGAATACGCACTTGAACAGACTGTCCTGCAGCTGCAAGGCCAGTATAGCCAAGCTGCTCAGCACGCAACAAACGGCGAATATCGTCCCGCGTTGTCTGCAAACGATCTTCAATAATTCCGTTACGCTCTAATCTGAGAAGAAGATGCGAACCGCCCTGCAAATCAAGGCCCAAAGTTACCTGACCTTTTGGCATCCAATCAGGAAACGCTTCAAGCTGTTTTTCAGAAAACAGATTTGGGATCGCGATTACCGCGCTTATAAAGACGGCCATCCAAATGAGGGTTGTTTTCCAACGGGCAAAATAGAGCATATTGATCTCGAATTAGTTTCGGAAATTTTGAAAGGTGAAAAAGACTTATTTCTTGTCTTTAACAGGTTCACCCTTGCTGCGAACATCGGCAATCATAGCACGAACAACACGCATTTTGGTGCCATCTGACACTTCCATTTCAACTTCAACATCGCCATCGATGATTTTCGTGACTTTACCAACGATACCGCCGCCAGTCACAATCTGGTCACCACGTCGGATATTTGTGATTTTCTCAAGATGCGCTTTACGCTGTTTTTGCTGTGGGCGAATAAGCAGGAAATACCAAATTGGCATAATCAAAAGCAGTGGTACCAAAATACCGAAAACATCCCCACCGCCACCGGCTGCTGATTGTGCATAAGCTGGAGTAATAAACATAAAACAAGCTCCCTAAAGGCATATCGCCCGAAATTAGAAATTATAAATATTGTTGAGCGGAATATAGTGTTCAATGGTGTGATTGCAACGGCAAAGGCATCATCAAATCGCTATTTTCAAGCACTTAACGTAAATTACGCCTGTGCTAAAGCAAGTTAATTTGATAATCAACGCCTTGAAGTGAATTCGAGGTCAAATAAATGAATGATTTTAAAGTTGAGGAACTGCTTTCCGAAATAAAATTGCTGCGCGAGACTGTTCAGTCGCTTGCGCCTAAAATTGCCAAGCAAAACGACCTTGATTCGGCCGATTGTTTCGTATGGTCACCCGAACAACTTTATCTTCAGCCTGTAGCTAAGCCGAACCGCATAGAAATTGCCTTGATAAAAGGGGTCGATCACGTGCGGGATATATTGGTGGAAAACACAGAGCGATTTGCCAAAGCTCTGCCTGCGAACAACACACTATTGTGGGGTGCACGCGGCATGGGCAAATCCTCTTTGGTCAAATCCGTACATGCGGACACCAATTTAAAGCAAGGCACAAAGCTGAAGCTCGTTGAAATTCACCGCGAAGATATCAATACCCTACCTGCTCTCTTGAACATTTTGCGAGATAGTGAACATCGCTTTATCCTGTTTTGTGATGATTTGTCGTTTGATCATGATGATACAGCATATAAGTCACTTAAAGCTGCTTTGGATGGCGGGATCGAAGGACGACCAGAAAATGTGATCTTTTATGCCACATCCAATCGCCGTCACTTATTACCGCGCGATATGATGGAAAATGAACGCTCAACTGCGATTAACCCGGCTGAAGCAGTGGAAGAAAAGGTCTCGCTGTCTGATCGGTTTGGTTTATGGCTCGGATTCCACAAATGTGATCAGGATGATTATCTAAGCATGATCTATGGCTATGCCGATCATTATGGGCTTGAGATTGACCGAGATGATCTGCGCGCGCAATCACTCACCTGGGCCACGACGCGAGGCGCACGCTCTGGACGTGTGGCGTGGCAATTCATTCAAGATTTGGCGGGCCGCCTCAATAAGCAGATCAACACTTAGCCCAAATATGAAAAAACCTGCCTATTCAGACAGGTTTTCCCACCTACTTTCACCTGGAGGGGTGAGATTATTCTAGGAATTTGATCGGATTTTGCGGCGTAGCGTTTTTACGCACTTCAAAATGCAATTTCGGACGTTTTGCCGTTCCAGTCATGCCACTTTGGGCAATTACTTGGCCGCGTTGTACTTTATCGCCGCGTTTCACATTCAAGCTTTTCGCATGGGCATAAACCGTAACGATATCACCGTCATGACGCACAAGGACTGTATTGCCATAGCCTTTGAGTCCGTGGCTGGCATAAATCACAACGCCGTTTTCTGCTGCTTTCACATCCGTGCCTTCTGGCAAGAGAATATCCAGACCGTCATTACGTTTACCGTCATCAGTTTTGCCGCCAAAGCTTGATGCAATTTGGCCTTTAGCCGGCCAGCGCAGCTTACTAATGCCAGTTTTCGCCGGCGCTGCGACATTGCTGTCGACTTTCGCGGTTTCAGTAATTTTATCGTTGTTTGTAGACGATATGCTTGCGGTAACCGGAGTTGTTGTTACCTTTTTCGTCTCAACTTTAGTCACTGAAGCTGTTGTTGTCTGATCAGGTGCTAAATTCTCATAGACTTTTGATGGAATAACAAGCTTCTGACCGATGCGAATATTCGATGTCTTGATGTTATTCGCAGCTTTTAATGCCGCAACTGTCACACCGTGTTTATATGCGATCCGATTGAGCGTATCACCTGAAACAACGGTGTATTGATCAGAACCAATTGTATTTGTTGTGCTTGGCGCAGCTTGTCTTACTGGCTTTGACGTATCCAATGGCGATGGAGACTGTGTCAGAGAAGCCGTTTCAACGCGGCTCACTGGAATTGGAGCGGCTGAACCATTAGGGAATAATGTACGGCTACCAGAATGCGAATAGGCTGATTTGGTCAGCGGATCATTATCTGGCGCAGATACTGTTGCAGCTTGTGAATAGACATAAATTGGGATGATCAATGTTTGCCCAACTTTTAATGTGCGTGAATCTCGAATGCCATTGGCATTTAAAATTTCAGCAGCTGGTACACCATAGCGGCGCGATAGATTGTAAACTGTCTCGCCCTCACCCAACGTCACACGCGTGCCATTTTGTGTAGACCAACCACCGCGGCTTACTTTTGCTTTGTCTGGAATAGAACCCGTGACCATTGGATCTGGCGCCATTGGGACGACATTAACCGGGCCGCTTGCAGCAGCAGGCGCAACAGCACCCGTTACAATCTGTGTATCAACATCTGGCTGGTTAATTGGCCGAATGATCGGCATTCTTTGAACCGATGCGCTTTCAACCGTTGTTTCCAATGTTGGCTTTTTCTTTTTCGTCAATGCAGCGCGCACGCGATCAACCAACGGTGTACGTGTTGGCGTCTGCACAGGTTGCGTCACCGCGGGCGCAGCTGTGATCGGTTGGCGAACAATGGGAGCAGTTACCACTGGCTGCGCAACAACAGGAGATTTAACTGGCTGATTGACAACCGGCTGAGTTGTTGGAATTGAAGCTGTGTAAAGCGGAGCTGAATTTTGCTGAGGCGTGTATACATCACCAGGATAAGCTTGCTGAGGTGCTGCAGTCGCGACTTGCTGCACTGAACTGCGAACTGGTTGACGGTTATCACCAGGGAAAGATTGTGTTCCCACACCAATTGGCGCCAAGCTTCCTGCATGTGGCGTTTTAACCGATGCAGTCGTTAAATCATCACTATTTAGAGCTTGATAGTAAGAAAACCGGGATAAATCAGAGCTACAGCCTGCAACTGTGCCAGCTAAGAACACAGCTGCTAGTGTTTTAAGAACAACCCTTTTTGGCTGAGACAACTTAAAATTACTCATACTCACACACCACTACGCAATACAACTTGCATGTATTAAAACGCGTTAATGTTACTGAGGCGTTAAATTTACAAAAAAAACACTATATTTTTTTAACCATGCCCTAACCACATCAAAGTGCGGCGGCGGAATTTGGTATTAACGGGGAGTCTTGAATCTCAAATAAGTCTTCACGTTCAAAGCGAGAACCAATTTTGGTCAACCGCATAATACGCGCGCGTCCGTCACCTAGCGACATCAGTGCTATCATCACACCACTGGAGGTAAGATGCTCGACAAATTGACGTGGCATTTCATTAAAGCTTGCGGTAACGAGGATACGATCAAACATGCCCTCGCCCTCGACGCCCTGCGAACCGTCCATCTGTTTGGCAACGACATTGGTTATGCCCACATGCTCAAAACGCTCTGTCGCATTCCTCACGTGGGTCTTATAACGGTCGATGGTCAAAACGCGTTCAGACAATTTGGACAAAACGGCAGCTGAATAACCTGAACCACATCCAATATCGAGCACTTTATGATTGGATTGGACATCCAACTCATTGAGAATGCGCACAAGTACATCAATCGATTCAGCAAATCCGCCACAATCAATCGGCATAATTTTTGACGAATAGGCGTCCGGCCGCAGTTCAGGATACAAAAATACGCTGCGCGGGATGGTTTCGACAGCACTTAAAAGCCGGTTATTATCAACACCCATTGCCCTTAAGCGCAAAAGCAGTGCTGCTAAACCTTCTTTTTCAATTGCTGTATCAATCATTTATAAAAGCGCTTGTTCCAATTTCGTTATGATCGCGTGGTCTGTCATATCAACCCGAACAGGCGTAATGGAGATTTTCCCAAACTCCAAGGCCGAAATATCGGTTGAATCACAAACCTCGTGCGTAGTTTCCTCAAATTTTAGCCAATAATAAGGCCGACCAACACCATCCACACGATCTTCGATTGCTAGACCATGCATTCGGTGTGCCTGACGAGAAATCGAAATCTGATCTCCGTCCTCGGTTAACTTGATCGGGAAATTGACATTGAGGAAAGAACTCGATGGGATATCAAGAGCAATTAGTTTCGGTAAAAGCTTCTCAATTTGCTCAACTGACACCGACCAATTAATCGGATGCGGTCCTTTTGACCAATCATGCGCCTGAGAAAACGCAATGGATCGAATACCCAATATCGCACCTTCAAGAGCTCCAGCAACAGTGCCGGAATAAGTGATGTGATCAGCAATATTTTGCCCCGCATTCACACCTGATAAAATAAGATCAGGCCGCACATCCATGATTTGGCGAACAGCAATAATCACGCAGTCAGTTGGCGTGCCACTGACAGCAAATACTTTATCTTCAATCTGGCGAACACGAAGCGGCTGGGTTAGCGATAATGCGTGCGAAACACCGCTCTGATTGGTTTCAGGCGCAACAACCCAGACATCATCTGATATAAGCTGGGCAGCACGGCGCAAAACCTCGAGACCTTCTGCGTTTATCCCATCATCATTGGTAATTAATATGCGCACAATAATCTCTCATAAATTAGTTGAACTAATTCAAATAGAAAAATGAATTAGCTTGGTTTTTCGATCTTGGTAACACCACCCATATACGGCACCAATACCTCTGGAATTGTGACAGAACCGTCTTCATTTAGATAATTTTCCATCACCGCAATCAGACAGCGACCAACAGCCACACCAGATCCATTCAGAGTATGAACAAAACTCGTGCCCTTCTCATCTGCTGCGCGATAACGTGCATTCATCCGGCGGCCCTGAAAATCTCCACAAACAGAGCATGATGAAATTTCACGATAAGCATCCTGTCCCGGCAACCAAACTTCAATGTCATAGGTTTTGCGCGCACCAAAGCCCATATCGCCAGTGCAAAGTGTAACCACGCGATAATGAAGGCCGAGCTTGCTCAGTACCAATTCAGCACACGCAACCATGCGCTCAAGCTCATCCAGTGAACTTTCGGCATCTGTGATAGATACCATCTCACACTTCATAAATTGGTGTTGACGCAACATGCCACGTGTATCGCGACCAGCAGAGCCAGCTTCTGAACGGAAACATGGTGTGAGTGCGGTAAAGCGCATCGGCAATTGCGCTGCATCAACAATTTGCTCGCGAACAAGGTTCGTCAATGACACTTCCGCCGTTGGAATGAGCCATTTTCCATCTGTTGTGTGAAACAGATCCTCGGCAAATTTCGGCAATTGGCCAGTACCAAACAAAGCTTCATCACGCACGAGTAATGGTGGATTGACCTCGGTTAGACCGTTTTCAGTGATATGCAGATCAAGCATAAACTGACCAAGCGCACGCTCAAGCCGCGCCAAATCACCTTTAAGGACATTAAAGCGCGCACCTGACATGGCAGAAGCCGCATCAAAGTCCATCAGACCAAGCTCTTCACCAATTTCAAAATGTTCTTTCGGAGGATGGTTCCAGCCAGGTTTTTCACCGACTTTGCGCTCTTCACGATTGTCATCTTCGTCCAAACCGTGGGGCACATCATCTAAGGGCACATTTGGAATGGATGCCAAAAGCGCTGTCATTTCTTCATCAGCAAGACGCGCTTCTTCTTCAACAGACTGCATATCGGCTTTTAGCTTTGCGACTTCAGCCTTCAAAGCTTCCGCTTTGTCGAAATCTTTCTGGCCCATTGCTGCGCCAATTTCCTTGGAAGCTGCGTTGCGTCGAGATTGCATATCCTGCAATTTTTGCACGGTGGCGCGACGTTTTTCGTCTGCAGCCAATACATTTGAAGATTGATGTTCTGCCCCGCGCGCTTTTAAAGCATCATCCAATTGATTTGGGTTTTCGCGTATCCATTTGATATCGAGCATGTCATTCGTCCTGTTATGAGATATTCTGATTTAAGAGATTGCTCTAATCTCTATGCGTTGTCTTGTTCTTCAAGTTCTTCGTCAGAATATCCCGATCGCTTCAAAGCTTCTTTTCTCTGCCGTTCGACGATTCGAGCGGCATAGATGGCAACTTCGTAAAGAAGGATAGTTGGAAGCGCAAGACCCAACTGAGACACAGGATCAGGCGGTGTGAGAACAGCAGCGACAATAAAAGCAAGTACAATTGCATATTTACGTTTTGTCGCAAGACCGGAGGATGTCACCATCCCTGCCCTTGCGAGAAGTGTTGTGACAACAGGAAGCTGGAACACCAAGCCAAAAGCGAAGATCAACGTCATGATCAAACTTAGATATTCAGAAACCTTGGGCAGCAAAGTGATATCAACTGTGTCAGCATCGCCGATTTGCTGCGTTCCCAAAAAGAACAACATCGCCATTGGCATTAGAAAGAAATACACAATCGCTGCACCAATGCAGAAGAGGATCGGCGCGGCAATCAAGAACGGCAAAAACGCAGAACGTTCATTGGTGTAAAGACCCGGTGCAACAAACTTGTAAATCTGCGCGGCAATAATAGGAAAAGCCAGCAACAATCCACCAAACAAACCGATTTTAATCTGAGTAAAGAAAAATTCCTGCGGCGCAGTAAAAATCAGCTCGATCTTCGTGGGGTCAAGTCCAGACCATTCAACCGCCCATTCGTAAGGCTGGACGAGAACGTTGAAGATATGCGCGCCTAAGTAAAAACAAAAGATAAAAGCGATCACGAAACCAACCACCGCCCATAACAGGCGCTGGCGCAATTCGATCAGGTGCTCGATCAGAGGTTGCGGCTGATCGTCAATTTGGTTTTCTTCACTCATGAATTATCAGCTTTAGATGTGTTGGCTTTAGGTTTCGCAGAAGTGTTTTTGGCGCGTGTGGTTTTGCTCACAGAAGACTTTGCAGTCGAAGCTTTAGCAGTTGAAGCTTTAGCGGTTGCCGTTTTTGCAGTAGCCGCTTTGCGTGTCGCAGGCTTTTTAGCAGCAGCCGGTTTAGATGTGCTTGCAGTTGCTGGCTTAGCAGCAGCAGGTTTTGCAGCAGCAGCCTTTGCCTTACTTGCTCGCGCTTTTGATGTTGCAGCTGTGCTCGATTTGGCGGTCGAAGTGCGTGGCTTTCTGGTTGAACTCGTCGTCTTCTTTGCAGCCGCAGCCTTTGCAGCCTTCTCTTTTTCGCCGACAGAACGGGCGACATCAGAGATTTCTTCCGGCTTTGGTTTCCAAGGCTTAACGGGGGCTAGATCTTCGTCTTTGACATCCAAATGCGATTTAATATCTTCGCCAACTTCGGCCAAAGGATTAACCGCATCCTTCAACTTATTCATTGGATTCATATTTTTGACGTCGCTTGCAGCTTGCCGCAACTCATCCAATTCGGACTCTTCTAACGCTTCATTGAACTGATTTTTAAAGTCAGTTGCCATGCCGCGGTATTTTTTCACCGTTTTGCCAAAAGCGCGCAACATCGGCGGCAGGTCTTTTGGACCCACCACTAAAATAAGGACAACTGCAATGACCAATAGCTCCGGAAAGCCAATATCTAGCATCTATCTAATTCCCCAAAACAAAGCCTATAGAAAAGGAATTAAGCTTTGTCTTTCTCGGACTGATGCTCAACAGTTTTAGCGTCTGTTTCCGCTGTTTCTTCTTCTTTCATGCCGCTCTTAAAGCTCTTAATGCCTTTGGCAACATCACCCATCAATTGTGGGATTTTGCCACGGCCGAAAAACAACAAAACAACCAATAAGATAATGACAATCTGTAATGGACCGATATTTCCCATTATATACTCCTAATTTTCTTTTCTGTTATGTAGGCCATTTAGCTCTGAGTTTCAAACAAGAATACGTCACGTTTGTCGATTTTTATTTCAATATCAGTTGCATCAGCTGCCAAATGCCCTACGCGGATGCTTGCGCTGATTAATTCTTCACTACCAGGAATAGCAAGTCCGAGCTGTTCAAGTCGCCCCATAAATCTGCGCGTAACAACACGAGCAAGTAAATCGCCCTGCCCCTTTGCAACCGTGATGCCTGAATGCCTGATCGCGACATCGAGCTTTGTACCATCATTAAAGCGCTTGGCGTCAAATTGACCCAACGCTGTTTGCACCATTCCGTCCTTCACAATTCCGGGTAAAACGTTCAAATCAGAAAAGAAGCTTGCAGCAAACAAATTTACTGGCTGCTCATATAACTCACGCGCGGTGCCCACTTGAACCAACTTTCCATCCCGCAGCAGCGCAATCCGATCTGCCATTTGCATGGCCTCTTCTGCGTCATGGGTAACCACAATCGACGTGGCGCGTGCTTCACGCAAAATCGACAAGGTATCACTGCGAATGGCGTCTTTAAGCCGTGAGTCGAGCCCTGAAAATGGTTCATCCATAAGCAAGACGGCAGGTCTTGGTGCAATGGCACGCGCCAGTGCTGCGCGTTGCTGCTCACCACCGGAGAGCAAATGCGGATATGCGTCTGCATAGCTCCCCAAACCAACGCGTTTAAGCGCCAAAAGCGCCTGGTCTTTCGCAGCTGATGCAGACAATGCCGTTAATCCAAATTTTGTATTTTCCAGCAAAGTCATATGCGGAAAGAGTGCAAAATCCTGAAACATTAAACCAATGCCACGTTTTTCAGGCGGCAACGAAGATTTTGGGCTGCAAATTTCCTGACCATTGAGGAAAAGGCTCCCTTGCGATTGCCTTTCAATGCCGGCTGCAATTCGAAGTAAAGTCGTTTTACCCGAACCAGACGGCCCCAAAAGACACAGAACTTCCCCAGGTTCAACGGTTAAATTGATGCCTTGAAGGGTGTTCTTGCCATGATATTTATGGTGGATATCACGAAACTCTAGACTGGCAGCGAAGCTGACACCGGTCTTTTGGATCGTGTTTTTAACAGAGTTTTGATCGGGTTTTACGTTCATAAAACAAAGCTACTTTCTAGGAAGACACGCTTCCAGATAATCATAGCCTCTAATTCACCTCATCACCCATCGGTGTCAAGAGCCCAAACTCCTCGATGTCCATTTGTGTGAGCGGATCTTCGTCTTCTGTCAGCTGATCATCATCAAATGGCATTGGAACCTGGAAATTCGATGGAATGCGATTTGAAAGCAATCCTGAACCCTTAAGTTCATCCAAACCAGGAAGATCCCGAAGCGTTTCAAGGCCAAAATGATCAAGAAAATCGCGGTTCGTGCCATAAGTAACGGGGCGACCAGGTGTTCTTCGGCGTCCCCGCATACGAACCCAACCAGCCTCCATCAACACATCAAGCGTGCCTTTGGATGTCGCAACTCCACGCACTTCCTCAATCTCAGCTCTTGTGACAGGTTGATGATAAGCAATGATGGCAAGCACTTCCAACGCTGCGCGAGAGAGCTTTTTAACTTCCGTTTCATCGCGCCTGATAAGGAATGATAAGTCCGCGGAAGTTCGAAACGCCCAAGCGTCATCCACCTTAAGTAAATTTACCCCTCGATCGGCATAAAAGTCCGACAATCTCTGCATAACGAGGTCTGCATCAATATCTTTGGGCAATTTGTCCGCAATATCTTTTTGCGGCACAGGTGTAGCAGAGGCAAACACCAAGGCTTCGGCAATACGCTCAGCATCTTTAAGCGCATGGTCACGCAAGGCATCAATCGCACTGTCAGATGGGCCTTCATAATGGCCAGATTGATCGTCTAAACCGTCATGATCAAAATCATGCACAGGTTCACCCGCACCATCAATACCGTTTTCCTCGTCCATCGTCGTACTCCTAACTATCCGCGCTTATAGCATCTGGGTCTTGAATTGTCTTGTTTCGCGTTGAATTCCGCAAAAATATCGGTGCAAAAAGCCCGTCCTGACGGATATCGAGCTTCCCTTCACGCACCATCTCTAAAGAAGCAGCAAACGAGCTCGCGAGCGCTGTGCGTCTTTCATCTTCATCCTCATGCAAATATTTCAGCAGGAACTGATCAAGTGCCGTCCAATCATCAATTTGACCCACGATCCGCGATAATATTCCGCGCGCATCCCCGAGCGACCAAACCTTGCGTTTGGCGATCGTCACCAGCGACAATGAATTTCGTTGGCGCTGTGATGCATAAGCTGTCAATAAATCGTAGAGAGACGCCTCATAATCAGACGTCTTTTCAATCACAATAGGTTCTGGCATGCCGCGCACAAATATATCGCGTCCAAGACGATTGCGGTTAATAAGACGCGTTGCCGCTTCACGCATAGCCTCCAGACGCTTAAGACGAAACGCCAAAGCTTGCGCCATTTCTTCACCGGATTGCTCTTCCTCATCCGATTTTTGAGGTATAAGGAGTTTTGATTTCAAAAAAGCAAGCCAGGCCGCCATCACAAGATAGTCCGCGGCCAATTCAAGGCGAAGTTTTCGCGCATCTTCAACAAAAGCAAGATATTGCTCGGCCAAAGCCAGCACTGAGATCTTTGCAAGATCCACCTTTTGTGTGCGCGCAAGATGCAAAAGGAGATCGAGCGGTCCTTCAAAACCATCAAGGTCCACCATTAAACTCTTGTCGCTGAGAGCTCTATCCTGCTCTTCCCACAATTTATCCATAGGTGCGCGCTTATTCGGGGAACCCGCATCCTTGTGACGGGAGGAACCAGTATTCACCTCATCCACTGACTGACCTTGGGTCAGATCTAAACCAATCTCTTTGTCGTTTGACACACGATTGTCCCCATCGATGTCACGTGCATTGATAAAGGTCTACGGGATCAATTGCTCCAGTATCTCTTTGAACTCTGCACGCAAAGCTGCCTCGTTGTGACTGTCTGGCTCTTGAAACGCCGCCAAGACCGCATTTGCTCTATCCAACGCTTGCCCGGTTAAAACAGGCGTATTTGCCGCAACGGCCTGCATCTCAGCCATATCACCATTACAATGTAAGACGATATCGCAACCTGCGGCAAAGATTTTCGATGTTCTTTCAGAGAAATCCCCAGAAAGTGCATTCATGGAAACATCATCAGACATCAACAGCCCGTCGAACCCAATCAAACCGCGGATATATTCTTCAATAGCAATCTTTGACGTGGTCGCTGGTTCATCAGGATCAATCGCGGAGTAAACCACATGCGCTGTCATCGCCATCAATTCCGATGAAAGCCGCTTAAAAGGCTCAAAATCTTTGGCGATCAATTCATTTAGCCCAGCATCAACCGTTGGAAGTTCTAAATGCGTATCGGCTGCCGCACGACCATGGCCTGGTATGTGTTTGATGACAGGAAGTACGCCACCCTCTTTCAAACCATTTGCAGCGACCTGGCCGAGTTCTGAGACAATTTCCGGCTCATCACCATAGGCGCGTTTACCAATGACTTCGTGCCCCTCAGGCGTAGGAACATCAAGCACCGGCAAACAATCAACATTGATACCCAATTTAAGCAAATCAAAAGCATGCAGACGCGACATCAACCAAACGGCGTGCGCTCCCATGCCTTTATCTGTCTGGTAGATCTCTCCCAATTGCCATGCATGAGGATAGTTTTCTGCCAAAGGCGGGCGCAATCTTTGGACTCGTCCACCTTCTTGGTCGATTAAAACAGGTACGTCTGGATTACCGACACATTCGGCAAATTCATGCGTTAAAGCTCGAATTTGCTCTGGGTTATCTATATTGCGGCTAAAAAGGATAAAACCAAAAGGCTTTTGTTCTGAAAAGAATTGTCTTTCGGCTTCCGTCAACGTGAGGCCGGAACAGCCAAATATCGCTGCTTTCACCTTGCCATCAGGAATAATAATTGATTCGCTCATGGGAAAATCCTATCCCATGAGCAAGATCATGCAAAGATCAATTAAATGAGGTGTTTGCTCGTCTTAGCGCGCTACGAAACAGCTGCCACCAGCCGATTTATAACGTGAACATAAAGAATTTGCTTCCGCGCGTGATCCAACCTGGATACGCACACGGTGGAAAGTCCCCTTTCCTTCAATATTTGCGGTCTGATATTCAACCGG
>JAEPMD010000013.1:50796-104257 GCA_017644105.1 Rhizobiaceae bacterium | reverse complement strand
TTCTGGCGCTTCTGCTGTATCTTTCGGTCAAATTGACAACCACAATATCGGCAACCAAGATTCAATCGCAGCTGTTGGTGCTGGCGATGGTCAAATCAGCTACAAAGAACTTCGCAACGCAATCCCAGGCGTTTCTGCAGCTCAATTCGATGCAGCTGATGCAAATGGCAATGGCAAATTGTCACCAACTGAATTCCGCACACTTGGCTAATATATAAGGCCAATATGAAGGGCTAATTTAGCTCGGAATTGGACAAGACCCCAAAGCCTTGATCCTTCATCCTCCCTAACAAGGGTCAGGGCTTTGAACAAACCACAACATGTATAACGGTGCGCCACAAAATTAACTTACGCACCACACTTAAAAGGACTAAAATTATGAAAACTCTTATCGCTCTTGCAACTGTTACTATGATCTCTGTTTCTGGCGCTTCTGCATTGTCTTTCCACCAAATCGAAAGCGATCGCGGTGTATCAGCTGACCTAAACTTGCTTGGTGACGGTTTCATCCAATACAAAGAACTTCGCAACAAAACAGGTCAGTGGGACCGTGCAGACTTTGACGCTGCTGATGTTGATGGCAATGGTAAATTGTCTCCAAGCGAATTCCGTCGCCTTGGATAATCAATAGGCTTCTTAATGAAGGTGGCATGCTCCTCCCACATGCCACTTTTAAAAGATGCACCAGCTAGAACTTAAAGCCCGCCGCTCGGATATCGCGATTATCCCCCAACCGTTAAACCCTAAACGGTCACCCCATACATCTTAACGCGATATTCCTGCCGGGCTCTTTGTTTGCGCAACGACATGATCCACAAAGATAACATCTTTGACCTGACAAACACCTCTTAAAGACAACAAACTTCAAGCCAAATACCAACTGAAACAAAAAATCAGTTACACCCTGTTGGTTATTTTTTAAGTTTGTTTCTAACCAACACGAAAAAGCCCCGCGTGAAATCCGCGTGGGCTTTTTTGAGAAAAGGAAGATCGATAAAACAAGCTCTAAACGGCGGCAATAGCTGATTCATATTCTTCTGATCGTTCTGTCCATTCGTCTTCCAAAACCTCAACTTGAGCCAGAAGCTCTCCGCGCGTTTTGGTAATTTCCATTACTTTCGCCGGGTCTTTTTCATAGATCTCAGGATCTGCGAGTTGCGCGTCGATGGCCGCGATTTTCGTTTCAACCTTTTCAATCTTATTTTCTATCTCAGTCACTTTGCGTTTAAGTGGTTTAAATTTCTCGCGCGCTTGGGCGGCTTGTTTACGTTGATCGGCTTTCGATAATTTTTTAGACGCATCTTCATCAGATTTTTTTGCTTTGGTTTTGCCGCCCACAACCAAATCACGATATTCATCCATATCCCCGTCATAAGATTTAACGGTGCCATTATTGACGATCCACAACCGATCAACGGTTGCTTCAATTAAATATCTGTCGTGGCTGATGAGGATCACAGCACCTTGGAACTCGGTGAGTGCCCTGATGAGGCTCGCGCGGCTATCAATATCCAAGTGGTTGGTTGGCTCATCCAATATGAGCAGGTGAGGGCCGTCAAATGTTGCTAAGCCCATCAAAAGACGCGCTTTTTCGCCACCTGATAGTTGTTCCACTTTGGTGTCCATTTTTTCAGATGATAGGCCCATTTGCGCCACACGCGCGCGCACTTTTGCTTCAGGCGCATCGGGCATAATCGCTTTGACATGCTCATAAGGCGTTTCACCTCGATGCAGATCATCAAGTTGATGTTGTGCAAAGAATCCAATATTCAGCTTGGCGACACGTAACAATTCACCTGTTTGGTTTTGCAATCGATCTGATATTAACTTGGCAAAAGTGGATTTGCCATTGCCGTTCATTCCCAAAAGCGCAATGCGGTCGTCATGATCAATGCGAAGATCAATGTTTTGCAATATTGGCTTATCAGCCTCGTAGCCACACGACGCATTTTGCAGCTTGATTATCGGAGAGCTGACAGCTTTTTCCGGATCGGGGAAATGAAACTCAGACACATTTTCATGCACCACGGACGCGACGGTTCCCATTTTTTCAAGGGCTTTAACGCGCGATTGGGCTTGTTTCGCTTTACTGGCTTTGGCTTTGAAGCGATCGACAAAACTTTGCAAATGCTTGCGTGCCGCTTCGTTTTTTATGCGCACTTTTTCCTGCAGCACGTCTTGCTCAGCTTTTTGGCGAGCAAACTGATCGTAATTGCCTTTGTAAAGCGTCAGCTTTTTCTGATCCAAATGGATGATGGTGTTGCAAGCATTGTTGAGCAAATCACGATCGTGGCTGATGATAATCGCTGTATAGGGATAGGCTCTGATATAGGCTTGAAGCCACAATGTGCCTTCCAAATCGAGATAGTTGGTGGGCTCATCAAGCAACAATAGATCAGGCTGTGAAAACAAGATCGCAGCGAGCGCAACCCGCATGCGCCAACCACCTGAAAAACTTGATGCAGGGCGCTGTTGTGCCGCTTCATCAAAACCCAATCCCGCTAAGATTGATGCTGCGCGTGATTGTGCTGAATGCGCGTCAATATCAACAAGACGCATCTGAATGTCTGCGATACGGTTAGGATCCGTTGCAGTTTCCGCTTCGGTCATCAAAGCTGTTCGTTCTTCATCCGCGGCAAGAACAATATCGATCAATGCATCTTCAGTGGATGGCGCTTCCTGTGCGACTTGGCCTATCCGGCAATTGCGGGGGATTGAAACGTCACCCGTTTCTGCGCCCAGATCACCCGTAATCACTCGAAACAAAGTGGATTTTCCTGCGCCATTGCGGCCGACAATACCCGCCTTCATACCCGTTGGCAGTGTGACGCTGGCATGGTCAATGAGAAGGCGCCCGGCAATACGCGCAGAAAGATCAGATATCGTAAGCATGAACGGGGTTGTAGCGGGCGTTGGATGAATTGCAAGTGATAATTACATCATCCTTGATTTGAAAACTCAAATCGGCAACTTGGTGATTGCATTATCGAGAAGTTTGAGAATGACGCGCGAAATGATCGCGCGTCATTTTGATAAATAGATAGCAGTATCTACCCGATTATTGTCACTTGCATTGCGCTTCGATTTGCATGCAAATGCTACTCGCTTGAGTTGGAACAGCTGTTACGTTATCCGCTGATATGACAACCTGATAGTTGCAGCCCTTGGGGACGGAACCTTGTGTTGAAGAACCGAAAGTGCACATCATACCAGCAATTTTCAATGAGATTGTGTTATCTTTTGGCGTGAAGCCCACACTCCCTTCAACAGTCAGCGGAAACGTTTTTGCGCCGGTTTTGACAACCAGTTCGTCGCTTGTAACTTTTATTGAGTCTGCTTGTGCAATACTCATTGTCATAAGTAAGGTAGCTGCAGCTGCGGTGAATTTTAAAACAGATTTCATCGATACTTCTCCCATTTGCTTGAATGCAATTAATTGATGCCCCAAGAGAAGTTAATACTATTTTTGGTTGTAGTGCAACTGAAAGTATTTAACTTAAAGTTGTATATTTGTATTCCGTACCGTTAGTTGGTTGAATTTTTTAGATAATTGACCGCAGGGTATTTTTACTATGAACGTAAAAAGTACCGAACTGTGTCTATCAATTTGAATTTACGGTCTTATGGAGGTTGGCTAATGGAGACAGCTGGATTGGTTATTTACTCGGTATTATCAAAAATCTCAGCGTATAAATTGATCAATTCGTAGCACATCGTGATGGATATATCGGAACTATCGTAAAACGCATTGGCTTCACCGCATGATGCGGCACGAATGGTGATTACATTTGGTAGTACCACATAAGTATTGATAAAAGCAATTGAGTCTTCCACGATCAGACTTTCGCGCAAAATAGTTAAAGCCTCTTCAAATTGCGGTTCTGGTTCTTGATAAATCAGTTCAACTTTGTTTTCAAAACCGGGCTCTGGTTTATGCGCGTCTAATGTTGAAAACCAACTATCCGCCGTTTGTTCAAAATTCGCGCCGCATGTATCATAATTATCTTCCGCTAACTCCGCAGCTTTTGCCAAATAGTCGAACGCTTCGGCATCAACACCCACCAAATGGCAAACAATCCGGTAGGCGCGCTGAATATCCAAATCATGTTCTGCAAAATAGGTTGAAGCATCTGAGCTTTGACTATCCGAAAGGACAAACCAGAAATGCGCTGTATTTGCGAGCGCATTATCAGCAAATTCTGTGTCTTCATCAATCAGTGCGATCGTTGCAAAATTATCAGCTGCGTCTTCTTCCTGACCCAAAATAGCCAATCGCAATTGATCAATGACCAAATGCCCCATTTCGTGCATCAATACGTGATAGGCATTGCCCGCGATATATTCTTCACGTTCGGTCATCGAATTTGGGTCTAATGCGCTTGAAGGTGATAACAGGAAGCCGCTGACGACAAGCGATATTATGAGATGTTTGATATAATTAGCCATTGTGACCCTGATTGAAACTGCTTAAAAATACATCTTCATTATAACGAAATGACTTAAGAGGTAAATTATGACCATTCAGCTTTATGATCTTGTTGGCAGTGACACTTCACGTCCATTTAGTCCCCATTGCTGGAAGGTTAAAATGGCGTTGGCGCATAAAGGGCTTGCATTTGAGACCATTCCTCAAGGGTTTCTGGATGTGCCAAAGATCGAAAACGAGCTTGGTAAAATCATTCCAGTGCTGCGTGACGGCGATAATGTCATAAATGATAGTTTCCGTATTGCCCTTTATCTTGAAGAAAACTACCCAGATAAACCATCATTATTTGGTGGTCCCGGTGGCATAGCCCACGCAAAATTTATCGAGAGTTGGTCGCAAATGACTTTGCATCCAAAATTTGCAGTTCTAGCCGTGGAAGAAATCAGTGAGATGCTGGAAGGTGCAGATAAAGATTATTTCATTGCAAGCCGTGAGAAAATGTTCAAAAAATCACTGGCCCAGGTGTCTGAAGGGAAGGACAACGTTGTCGAAGGTTTTCCAGAACTCGTCAAACCGCTGCGTCATATGCTCAAGTCGCAACCGTTTATCGGAGGGGAAAGCCCGTTATTTGCCGACTACATTGTCTTTGGTGCTATGCAATGGTCACGTATTTGTTCAGCCACAACCTTCCTGCCGGAGGACGATGAGGTGATGGTTTGGTTTAACAAAATTCTTGATCTGCATGATGGATTGGGCCGAACTGTCAGCGCTGCATGTGATAATTAGCACCAGAAGAGCATCAAATCTGGCAAAAGGCCTTGTGAAACTTAACTTTGCGCGGTATGTAGCCGCCGAACAAGTGAGCAAAAGTTATGCTCAATTGCAAAAGTTTTATCACACTCCCAATTGAAGGATATTACCATGGCGATCGAACGCACATTTTCGATGATCAAGCCGGACGCAACAAAGCGTAACCTAACTGGCGAAATTACTAAACGTTTTGAAGATGCAGGTTTCCGCATCGTGGCTTCAAAGCGCGTATGGATGAGCCTACGCGAAGCTGAAGGTTTTTACGCAGAGCACAAAGAACGTCCATTCTTCGGCGAATTGACTGAGTTCATGTCATCAGGCCCAACAATCGTTCAGGTTCTTGAAAAAGAAAATGCTGTTCTTGCTAACCGTGAAATCATGGGTGCTACTAACCCAGCAGATGCTGACGAAGGCACAATCCGCAAGGACTTCGCATTGTCATTGGGCGAAAACTCAGTGCACGGTTCAGATGCACCTGAAACAGCTGCTCGTGAGATTGCATATTGGTTCTCAGAAACAGAACTTGTTGGCTAATCACAAGTTTAAAATTTGCATTAAACAAAGACCGCTGCTTGGAAACAAGCGGCGGCTTTTTGTTTGATGGGGGTGAAATTACCCAGAGATTTTATTCGCAATAATCGGCTTACGCAGCATGATATCGGGTGCTTTGCTAAGATTTCGTTTACCATAATTTGTTCTAGTAACGTTATAAACTTGAGACCCGTTATACTAGAAAAATGACCAATGATCGCACAACATCCGGTGATATGCCGCCTGATCCCTATGAACAGGATGATCGGCCGCGTTCAAACTTGGATGATTTGTGGATTGAAGACACGCATGATCAGTCTGAAGATCTAGAACGACTTCGCAAAGTTGCAGCCCTTTTAGAAGACACGACCGAAATCATGGCCCAAGGTATTTTGGTCCATGATACGAAGACAATTTTATTTGCAAATTGCCGCGCATATGAGCTTTTGGAAATACCTGGCGAATTGCTGCAGCCGGATCGACCATGGCGCGATCACCTTGTTTATCGCATGGAACGCGGTGACTTTGGTGAAGATGTCGATATCGAACGAAGCCTGATTGAATTTGCCACGCTTGATGGCCGACGCGGTTTCACAACCTCAGCTGCTGAAATGCCAAGCGGCAACATCATTCGTTCAGATGTGATACCTCGGCCGTCAGGCGGTCAGATCGTAACTTTTACCGATGTGACAGATAGTGAGACATATCAATCGCAGATCGAGACCATGCGCAACGAGTCCAAGCAACTCGCTGTTATGCTCGAAGATGCAGCTCAATCCATGGCACAGGGCATCATCGTACATGATTGCAAGACAATATTGTTTTGTAATCAACGCGCTAATGAGTTTCTTGAAGTTGATCCTAGCATTCTTGCAACCGATAAGCCCTATCGAAATTATCTACGCTTTTTATTTGAACGCGGTGATTTTGGTGAGTATCAAGACCTTGAGACCAGCATTGATAAATTTATCGACAAGGTCAATGTCGGCGAAGATTTTTCACTTGAAACTATAACACCCGGCGGGCGCATGGTTCGTGCCGATGGTGTTCATCGTGCAGATGGCGGTGAAATCGTCACCTTTACAGATATTACTGCGGACCAAAGACGTCAGGCTGAGCTGGCAGAAGCAAAAAATAGGGCGCAAGACCTCTATGCGATGATGGATGAAGCCGCGAGTTCAATGGCACAAGGTCTGTTGATCGTCGATGAGGAACAGATCGTATTTTCAAATGATCAGCTTGCTGAAATATTGGAGCTGCCAGAAGAATATGTAAAAGTAGGCGCGTCAATGCGCGATATGATCATATATTCCGGCGAGCGTGGAGATTACGGTGACAGCCGCACGCCTGAACAAGTTGCTGATGAGTTTATTAATAAAGTCAAAGCGGGTGAAGCCTATCAAACCGAACGACTTATGCCATCTGGTCGCATGGTACATACCAATGTAAATCCACGAACAGAAATCGGTGCAGTTGCAACTTATACAGATATCACTGAGATTTCTCAGGCGCTTGAAAAAGCAGAAGAAGCCGAACGTGCTAAATCAGAATTCTTGGCAAATATGAGTCACGAGATTAGAACACCGATGAATGGTGTAATGGGCATGGCGGAGCTGCTATCTAAAACAGAGCTTGATTCCAAACAGAAGATGTTCACCGATGTGATTGTTAAATCAGGTGCATCTCTGCTGACGATCATCAATGATATTCTGGATTTCTCAAAAATCGGGGCAGGGCGCATGACGCTCGACAGCGCGCAGTTTAATTTGACTGAAGCTGTTGAAGATGTTGCGACGCTGGTTTCATCAAAGGCCGCTATAAAAGATCTTGAATTTATGGTTCGGATCGATCCGGCTATGGGCAATATGCATATAGGTGATGTCGGTCGCGTGCGTCAAATCATCACCAATATGATGGGTAACGCACTCAAATTCACTGAAAAAGGGCATGTTTACGTCAATGTATTCCCGGTTTCTGAGGATGACGCGGAGAATAGCGAGCAAAAAACAACGCAAACCATACGTTTCGAGATTGAGGATACCGGGATTGGAATTCCAAAGGAGGATTTAGCCAAAGTATTTGATAAATTCAGTCAAGTGGATGCGTCCTCCTCCCGTCGCCACGAAGGTACGGGATTAGGGCTATCGATCGCAGCTTCTTTGGTCAAACTCATGTCAGGTCGAATTGGTGTTGAGAGCGAATTGGGCGTGGGAACCACATTCTGGTTCGAAATCGAGCTTGAACGATCCTTTGAAGATAAACCAAAACGCATACAATGTGATGTTTCAGGATCGCGTATTTTGATTGTCGATGACAACGAAGTGAACCGAGCCATCCTAAAAGAACAAATGGATGCCTGGGGTTTTGACAATGCTGCGGTGAAATCCGGCGCTGAAGCCTTGGCATTTGTTCAAGCAGCGCAGGCACAAAACCTGACAATCGATGGTATTATTCTAGATTATCAAATGCCCGAGATGAGCGGCGCAAAAGTCGTAAAGGCTCTGCGATCTGAACAGTTTAACTGCTCATCACCGATCATAATGTTGACATCTGTTGATCAGACTGAAAATGGAACAGCCTTCACTAATTTGGGCATTCAAGCGCATCTGACAAAACCAACGCGCTCATCACTTTTATTGGAGACGATTGTTCACACATTGCAGGATGCCGCAAGTGAATATGCACTTCGAAATATGTCACATCTTGAGACGCAAAAAAGCGCTACGCCATTCGTGGAGCACGATATATCGTCGAAGACGGATCAGTCCGAAACGGCGAAAATTTCAAATAGTCATGGTGCCATTGATATCCTTGTTTGCGAAGACAATGAGGTTAATCAAATTGTTTTCACCCAGATGCTCAATGACACCGATTACTCCTTTAAAATTGCCAATAATGGCGAAGAGGGATTGGCGCTTTACAAAGAGCTGTCTCCGTCCCTAATTTTGATGGACGTGTCCATGCCGGTTATGAACGGTCACGAGGCAACACAAGAAATTCGCAAGATTGAAGACCAGACTGGCCAACATACGCCGGTGATTGCAGTCACAGCGCATGCCGTAAAAGGTGATTTAGAAAAATGCCTCGATGCCGGTATGGATGATTATATTTCCAAACCCATCTCACCTGATATGATGATCAAAAAGATTGAGAAATGGTTTCAAGGACGTCAGCAGGCAGAAAGCGCGTAACCATCTGATATTAATATAAATTTTGATCTAGTTCAGAAATATTTACACAATAAACCCGAAGCTGATGTAGCTTCGGGTTTATTGTTATGGTTCGAAATCAGACTAAAGATTTTCAATTGCTTCTGCGAGATAGTTTACCGTTCGATCAATATTCTGCAATTTATCAAGACCAAACAAACCGATGCGGAAGGAACCAAAATCAGCCGGCTCATCGCACTTCAATGGTACACCGGCAGCGATCTGTAGTCCTTTATTCATGAACTTCTTGCCGTTTTTCATGTCTGCATCTTTGGTGAAGCTCACCACAACACCAGGCGCGCCATAACCATCCGCAGCAACACTTTTAAAGCCGTTTGTTATTAGGAGATCGCGGACTTTGTTACCCAATTCCCATTGATCAGCTTTTACTTTGTCAAAGCCATATGCTTCAACTTCCTTCATGGTTTTATGAAAAGTCACAAGTGCATCTGTTGGCATTGTCGCATGATAAGCGTGGCCACCATTTTCGTAAGCCGCCATGATTTCAGACCATTTTTTAAGATCGCAGGCGAAGCTTGAGCTTTGTGTATCTGCCATTACTGTTTTGGCATGTTCGGATAGCATGACAATACCCGCTGCAGGGGATGCAGACCAACCTTTTTGCGGTGCTGAGATCAGGACATCAACGTTGCAAGCTTTCATGTCGACCCAGATTGTACCTGAAGCTATGCAATCAAGCACAAAGAGACCGCCATAAGAATGCACAGCTTCACCCACTTGGGCGATATAATTATCTGGTAAGATCAAACCTGCGGACGTTTCCACGTGTGGAGCGAACACAACATCGGGTTTTGAGTTTTTGATCTCAGCGACAAGCTCGTCAATTGGATAAGGCGAAAATTGCGCTTGATCATTATCTTGGCTTTGACGTGCCATCATAACTTTCGCGTTGTTTGGGATGTTTCCCGCTTCAAAAATCTGTGTCCAACGGAAACTAAACCAGCCGTTACGCACGACCATGACATCTTTATCCGTCGCAAATTGGCGCGCCACCGCTTCCATGCCAAAGGTACCACCGCCTGGTACAAGAACAACGCCATCAGCGTTGTAAACGCTCTTCATGGTCGCCGAAATATCATTCATAACGCCTTGGAATTTTTTCGACATTGAATTGAGTGAGCGATCTGTAAAAACCACTGAAAATTCAAGCAAACCATCTGGGTCGATGTTAGGCAAAAGAGCAGGCATAATGATATCTCCAAGTTGTGTTACACCGATGGGAATAACCCTCGCGCAAAAAGTAGAGCTTTTTGAAGACCAAATATTAGACCCTGTCTAGCTCATTTTTCAAAAAAACCGATCTGGATGATGAAATATCAAATCTGGCTAGTAGTTTTACGTGAACTGGCTACTTTATAAATGACTGTACCAATATACCGATTGATAATCGTTATTGAGAAAGTTCATTTATCTTAAAGTCGTGACAGGTGCCAAACATGTTCCATTGCTTGTGACGCGCCTCTAAACCCACCCCCAATATCGAAGAGTTCTAAAGTTTGTAGTTGATAGTGCTGGCCATAATGAGCAACGACTTCGTCTTCATGGATTGAGTGCGGAGGACCAGCCACATCAGTAACGCCATATTCAAATGTTAGCAGGAGTTGCGGTGCACATGATGTGACGTCGATTACGTGTTTGGTATAAGTTTTGCGCATGTCTTCGGGCAACGCGACCAGGGCTGCGCGATCAAAAATAGCGTCAACTTGACCAATCATCGCTTGTTTTAAATCAAAGATATCGCCAACAAAAATATCAATATTGTCTGCTGAATAAAGCCGAAGATTAGCGAGCTGTTCGATTGTCGGTTCAAGGTCAAGTTGGGTAAATAATTGCTCGATTGCAAGTTCACTTAGCTCCGCTCCGACAATGCGGAAACCCTTTTGAATGAGCCAACCAATATCAAGTGTCTTGCCGCAAAGAGGCAAAAAAATTCGATCACCTTTATCGAGAGCCAAAGCATTGATATGTTTGATCAGTAAGGGATTGGCTTCTGATTTGTGAAAACCGATCTGATTGTGTTGCCATTTGTCTAGCCAGAATTCTGCGTCCATATTGACCTCTGATCCTACGTCTAGCGCCATTTGTCCTTGGCGGCATCATCCCTATCTTTAGCATCCACCCATTCACCAGTTGATCCATCTTTAAGATGCTCTTTTTTCCAAAAGGGTGCGTCGGTTTTTAAAAAGTCCATAACAAAATTCGCACCGTCAAATGCGGCCTGCCGATGCGTGCTCGCTGCAACAACGAGGACAATATTTTCTCCCGGTGCAATTTTGCCAAACCGATGAATGGCCGTAATGCCAATCAGGTCAAATTTCCTAAAGGCCGCATGACAGATTTCTGAGATTTGCGCTTCGGCCATGCCTGGATAGTGCTCAAGTTCCAGCGCTGCCAATTGCCCGCCTTCATCGCGGCAAAGACCTGTGAAGCTGGTTACGCCGCCAATGTCGCCAAATTGCTTTAAGTGGTTGATTTCTGATTCTAAATCAAAGTCTTTCGCCTGAATCTGAACCCGAATAGCCAAGTTGTTTTGATCCTGGTTTGGCACGTCATTCACCCTCCGGTCATAGGCGGGAAAAAGGCGATCTCTTTAGCGTCGCCAATGATGGCATCATGCAAGGAATGTGTTTTATCAAGTGCTGCCCGAATGACCTGAGGTTCTTGAAACGCGGCTTCATATCCATCGTCTAATGAACGAAGATGTGTAATCAGATCAGCAATGGTCACAATATCTTCGGGCAGGTCCATCTCTTCCTGAGATTTGCCGATCCGCTCGCGAACCCATGCAAAATATACCAGTTTGACCATATGACACCTGTTGTTAAAAACTACTCATCGACGATATGTTTTAATCCGGCCCGGAAATAATCATATCCTGTGATCATGGTTATGATGGCTGCAAGCCAAAGCAATGTAATCCCAATATCGGTTGACAAACTATCGCTGATACCAAGCAAGTTATTTAAGAATTTATCCCCAGCAGGACCGGCGAGTAAAAAGCCAAGCGCGATCATTTGCGCGGTGGTTTTAATTTTTGCCAGAAATGTCACCGGCACCGAGATTTTTAGATCAGCTAAATACTCTCGCAAACCTGAGACCAAAATTTCACGACATAAAATGATGATCGCTGCCCATATCGTCCAATCAGCTGTTGTTCTGTCAGCTGCAACAACTAATAACAAAATCGCCGCGACCAATAGTTTATCTGCGATCGGGTCCAGCATCTTACCGATATTAGAAGTTTGATTCCAAATGCGCGCTAAATAGCCGTCAAAAAAATCTGTGACTGAAGCAATTGTAAATAAGCCCAAAGCCCACCAGCGCGCTGCATCTGAACCATGCAATCGACCTTCGACGAAAAAGCACAATACGATCAGCGGCACGATAATGATCCGACCATAGGTGAGAAGATTGGGCAGCGATGTGATGTGTTTGGGCATATGGCACTCGTAACTTAATCGTTCAACGACATCTATAGACGAATAAAACCACGGGTCAAACAAACATCGAAGTTTTAAAGCGATTCGTGATCAAATCTCCTCTCATCATCTTTTGATATAAGACCGTAACCCAAGGGTTAAAGATCAAAGTTTAACCCAATTGCAAATTTCGTTCCCTCAAAAAACAACTCATCGTCCGTCTCGGATCAAGCGGGATTTAGTCTGCAACAGCCTAAAACCCCCAGATGCTCTTGCAGCAAACAGTAACGCATTACCTTCTCGTTTGATCCACCGAACTAAAGACAAACTATTCAGATTATGAAGGAACTAACACTATGAATATGTTGAAAATCTCAATCCCAACAGGTGCTCTATTGGTATCAACCCTATTGGCAGGTACAGCAATTGCAAACAATCAAACTGGTGCTACAAATGTTGAAGAACTCATCATCAACGACACAATGGCACAGGAAAACCCTCTGATCGCTCCAAAGGATGTACTTTCGTACCAGGTCGCGTCTGCTGATGGCGAAGAAAATGAGTGCGAAGATGAGGATGAAGATGAAGGTGAAGACGAGGACGGTGATGAAAACGAAACTGGCGATGATGAAGATGAAGACGATGATGATGACGAATATGCAGCATGTGCTGATCAACCCGTAACATCACAGGGCTAAGCCTTTTGTAACGCTGCTGGACGAAAGTTCAGCAGTCAGCTAAACATAAAGTCGTTCCGAGAGGTTCCTCTGGGAACGACAACTAATTTGAACGTTGAACTCATGAAAAAAATTCTAGTTATATTGCTGCTTTTTTTAAGTTCGACAGCCTATGCCGCAACATATGAAGACGAACTTATCGCGCATATGCAGAGGCAGGGTTTTGTGCTTGTTGAACGTGAATCCACTTGGCTCGGCCGTGTTTCACTTGAATTTCGATCCAATACCCACGAACGAGAGATCATTTTAAATCCCAATAATGGCGCGATATTGCGTGATTACAAAGAACGTCTTGATGAAGATGATGAAGAGGAAACGCCTTTAGACCGGTTCTATGGATTGTTTTCGAAGGAACAAGATTAGAGCATGAATGAAAGAAGGCTCATAATCTTTGCCGTTGTCTTACAAATAGTTGGGTGTTTGTTTTTTGTGACACCAATTTTGCTCAATGTGATGGGCGTCGCACTTCGGCCACCACCTTGGCAGATTTATGAGACATTAGAACTGGTCTCTGCTCTTGCCTTGATCATTGGCCTTATAATGAGTCTTCGCTTCTTTCAGCGGTCTCGACAGGAAAGGGATCGTGCCAAACTCGCGCTCAAACGAGCATCGAGCGCATTTGCGGAAGTTTTGGACGACCGTTTTGCTGAGTGGAATTTATCCAATGCAGAAAAGGATGTAGCAATGTTTTTGATTAAAGGGTCGAGCACAGCTGAAATCGCGGATATGCGCAATACGTCCGAAGGCACCATCAAAGCTCAAAATGCGGCGATCTACAAAAAAGCTGGAGTCACTGGCAAGACACAATTACTTTCGTTTTTTGTGGAAGATCTGTTTGAAAATAACGATTAGGCTTTGAAATCATCTGTTTTAACTCACCATTATTTGAGTTTGTTTTTTCAAAATAAACGTTATTGTTTCCATATTGTGCGCTGGAGAATGCGTTACTATATTGTATAATATGAGGTGTTATCTGGAATAGATAGGAAACAGATTTGCATATTCTTGCTGCAATCGTATCGCTGGTTTTGACATTGAGTGTTTGGTACTACCGTTACCGAATGGCGAAGCAATTGGCCAAGGATACGTTTGAAACCGCTAAAAAGGTGAAGAACCAACTTGCTGATAAAAAATCACGCAAGGCTGGTGGTGAAAATGCATTCACAAATATCGATGATCCTTTAGCTGGCGCTGCAACAATCGCGATTTGTATCTTAAAAGAGCAGGATCAATACGATGCCGCTGTTGAAAAGCAGGTGCGTGATTTGCTGAAACCATTTTCTATCGATGCTGGGCATTTGGAAAACGCCATTGATTATGGCAGCTACGCATCCGAACAAGACGTTGCACCAACCAAAGCGATCAGTCTCATCGCACCCAATATCACATCACAGCTTTCGCCTGCACAACGCTATGAAGTCTTTGAATTCGTCAATCACTCGCTAGAGCAGGCAGATGTACAGGACGATATTGGCGCGCGCTATATGATGCAACTCCGCAAAGAACTCGATTTGGTTTAAGCCCCATCCCGGAAGTGGTTAAAGACGATCTCAGCCGTTGCTTTTGAGATCCCGTCGACCTTTTCTAAATCTTCTAATGCGGCTTGCGCAACTTGTTTGGCCGTTCCAAAGTGATGCAGCAGCGCCTTCTTACGCTTTGCACCAATGCCCGCAATTTCATCTAAAGGATTTTTGATCAATTCTTTTGAACGCTTGGCACGGTGTGTGCCAATGGCAAATCTGTGTGCTTCATCGCGCATGCGTTGGATGAAATAAAGCACAGGATCGCGCGGTGGTAGCTTAAAGGGTTTTTTACCCTCAACGAAAAACTGCTCGCGGCCGGCCTCACGGTCAACACCCTTCGCTACACCCACAGCTGCGATATAGTCCTCAATTTCGAGATCTTTGAGGATTTGCCGCACAGCTGTCATTTGTCCCTGACCACCATCGATTAAAAGCAAATCTGGCCAGGCGGGCATTTCGGTTAAGTCAGGCGCTTCATAATCATCAGCTTTCGCGGCTTCGATTTTCTGCGCAATTATCATCTCTGGTAGACCATGCTCCTTTACCAGACGCGAGAAGCGACGTGTCATCACCTCTTTCATCATGCCAAAGTCATCGCCTGGGGTGATCGTGTCGTCCTTGATATTGAATTTTCGATATTGCCCTTTGGCAAATCCTTCTCCGCCGGACACAATCATGCCGCCAACTGCAGCTGTGCCTTGAATATGCGAGTTATCATAAACTTCGACGCGGCGAGGAGGATGGGGCAGATCAAAGGCTTCCGCCAAACCTTTCAAAAGCTTCGCCTGAGACGAGGTTTCTGCCAAATTGCGACCATGGGCCTCGCGCGCATTGGTGAGAACCTGATCAACCAACTCTTTCTTCTCGCCACGCTGTGGCACCGTCACAGCCACTTTGCGCTCGGCTTTGATGGTAAAGGCTTCTTCGAGTAGATCCTGATCGGCAATTTCTTCGGACAGCAAAATCAGTTTAGGCAAAGGCTTGCCATCATAAAACTGACCAATAAAGGCGTTTAAAATCTCAGCTGAAGTCAGTGATGCATCCGCTTTGGGGAAATACGCACGGTTGCCCCAATTTTGCCCTGTACGGAAGAAAAAGACCTGAATACAGGCCATGCCGCCGTCGAAATAGATGGCAAAGACATCAGCATCTTCAACCGTTTGCGGATTAATCCCCTGATGGCTTTGCACATGCGATAAAGCCGCTAAGCGATCGCGATAAAGTGCCGCTTGTTCGAAATCCATCTCCTCGGATGCGGATTGCATGGCTTCAGATAATTGCTTCTTCACCCGCGCACTTTTGCCGGATAGGAACTGTTTCGCTTCGCCAACGAGCTTGGCGTAATCTTCAACGCTAACTTCGCCCGTACAGGGTCCAGCGCAACGTTTGATCTGAAATTGTAAACAAGGGCGCGTGCGCCCCTCATAATAGCTGTCGGTGCAATTGCGTAGGAGAAAGGTCTTCTGCAGCGAATTGATGGTTCTGTTCACTGCGCCAGCTGATGCGAAGGGGCCAAAATAATCACCTTTGCGAGCGCGCGCGCCGCGATGTTTATATATGCCCGGCGCTTCATGATCACCTGTCATCATGATATAGGGAAAGCTCTTATCATCGCGTAGCAAAACATTGTAGCGCGGACGTAGGCGCTTAATCAGATTAGCTTCCAGCAGCAAAGATTCTGTTTCAGTGCGCGTGGAGATGAACTCCATCTTTTCGGTTAACGCTACCATTTTGTGAATGCGATTGGAGTGCCCACGACCTTGTGCGTAAGACGTCACACGCTTTTTAAGGTTCTTGGCTTTGCCGACATAAAGCACATCACCAGCCCCGTTCATCATGCGATAAACGCCCGGTAAATTTGGCAAATGCTTGACCAAAGCTGTGATCAATTCTGTGCCTTTTAGGCCTTCCTGTAAAAGCGGACTTTCGTTCCAATCCAGCTTTTGGGCCATTGATTTTGCGTCAAGCTCTTTCGGCTTTTTTGGCAATGTCACATCTGATTCACTCATCCACGCAAGATGCCTCAAGGCGAATGGCAATTGCAAGTCAATTAGCGGTGAAGATTTCAATAGTTTGTGGCTAAACCGGTCAGCTTATTGCTTAAATAGTATGCCCCAATGTGCTTGGCTTTAGGCGCGCTTCGCGATAAACATGACCTATTGAATCCTTTGGAGCGGCAGAATCTATGACTATCACCCATCTCATCACACATTCTGGCGGTTTCCATGCCGATGAACTTCTATCTTCCGTTATTCTCACCAAACTTTATCCAGACGCGGAACTGAAAAGAACGCGCGATAAAGATTGGCTCACGCCATCTGCAGAAAAGATCATTTATGATGTGGGTGGGGATTTTAATGCAGATAATCAAATTTTTGACCACCATCAACGTCCCGGTCCATTGCGCGAAGACGGTCAGCCCTATAGCTCCTTCGGGTTGATCTGGGCGCATTACGGCCGTCAATATTTAGCAGCGCTGGATATTCCAGACGCCGATATCGAAGCGATTTTTGAAGGTTTTGATCAAGAATTTGTTTTGCCAATTGATCTGCTCGACAATGGTGCGGTGGATCCAGCCATTGCAGGGCCTTTGTCTGCGCTCACGCTGCCCACTTTGTTTGAAATGATGAAGCCCGTTTTTGATGATACATCACCAAACGGAACAGATGAGGCGTTTTTAAAAGCGCTGGCGATTGGCACCACATTCGTTGAGGCGACTATCCATGATCATGCAGCCGTATTGCGTGCCGAAACCATTGTCAATGATGCGATAATCAAAGCGGGATCCTCACCGATCTTAGAACTACCGATGGGCATGCCATATCTATCTGCGCTTAATGCTGCCAATGTTGATCATATTCTATTCATGATCGCACCGCGCGGTGATGATTGGACGATCAACGGCATTAAGCTCAACGACAACACGTTTGATCAGCGTGCTGATTTGCCTGCTGCATGGGCAGGCCTCACCGATCAGGCTCTGGAAGAAGCAAGCGGTGTGGAAGGCGCAATCTTTTGCCATAATGCCAGCTTCATCGCGGTTGCCAAAACACGCGAAGCGATCTTACAAATGGCCGAGATCGCCGTTGCGGAACATCAAAAAAGCGCTGGCGTATAAAGCCTAGAAGGACGATGCGATATAGGCGGTGTAAGCCACCAGCATCAATCCGCCACCCCATGTTGCGAGCGGTCTTGCCAGCACGGCAAGGATGATCAACACAATGGACGCGATAATCATCACCGGGATATCGAAATAAAGCAGATGCGGATCGACATCGAGCGGATGGATAAGTCCTGTTGTGCCGAGAATAAGCCCGATATTGAAAATGTTGGAGCCAACAACATTGCCCAAAGCAACACCGCCTGATTTGCGGATCGCGGCCATCACGGATGTCACAAGTTCGGGCAGCGACGTGCCAATTGCCACAACAGTCACACCGATAATCGCTTCTGAAATATCAAGGCTGCGGGCAATTTCTTCCGCGCCTTCAACAGTGAGATAAGCGCCAAGTGGAAGACCGATAATGCCAACAATCAGGAACAAGGCTATCTTTTTATAATCCGATGTCGATTCCGGCATGTCATCGAAATCTTCGAGCTGTTCTTCCTCGGCTTTTTTGCCTTTGACGGAGCGGCTGATGCGTTTGGCTTTGATAAATTGATAGGTGAGATAACCAACAATACCTGCGAACAATATCGCGCCTTCAATATGGGTGATGCGCAGATCGGTATACATAAACCAGATCAAGCCGAAGGACAGCGCCATCATGATCGCAAGTGAGCTGCGCAGACCATGGGATGATATGGCCAGAGGCGCGATGATCGCAGGCGCACCCAGCACGAGAAGAATATTTGCGGTGTTGGAGCCGATCACATTTCCAAGAGCAATGCCCGGCGCTTCGTCAAGCGCAGCTTGCACAGAGACAAATAGCTCGGGTGCGGAGGTGCCAAAAGCCACAATGGTGAGGCCGATAATCAGCGGGCTGATGCCCAATTGTTCAGCCAAAGACACAGCGCCTCGGACCAAATAATCGCCAGCAAATACCAAAATGACCAGGCCAATGGCCAGCATCACAACGCTTAACATGTAAATCCCCTAATCGGTTTTGGCGCCCGCCTCAGAAAAAGCTTGTTCCATCTATTCCCTCAGGGCGCAAGCTCGGTTCGCACCGATATGGGAACGAAAATCAAAATCACAATGCAAAGCAGCTCATTTTTTTGAAAAAATATGAAAAATTAGGATATAAAGTCTCATTAATAGACAAAATATGCCAAAAATATCGTGAAATCGAAGTTTGATCTTTTCGGGGATTATTCGCTTGTGGCGATAGCTTTTGATGCGATCAAAGTGTTATAGACGTTTTAACACAGGATCTTGATGCTTAAAGGACAAACTTTCATGGATCACGCAGAACTCGCCAAAAAAGTATCTCAAATCGCTTCGCTCACCGGCAAGTTCACCTTGCGCTCGGGGATTGTGTCAGATCGCTATTTTGATAAATATCGTTTTGAGGGTGATCCGGTGCTGTTGCGTGAAGTTGCCAAGGGCATGCTGAAGCTGATCCCGTCTGATACAGAGATTTTAGCTGGTCTCGAACTTGGCGGCGTGCCAATTGCCACCGCCATGTCACTTGAATCTGGTTTGCCAGTTGCCTTTGTCCGCAAGGAAGCGAAAACCTATGGCACATGCCAGGCGATTGAAGGTCAGGTCGTCAAAGACCGCAAAGTTTGCTTTGTCGAAGATGTGATCACCACAGGCGGCGCAGTTGCCGATGCGCTTGAATTATCCCGCGCGGATGGCGCCAATGTCTTAGCGGTTGTCTGCGCAATTTGGCGCGGTGAGGGCGCGCCTCATATCAAAAAAGCGCAAGACCTAGACGTCCGCCCGCTCTTCACCCGCGAAGATCTTGAAGGCTAAAACCGCTGCCCTAAGACTTGATTCAAGGCCTTAATCCGCATTAAGCTTGGACCATGTCATATTTACTATTCGCACTTGGATTATATTTGACCGCCAAAGCGGGCTGGGAGATTTATCTCTACTTCAACGATCGCTCAATGTTTGAGCGCTTGCGTGCTGAGGTGGAAGAGGGCGAATATGGTGATGGCGAGGATATTGATAATCCAAGCTATCTGTTCTTTGCCTATCCGTTTTTGATCGGCATCTGCTTTTTTATCGGATATCTGTTTTACATTTCGTGAAAAACGAAAAAAGAAAAGCAAGGTCAGTGGCCTCAATCTGGGGAGGGTGCCGTCCATATCCAGGTTGGTAATGGATATTTCAAACACCGGTAGATTGTCCGACCTTGCTTTCAAGTGCTGTGATCAAGAACGCCCAGAGACCACAGCAGCTCCCCCTAAGGAGTTGTTGCCAAGATAAGGACAAATCACAGGTCTGCTTTGATCTAAATCAATTGATTTGCGGAAAGTTAGGTTAACCCCATTTGCTGCCCCATCGCGCCCATGATATGCAAAGCTTCACAAGTGGGAGCGCGACATGTCCGGTGAGATCAATCTAAAAGCATTGCTGAAAACGCTGAAAGCCAAATTGGTTGATGGCACTTATGTGTTCGTCACCATCAGCGCGGAAGATGAACCATCTGGTTTAAACCCGCGCATGCGTTTTGTTGAAAGCGAAGGCGTGACGCTGATCGTGTTAAAATCCGAAGCGGAAGCGCATAATTTGCCATTTGAATTTCCCTCGCGCATGATCACGCTCGATGTGCATTCATCGCTTGAAGCGGTTGGATTTATGGCGGTGATCGCAACGGAACTGGCGAAAGAAAATATGGGCGTGAACCCGGTATCCGGCTTTTATCACGATCACATTTTTGTGCCCGAAGGTCGCGAAGATGATGCGCTTAACGTGCTGGCGCGCATCGTAAATCAAGCCTAGTTAAAATCAATGCGCACGAGATCTAAAAACTCGTTGTGATTGTCGACAATCTCATCCGTCAGCTCTTGGCCTAATGCATAGGTAATCAGCTGAACGGTGGTCGTGTCTGAAATCATGATGGTATAGGCATAAACGAGCTTGAGGCCATCTAAGCTGGTTGCCATGGCCACAAAGGTCGCATCCTGGCCGAATTCTTTACCTTCTGTGGTGTCGATGACAATGATATCTTCTTTTTTCACACCACCTGCGATTTGATTGTCGAAAATCGCGCTGCGCATGAACTCCAATGTCATGCCATCTTTCGAACCCACTTCCTCTTCCACAATCATAGCGTAATTGCGGTCATCTTTGCGGAATTGGCCTAAAAGCTCATTATTAGCCGGGGCAATTTGCTCGTATGATGTTCCTCCTTTGCAAATCTCAATGCGTCGCGAAAGCACATCACAGGCCGAACTTGCGACTTTGGCTTCGCCCTCAAACTGCCAGGTATTGTCATCATATAGAATGACGATCTTGCCTTCGATCAGCGCTTTGCCGATTTCATTTGCGGCATGCAATGGCAAAGCGAAGCAGAGCGTTGCAAATATGGTTGCGATGAGAAGTTTGATACGTGTCATGAGCCCCCTCCATATTCCGTTTCAATAAAGCTATCAGGAGAGGGGATTTTATGCAATTCGTCGCGATGGGCTTGATGGCTATTTTAAGAGCGGGCGATAGCCCAGATTTTGTGAAAACATGATCAAATAGCCGTCAGGATCAAGCGCGAAATATTCTTTCGCTCCACCTTGGCGATCACCCAGGTCGCGCCAAACTTCCCGAGGATTGGGAAATGGGTTTCCATCGCCATCTGAATGTGGGATTCGGTAGTGTGCGAGTTTATGATTTTCGACCGCCGCAATAATAGGGTCTAAACTGTCAACTTCGATTTGAAACATGACCCCTTGGCCAAAGGGAAGTTCCATCTTGCCGGTTTCCCATTTCAGATCATCATGACGCTGACTCAGCATGATCTGCGCGCCTTCTTTGCGTTCAAGATAAGCAAATTTTTCCGCCGGGCGTTGATAAGCGATATCAAAACCAAAAATCTCGCACCAATGCGCAAGGCTGATCTCAAAATCTGTGACCAGAAGTTCGGGCTTTAAGGCTGCAAACCCAGATTTTGGTGGCGCGCCATTTATGTGCTTTTCACTCATCATTCATCCAGTGCGGATTGGCTGCCTCATGCTTGTTAAGTCTTGCCGTTTTCATCCACCAACACATTCACCCGCCATCCACTTTCAGCACTTTGGCTCAGGATTTTCGCCATCTCCGGCAGGATAATGCGTAATTCATTGACCAGAGTGAAAGGTGGATTGACGATGACCATTCCCGACCCATTGAGCGACTTTTGACCATCCTTGACCCAAAGCTCGGTGACGATCGTGTTGGGATGACCCACCACATGCGTCATGTCGTGGTTAAATTCTTTCATTTCCAGACCATGCTTGATCGGATACCAAAAGCAATGTGTTCCGGTTGAAAAACGCTCAATCGCATCACCTGCACCGCGCACCATGCGAAAGAAATCGCCTTTTTCTTCAAAGGCAGGATCAACCAGCAAAATGCCACGCTTTTCTTTCGGTGGCAGATTGGATTTAAGCCCTGACCAGCCGCTGATCTCTTGTGTCTTGACCTGAACATCACCAGCAAAATGCTTGCTGAGTGTTTTGAAATCTTCAGGGTGCAGTTCATTGAGCGTCAGTCGATCTTGTTTGCGCATGAGATTGCGCGCCAGCATGGGAGAGCCGGGATAAAACTGCAATTTATCATCAGAATTATAAGCACGGACGGCGCTAAAATAAGGTTCAAGCAGTTCTTCAGCTTTTTTAGACCATTCGGCTTTTAATAGACGCCCAATCCCATCTTTCCATTCACCGGTCTTTTGTGCTTCCTCCGATGACAGATCATAAATGCCGGGCCCTGCATGCGTATCAATGATGCGAAACGCTTTATCCTTGCGCTGCATATAAGTGATGATCCGCGAGAACACTGTGTGCTTGAGGCAATCGGCGAAATTGCCCGCGTGATAAATATGACGATAATTCATGAAATTTATTGATTTCTATATCTAAAAATTTGGCTATTGGTTTTTAAAATCTTCTATACACTATTGATCAGATTGTCATAAGAGGGAATCGCGGCGAAATGAGGAATTCACGGTATGAATGTTAACATGGGCAAAAATGAAGCGAAAATCTTGCATTCGGCTTGCCCGCATGATTGCCCCTCAACCTGTGCGCTTGATGTTGAAATCACAGCTGACGGCAAAATCGGCCGCCTGCGCGGATCCGCAGACAATACCTATACAGCTGGCGTCATTTGCGCCAAAGTTGCCCGTTATTCAGAGCGGATATATCATCCTGATCGCCTTTTAAAACCGCTCATTCGTAAAGGCGAAAAAGGCGGCGGCGACTGGCAGGAAGTTCATTTCGATGATGCGCTGGATTTAATCGCTGAAAAGTTCATTCAAACTGAACAGCGCTATGGTGCAGAAAGCATCTGGCCTTATTACTACGCGGGCACAATGGGCATTGTGCAGATCAATTCAATCCGCCGTTTGACCTATGCCAAACGCTATTCTTCCATGCATGGAACGGTGTGTATCACCCCGGCATGGACTGGGTTTGCCATGGGCACGGGTGCTGTTCGTGGCGTGGACCCGCGCGAAATGGCACAATCTGATTGCATTGTCATTTGGGGCACAAATCCGGTGTCAACGCAGATCAATGTCTGGACACATGCCGCTAAAGCGCGCAAGACCCGCGGAACCAAGATTGTGGTGATTGATATCTATGATAACCCCACAATGAAACAAGCCGATCACAAGGTGATTTTAAAACCTGGTACTGATGGGGCTTTGGCTTGCGCGATCATGCATATCTTGTTCCGCGATGGTTTTGCGGATTGGGATTATCTCAACAAATTCAGTGATGACCCAAAGGGTTTAGAAGCGCATATGCGCAATAAAACACCACAATGGGCATCTGATATCACTGGTTTGCCAGTTGAAGACATCGAAGCGCTGGCGAAGTTGATGGGCAACACCAAGCGCACCTATTTGCGTCTTGGTTATGGGTTTGCCCGCCAGCAAAATGGTGCGGTGAACATGCATGCGGCTTTGTCGATCGCAACAGTCTTAGGCGCTTGGCAATATGAGGGCGGTGGCGCGTTCCACAATAATGCCGAAATTACCGCACTCAACGCCTCTTATGTGAGCGGAACTGACATGCTCGATCATGATGTGCGCGTCATGGATCAATCCAAGATTGGTCGTGTATTAACGGGTGATAGCGATGCATTGCTTGGTGGTTCGGGTGTGCATGCTATGCTCATTCAAAACACTAATCCGATGAATATCGCCCCAGAACAACGCCGTGTGCGGGAAGGTTTTATGCGCGAAGATCTCTTCACCGCAGTGCACGAGCAATTCATGACAGATACGGCAAAGCTTGCCGATGTGGTGCTGCCAGCCACAATGTTCTTAGAGCATGATGATATCTATAAAGGTGGTGGGCATCAGCATGTCATTTTAGGGTCCAAAGCGGTTGACGCACCAATAAATGAACTGGGTGGTCCGCGTGAAAATCTTTATGTGATCGATGGACTTGCCAAACGATTAGGACTTGGTGATCGAGACGAGTTCAACATGACCGCGCGCCAGCACCTCGATCGAATTTTGGCCGATTCCGGCTATGGCGAATACGATGCTTTTAAAGCCGATAAATGGATCGACGAGCAGCCAGATTTTGAAACATCGCATTTCTTAAATGGCTTTGCGCATGAAGATGGCAAGTTTCATTTCAAGCCCAATTGGAAAGAAACTGAAACCATCAACTTGCCGCCTAAACGCCTTGGGCGGATGGGTGATTTAGAGGTGCTGCCAGAGTTCCCTGATTATCTGCCATCGCCAGAAATCGTTGACGATAAACACAAATTTCGTTTTGCAACATCGCCTGCACGGGCCTTTTTAAATTCAACTTTTGCCGAAACGCCAAGTTCTATCAAACAAGAGGGCGGACGACCTGAAATTCTCATTCATCCAGATGATGCGGGCGAGCTCGGTATTTCCGAAGGCGATATGGTTACAATCGGCAATGATCGCGGCGAGGTTTCCGTGCATGCAAGGTTCTTTGATGGCTTGCGTCGCGGTGTTCTTATCCAAGAAGGTTTGTGGCCTAATTCGAGCTTTGCCAAAGGTGAGGGGATTAATACACTCACTAGTGCCGACAGTATTGCACCCTTTGGCGGCGTTGCCTTTCACGACAATAAGGTTTGGCTTAAGGCGGGTTAGTTTTTGATTTCGGCAAGCGCGCTATCATCGATCACGCGTTGATATAAATGCCATGTCACATAACCCAAAATCAATAAGACGAATATGATGCCGATAAAGGCAGGTGCCAATGCGAGGAATACCATGATTGCAATCATCGCACCCCACGAGAGCATCACAAATGGGCTCGTATGAACCGTTTTGACACTTAAAATCATGGCGGAAATGAAATCGATATCTTTGTCCAAAAGAAGCGGCATTGAGATCACTGTAAGGCTAAACAAGACGGTTGCGAGAACCGCGCCAACAAGCGTTCCAATGCAAATGAACAAGATACCATTTTGCGTGGTGGTGATGACATCGATGAAATTATCAAGTGATGAAAAGCTCTGCCATTGTAGAAATAGCGCCAGTAATAGGCGTGCCTGATAAATCCAAATCCAGAACACAAAGAGCACAACAAAGGACATCCAGCCAAATTCGCGCTGCTGCTGACGGAAGATCACCAGAAAAATATCCTTCCAGCTGAATTCTTCTCCCTTTTTCATCCGCCGTGACATTTCATAAAGCCCTACGGCAACAAAAGGCGCCATGAGCGGAAAACCAACCGCTGCAGGGAGCGTCATCCAAATGCTGTCAAAGACTAAAAATCCAAGTAGGAGGATGATGCCAAACGCGCCATAGACCAAACCGAAAAACATCGACAAAAGCGGTCTGCGAGAAAAATCCTTTAAGCCAGCAGAAAACGCAGCTTTGATATCGCCAAAAGATGCTGGACGCACCTTAAGAGCCTGCAACATGCTTAAAGGCTGGGAGCCTGGATTTGGCGTCATGACATTCTCCTCAAATATATCTTTATCGAACGCGCGCCCGGCAACCTCCTCATCACCAAGCTGAGAGGAATATGGAATAAAAAACGCTGCTAAAAATTGATCTGAGTCAAAGAAGGCATCAATCGATAGCGATAGTCTCTTCATGTGATCAGACATGGGGAGAATAAAATGGTTGAGCAAGCGGATAATGTCAGACAATTAGTCGGCGATCACGAAGCGCCCTCTGAACACCAAATAGACACGCATCAGTCCCCCACGCATACACCACATGCTGAAAAACCACGTACGACGGATGACATAAGACGCATCTTTGAAAATGGTGAATATCCATATGCGCGGAAGATGAAGAAGCTGGTCTATGAGCGCAAAAAAGCCGAGCTTCAGGTTGAACTCCTCAAAGCACAGGATTGGATCAAATCATCTGGGCAAAAAGTCGTCCTGTTGTTCGAAGGGCGAGACGCTGCGGGGAAAGGCGGCACGATCAAACGTTTCATGGAGCATCTCAACCCACGTGGTGCACGCGTCATTGCGCTGGATAAACCTTCTGAACGTGAAAAATCTCAATGGTATTTTCAGCGCTATGTCCAACATTTGCCGGCAGCAGGTGAAATGGTTCTCTTTGATCGATCTTGGTATAATCGTGGTGGCGTGGAGCGGGTGATGAACTTTTGCTCACCAAATGAATATCTTGAATTTATGCGCCAAGCGCCAGATTTTGAGCGCATGCTCACACGCTCGGGCATTCTTCTTTTCAAATATTGGTTTTCCGTCACGCAAGATGAGCAAATGCGCCGATTTAAATCGCGCGAATTGGAGCCTTTAAAAGCGTGGAAATTATCACCCATTGATCGTCTGTCATTGGATAAATGGGATGATTATACCGAAGCAAAAGAGGCCATGTTCTTTTACACTGACACGGCTGATGCGCCTTGGACTGTGGTAAAATCCAACGATAAAAAACGCGCGCGTCTTAATTGCATGCGGCACTTTTTGGCTTCACTGCCTTATCCAAACAAGAACGAAAAAATAATCGGAAAACCTGATCCGCTGATTGTCGGCGCGAGTAGCGATGTCATTGGTCGGTCAGAACATATTTTGGGTAAAACACTACATCCAGAGCAGAAGCGATGATGGTGAAACAATCAAATAAAGACAAGAAACTGGGGAGTATCCATGTCACACACACCGCATGAATTGGCCGAAGAATTTCCAAATCATATCGAGCAATTGCATGATTTGAAAATGAACAACGCGCATTTTGTTAAATTGTCTGAGCTGTATCACGATGTAAACCGCGAGATCCATCGCATTGAAACGGGTATTGAAGCCGCGTCTGAAATTCATGAAACGAGCTTACGCAAACAACGCGTTATGCTTAAAGACCATATCGCGGAGATGCTGGATAAAACCTAGCTGACCTGCGACCAAAACGTCGGCAAATGGGAGCTTGCCGACGTTTTAGGTATTTTCAACCAAGTTGAGCGTCTTGGTCATATCCCGCTGGATAACACGCTCAAAGATGATGGATGTTTCAATGCGTTGGATCTCTTCTCGTGAAGAGAATTTCTCGATCACAACGCGATGCACATGATTGGTATCGCGCGCAACAATTTCCACAATCGCATCAAATTTTCCGGTGACCATCCAGCCGCCTTTAACCTCGGCAATATCAAGCAGCCGGTTTAAAAACTCTTCCAAGTCGCTTTTGCGATGTTCAGCCAGTTGAATGAATAAAAGTGCTTTGATGGGTAGGCCAATCTTATCAAGATCAATATCCGAATAACTGCCCTGCAACACACCACTTTCAAAGAGCCGCTTGACGCGTTCATGAACACTTGAAGGCGCTAAATTCACGTCAGCAGCGATCTCTTTATTGCTGATCCGAGCATTATTCGACAGAAGTGTCAAAATGCGCAGATCAATTCGGTCAAATTCAGAAATTTGCGAATATCTCCGTAAATCATTCGTTTGAAAATAGATAAGCCTAATAATATTCTATGAAAAGAATAAATCACTGAATAGTTAGAATGGAATATCCAATATGTTCGATACCAAAATCGCAATTATTGTGCGCGAAGATCTCATGTCATGGCAGAAGTTAAATGTCACAGCGTTTTTATCTGGCGGTTTGGTTGGGCAAAATCCTGATCTGGTGGGCGAACGATACCAAGATGGAAGTGGGCAAAGCTATAGTTCGCTAATCATCCAGCCAATCATCGTTCTAACAACGGACGCAAATGGTATGGCAAAAATCCATAAACGCGCGATTAGTCGCGGTGTTGATATGGGGATTTATGTTGAAGAAATGTTTGTAACCGAACATGACGCAGCTAATCGGGCGACCATAACAAAATGTCCGACGGATGATCTGAAACTTGTTGGAATTGCCATGCGCGCTGATAGAAAGGTGGTTGATAAAATTACCAAAGGCGCAAAGATGCATCCATAACTTGTTTTGCAAATCGCATCGTTGAGGGCGATGTGTTAGTTTTTGCTCGTTTTGACATGCTCGCGGCCCCAATCGCGCAAGGCAATTAAGATGGGATCAAGCGTATGCCCTTTTTCGGTTAAGCTATATTCGACCTTTGGCGGCACAACCGCATAGACTTTACGCGCAATGAGACCGTCATTTTCTAATTCCCGCAATTGTTTGGTCAGCATGCGTTGTGTGACCGAGCCCACTTTCCGCTTAAGCTCTGAAAATCGGACTTCGCCATCTAAGAGGTGGTAAAGGATTATGCCTTTCCATTTGCCGCCAATTACTTCAAGCGCAGCTTCAACAGGGCACGCCTGTGAGAAATCATAGTTTTTGTGCCGCAATTGAGACCTCCTTACAGTATACAAAATGTACCTATAGGCCCAAAATGTACGTACTTGCTATAAAAGTTAAATATGCCTAACTGATGGCTGATTGTAAATCAACCTGATCGAAATCAAGCACGAGGTTAGTCATGAAAGCTTTCGGATTTACTGGTCCATTTTCACAAGAAGAACAAAATTATGTAGAGCAGTTGGATATTGCTACACCGACGCCAAAAGGGCACGACATTTTAGTTGAGGTGAAGGCTGTTGGAATAAACCCTGTCGACACCAAAGTGCGCGAGCGAGCTGTAGCTACTCCAGATGCGCCGGTTATCTTGGGTTATGACGCTGCTGGCATCGTTAAAGCGGTAGGAGATAAAGCCTCTCGCTTTAACGTCGGAGATGAAGTTTTCTATGCAGGGCTAGTTAGTCGCGCCGGATCATTTTCGGAAAATCAATTGGTTGATGAACGCATTGTTGGTTTTAAACCCAAATCATTGTCATTTGCGCAAAGTGCTGCCATGCCTTTGACCTCTATTACAGCATGGGAACTCTTATTCGAACGATTTGGCATTCAAAAATCGAAAGATGCGAGCGGTGTGCTCCTCGTCATTGGTGGTGCAGGCGGTGTCGGGTCCATGATGATCCAGCTCGCCAGCAAAATGACAGGTCTAACCGTTATTGCCACTGCATCCCGTGAAGATACTGTAGAATGGTGTCAAAAAATGGGGGCCACGCATGTCATATCTCATCGCGAAAATTTGGTAGATCAGATAAAAGCATTGGGTATTGATTACATCGATTATGCAGCAGGCCTGACGCGCACTGATTTGCATTTCGCAGCCATGATTGATCTGCTGAAACCTGGAGGCAAGATTGGCGTTATTGATGATCCAGGCCCACTTGATGTTTCGCTTATGAAACCCAAATCTATCTCGTTTCATTGGGAGTTTATGTTCACCAGAGCTATGTTTGAAACCGATGATATGATCGAACAGGCCAACTTACTTGATGCTGTCAGCAATATGTTGGACGACGGCATCTTGCAGTCAACTATGACAAAAGACTTTGGTGTTATGAATGCTGAAAACCTGAATAAAGCGCTGATTTATCAAGCCAGCGGTACAGCCATTGGCAAGAGTGTTCTTACTGCTTGATTTACGTCAGTAAGTCACTCCATTCAGGATGGCGTTTGAACCACATGGCGGCATAGGGGCAAATCGGTGTAATTTTTTTGCCCGCCGCCCGTGCTTCATGGGCAGCATGTTGAACGAGCTGGGCGGCAATACCGCCACCACGAAATTGTGGTGGCACGCCCACATGATCAATGACCATGATATCTTCGCCAGCGTTGATGAAGGTCAATTGAGCTTCTGAACCATCGCCCATTGTCTTCACATAGCGGCCTTTATTACTGCCGGTTTCTTCCTGAATAATCGTCATCCACGCTCATTTCTATTTTTCAACAATCGGAATGAATTCCTGATCATCACCAGGTGGCAGCTTAAAGCGTCCATGGTTCCAATCGCCTTCAATCCAAGCTTGTTTAGCAGCTTCAATCTTATCTTTCGATGATGATACAAAATTCCACCAGATATGGCGAGGGCCATTTAAAGTTTCACCACCTAGCAAGATGAGACGCGCGCCAACAGGGCCCGCTTCAAGTGTCATGTGATCACCCGGACGGAACACCATCATCTGCCCACTTTTAAACTCCTGCCCGGCAACATTAATCGAACCTTGAACGATATAAACGCCTCTATCTTCGTGATTGTCAGGCATTGGTAATTTTGCATGGGCTTCTAGCACTGCATCTGCATAGAACATCTCCGAAAAATTCGTCACCGGTGCTTTTTCACCATATGCATTGCCCAATATGAGGCGCACCTCTTTGCCTTCGCCTTCTAAAAATGGAAGCGCTGATTCTGGTTGATGCTCAAAGCTTGCATCATCATCCTCGTGCTTTTCCGGAAGTGCGACCCAGGTTTGAATGCCAAAGAGGTTTGATGTTCCCTTGCGAGTTTCTTCGCTGGTGCGCTCTGAATGGGTCACACCATTGCCGGCAACCATCCAGTTGACCTAGCCGGGATAAATCATTTGATTGGTGCCAAGACTATCGCGATGCTGAAATTCGCCATCAAAGAGATAAGTCACGGTGGCCAAACCGATATGTGGGTGAGGACGCACGTCGATGCCTTCATTGGTAAGGAATTCTGCTGGTCCCATCTGATCAAAAAACACAAATGGTCCGACCATGCGCCGCCCGGCTGCAGGCAGGGCCCTTCGCACTTCAAACGCGCCAATATCGCGTGAGCGCGGCACAATCAGTGTTTCAATGGCGTCTGCTTCATCTGCGTTTGGGCAATGCGGCTCTAAACTTGGGTTCCAGCTCATGATGAAGGCACTCCCTTCTGTTTGAGCGTATCTGCCCATTCTGGATGGCGCTTAAACTGTGCCGCGGCAAAGGGGCAAAGCGGCATGATTTTAATGCCCATCTCGCGCGCATCTTCAACAGCGCGTTCGACAAGTTTTAAACCAGCACCTGTGCCACGAAATGCTTCTGGTACTTCGGTATGATCAATAATGATCATGCTCTTGCCAACTTTTGAAAATGTTAGCTCGGCATGCGCTGTACTACCATCTTGATTTAAAACATAACGGCCTTTGGTATCTGTATCTTCGCGTTTGATATCCATAATCTCGCTCCAATTACGTTCGTCTTGATATTGAACATAATTGGAGGGGTTAATTCGTACAAGATAGCTAATTCAACACAAATTGATGCAAAATATGAAACAATTGCGCATCTTGCTAAGGTTAGCTTTGTGCGACCGCTTCGCCTTTCATATCAGCAGAACCATGACGTTTGGACATCATGATCACGCCGATCACAAGGATTGCTCCACCGATATTTGCCATCAAATTTAGCGGCCAAAATGCGCCAACTGCACCCAAAACCAAGATTGGAATGAACCAGATTTTCATCGGCCCTTCGGCGTAATTTTGCACAAGAGCGTTGAAGGCATAAATACCAAATAGCGCAAATATCCCAATCTGCATCACTTCGACAAAGTTGCCAGAAATCAGCGGTGTATAAGCAAACATTAGCGGCACGATATAAAGCCCTTTAGCAATCTTCCAGGATTCAAACCCGGTCGCCATGGGTTTAGAGCCAGCAATCCCAGCCGCAGCAAAGGCGGCCAAGCACACTGGTGGCGTCACATTACTATCTTGGCTCAGCCAGAAGATAATTAAATGTGCTGTGAGCAAGAACACGGTTTGCACTTCGGGTTCAATCAGCAGGGGCCGCAATGTAATCGCCACTTCAAATGGGATTGTGCTCATAAGTTCAGCCGCATCGGCACGGGTTAATCCTGTTGCGATATTGGCGATATGCGGGCTATCCACCAAGGCAAACATTGCCATTTTGGTTGGATCCGTAATGCCCTCGACCAATTGTTCAATGATCAAGCTGTCTGCCATGATGCCAGCAAGGGCAGGGGCGGTGAGAATGGCAAGGATGATATATGCTGCAGTCACCGGTAATCCCATGCCCAGCACCAGGGACGCAAGCGCGATCAATAGGATTGCGATCACAAGTGATCCCTGCGACCATTGTGCAATCATCAATGAGAAGCCATTACCAACCCCTGATGTCACGATCGCATTGTTCATAATGCCAATCACCACCAGCAAAATACCGGTCATGATCGAAGATTTGATGCCGATCATAAAGGCTTGCGTGATCAGCTTGTGATCCATCAGAATGGGTTTGAAATTTGCATAATTGATGATCTTAGCCACAACCCATGTACCCCAAGACACAAGCACCAGAGCACCGATCGCCCAAGACGCCGCATAGCTTGGCGTTACGCCCGATAAGAGCAAGGTTATCATCACAGTGAGTGGGATGATAAAGGTCAAACCACCAGAGATTAGCTTGCCGTAATCAATGGTCATATCAATTTCGTCACCGACATTATATTTCACCGCTTCAATGCGCACGATAAAGGCCACTGATAGGAAATATAAAAAGGCAGGCACGACCGACACGGCCACAATCGTGGAGTAGGGGATCGATGTATAACTTGCCATCACAAAGGCACCAGCGCCCATGATTGGTGGCATGAGCTGTCCGCCAGTAGAAGCGGCTGCTTCAACACCGCCCGCAAATTTTGCACGGAAACCATTGGATTTCATCAATGGAATTGTGATCACACCCGTTGAAGCTGTATTCGCGATGGCTGAACCTGAAATTGTGCCTGTAAGCGCAGATGAAATCACCGCCACAAAAGCTGCACCCCCTCTAATCCGACCAGCCACAAGTTTGGACAATTCAATCACAAAATCACTGGCGCCGGACGCCACCAAAAATCCACCAAAGATCATGAATAACGTAATATTGGTCGATGAGATGCTTGCGAGAATACCGAACATACCCTCATCATTATAGAGGGTTCTAAACATCACATCATTGAGCGGTAATGATGCTGCGCGGAATACACCTGGCAAGTGCGAGCCTAAGAACAGAATATAAGAAAGCGATATGATCACCAGCACGGGGATTACCCAGCCCGAGACGCGGCGCGCGAGATCAATACCTGCAAAAACCAGGATAAAACCAGCTACCCAATCAATTGGTCTAAACTGCCAGGCTTGGCCGGTCACAGCGAGCGTACGCTCATACATGCCATCTTCGCCACCGGCAATCCAAAGTGCTGCAGCGGCCACGATCAATCCATAGGCAATGTCAAACACCAGGGCATATTTTTCGCCTGCTTTATCGCCAAAGGGGCTGTGAAAGACGCTGGCAAGAAACGCAAAACCTGCAAAATGGATCGCATTTTGCCACATGCCCGGTTCGACAAACCACACATTGGTAAGAATGTGCCAAATACCAAATAACACTGAAAATGCTGCGATAAGTGTCGCGGTTTTGCTTTTTTTAGCACCTTCAAGTGTGAGCCAAGAATACCGATCGGCAATGTGGGCCGTTTCGGTTGGACTGGATGTGTTGATTGCCTCAGCCATGGGACTTGCTTTCCAAGTTTTATTATTGAATTTTATAATAAAAAGGGCAGCTTAGAATGCCAAGCTGCCCAAATTTATGTCGCTCACTCCGTTAGGATTACTGAGCCATTAGGTTGGCTGGAATTTCCAAGCCCATTTCTTTGTAATATTTAGCTGCACCTGGGTGTAGCGGAGCAGGAAGACCTGCCATTGCTTTTTCAACAGCCATAGCTTTTGTTGCTGGGTGAATAGCTTGCAAGAAACCAAGGTTTTCATACATTGTTTTTGTCAAAAGATAGACATGCTCTTCGTCCACACTCGCGTTCACGGCCAAGAAGTTTGGCTGCGCGATTGTGTTGATGTCTGCTGATTGACCAGGATATGTGCCAGCTGAAATTGTGTAAGGAACCCAAAGGTTTCTACCGCCATCCATGGCATCAAGCTGCTCGTCAGTTACGTTCAAAATTGAGAATTTGCCTTCGTTAGAAGCCATCAATTTTGTGATCGCGCCTGTTGGAGGGCCCGCTGGGATGCCTGCGCCAACGGCTTGGCCGTTTGCCAATGCGTCAGCTGTTGGGCCGTAACCTGCGTAAACAAGCTCATAATCTGTGTCGATATCAAGACCTAGACCAGACAAAAGCACTTTGTTTGAGCCAATTGTACCTGAATTTTGGCGACCCATGCCCATTGGCATGCCTTTAAGAGCTTTTAGATCGTCCACAGTACCAGTTGTTGCTTTATCAGCTGCCACAACAAACTGCTCAACGTTCTGCCAAAGCATGGTCACTGAGCGAAGGTTTGTTTGTGGCTCTGTGACAGGACCTGTGCCTGTGACAGCATATGAACCAAATAGACCTTGCAAAATAGCAAAGTCAGCAGTGCCCGCACCAAGTGCTTGAACATTTGCACCAGAACCCGCTGAGTTCACAGCTGTTAGGCTGAATTTTTGTTTTGGAAGCAGTTTCACTTTAGACAATGTTGAAATCGCTGTACCAACAGGGTGGTATGTGCCGCCCGTTGAAGCTGTGTTCAAAACATAGTCTTTTGATTCTGCGAATGATAGGTTTGTTGAAAGGGCAAAAATTGCGCCTGCAGCCAGAGCTGTAATAGTTTTCATCATATTCCTCCGAGTTTATGCTGATGATCGCATATAAAAACACCCAATTCTCTCCTCATGGGTATCCTTGACCGCCAATAAAGAGAACTTGGCAAAATTAAGCAATGAAGAAAACTGCCTGAATTAATTTCATTGCCCTGCGGATTTCCGCAGGGCTGTTTTAAGGCCGCTTAATTGTTTAATACATCTTCTTTGTTGAGGCCGAGCTTGACGATCTTTTCGTTGAGTGTTCTGCGTCCAATGCCAAGACTTTCCGCAACGGCATCCATTCTGCCCTTATGTGTCGCCAGAGCTTTAGCGATTAATTGGCGTTCAAAGGCAGCCACAGCCTCGCGTAAAGTATCTGGAATGTCTTCCTGCGTATTCTCTCGCGATAATGCGCTGGCAACCGAACCAACACCTCTTCGAGCCGATAACACGCGCCGTTCGGCCACGCTGCGCAATTCGCGCACATTGCCCGGCCAATCATGGGCCAGCAATGCAGCAATATCATCAGGATTGGCACTGGGAGTTTCGATTTCATATGTCTGTGCGAACTGGCCGGTAAAATGCGAATAGAGGAGGGGAATATCATCTCGCCGCTCGCGCAATGCCGGTAGCTTTAGGACCACAGAATTAAGTCGAAAATATAAGTCTTCCCGGAATTCTTTATCGTTAATTTGCGATTCGAAAGCCTCATTGCCGGCTGAAATAATTCGGAAATCTGATTGCTTGATGTCTGCGGAGCCAACAGGAGCGAATTCCTTTTTATCAATAACTCGCAAAAGCTTAGCCTGAACCTCAGGTGGAATAGCGCCTAACTCGTCAATAAATAATGTACCGCCGTCGGCTTGTTGTAGATAACCTGTGGAGCCATTGGCGTTGCCAAAGAGTGTTTCCTCAAATTGATGAAGCGGGATGGCCGCACAATTGATTGCGACAAAGGGTGCCGACGCGCGGGAACCTAAGTCATGAAGCGCACGTGCTACCAATTCTTTTCCAGTGCCCGTTTCACCCAAAATCATCACATTCACATCGCTATCCGCCAGATCAAGAATGTCTTCTCGAAGTGAAGATATTTGCGGTGTTTGACCTATGAGGATGCGATCTAAACCTGATAAATCCGATAATCGTGCCTTTAATCTTGCTTCATTTTGTGTGAGCTGGTTCATGCGAGCAGCATTTTCCAAAAGGCGGATTAAGCGGCGCGGATCAAAAGGTTTTTCTAAAAAACTATAGGCACCGGATTGGATGGCTTCGACGGCCATTTGAATATCGCCATGGGCCGACATTAACACGAGCGGTATGTGAGAAAACGGATTGGGACCTGATTTGAGGCTCTGCAATAGTTCAACACCGGTCATCCCGGGCATGCGAACATCAGATAAAATCACATCGTAAGCACTGTTTTCTAATTGGGACAAAACCTGTTCAGCGCGTGAAAGGCTTTGTACTTCAAAATGAGCGCTTTCGAGCAAATGTTTGAGTGAATCACGCATCTCGCGATCATCGTCAATGACAAGAATTTTTGTCGGGTTACTCATGATTTTCCTTGTCAGAATTCTGAACATCAAAAAGCGGCAGTGAAATGGTGAATTCGGCGCCGCCATCGGCAAGGTTTTGCGCCGTGATGACACCATTGTGCTCGAGAATGATCTCGGTTGCTATGGATAGACCCAGGCCCATGCCATTTCCCGACGCACGCGTGGTGTGAAATGGTTCTTGAAGTTTTGCCATATCGCGATCACCAAAGCCACTGCCGGTATCACGCACTTGAATGTCCACCTTTTTGTCTTGTTCTAAGATTGATATTTCAAGCTTTTTAACTGTGCTTTCTTCCATCGCCGTGACACTATTGGTCAAGAGGTTTACCACAACTTGCTCCAGACGTAGTCTATTACCTAAAATGTGTACGGGCCTGTTTTTGCACGAAAAATGAACTTCAACACCAGCCGATTTTAATGTGTGTTCCACAAGATCTAATGCACCTTTGATCACATCATGTAAATCGATTTTTTGCATGAGATCTTCTTGCCGCTGAGTGGAAATAGGTCGCGTAAAAAATCGTAATTGCTTGGTAATATTATCCATGCGGTCAATGACGCGGGTAAATTTATCGAGCGTGTGTCCTGGTTTTAATTCCCCACTGATTTCTGCTGCGGTTAAATGATTACGCAATGCCGAAATCGGTTGTCCTAATTCATGGGTGACAGAAGCGGATAATTGCCCAAGAGCTGCCAATTTGCTCGTGCGCGATAATTGCTCCTGCGTTGCTTTCAGCTCGTGATTTGCTTTTAGAAGCTGGGCACGATCGGATTGGGAGATGGATAGGGCACTGCGAATGCGCGCAGACCGCATGAAGGTAGCGAATACCAAAAATACCGCCAGCACGCTGCCGAAAATCACAGTTGTCAGCGCCGCACGTTCATAGATGCGTGTTTCGTTTAGCAAATAGTGCACCGTCCAGTCCAAGCGATTAATGGCTTCATTGGCATAAACGAAATTTGCCCCGTTAAGAGTGGCAACATCGTCGCCTTTTGTCGCCCAATCAAGACTTATCAGCTCTTTGCCAATAAACTGCCGATTATCAGCAATTGCTGCGATTTCTTCCGCTGATAGGGGTTGCAAAGTGCGGTATAGCCACGATGGTGTTGAAGAGAGGACAACAATCCCGTCACCATTGGAAACAAAGACATTTTCACCGCCTTGTTCCCAGAGTGATTGCAATTCGCTCATATCGATCTTAATGGCGATCACACCGATGATCTTGTCATTCTGAAAAACAGGTTCAGAAACGAAGTAACCGGGGCGCCCGGTTGTTGCGCCCACACCAAAGAACTCGCCACGGTTCCCACTTAAAGCATTTTGGAAATATGGTCGAAATGCATAGTTTTGCCCCATAAAACTTTGCGGCAAACCATAGTTTGAGGATGCGATCACACTGCCGCTCAAATTCATGAGATATATCGCTTCCAAGTTGGAGACACCCGCAAACTCCGCGAGGCGTGAATTGAGTTCAGAAGGTATGTCTCCTTTTGCGCTCAATGTCATCCCTGACACGACAAGCGGATCTTGCGACAGCACGAAAGGTAAATATTGAAAGCGCTCAAGCGTATCATTCAATGACCGGGTATAAAGCGATAGCCTATTTACGGCCTCGGTTGTTTCTTCCGACCGAAAATAGGAAGTAGCAGCAAAGAACAAAGACACGATCATCGCGATGGTGACGATGATCAAAATTGCAGTTACCCGTTTGCGTTGCGGGCGAGCGAGATCAATCCTACCAATATCAGTTCTATCCACATCAGACCTATCCAAATCCGGATTTGGATTGGATTGAACGTTCACCGCGTCATCAATACCTGTTCTTTGAATATTCAATATTTTTTGGCCCAAGCGTTAAGTTTCAGCCTCATAATCAGCATAGATGCAAGGGATTTGTAAAGTCTTGAACATTTAAGAAGCCAAGATAGAAAAAATCCCTCTGCGGTTTTCCGCATAGGGATCGGATCATCAATTCTTTGAAATTTTTAGCTTACACTAACTCCAGCTCTTAAGCCGCCCCAATGTTTGCCATGCACGAAAATAGGGGCCGACAAGTCTTGCATCATCACAAAATTGCCGCCGCCCATATCACGACGATAAGTCTGCATGACAAATGGGTTGGTGTTTCGACCCGCAGCCAGTCCAGTCCTGTCGTTAAAGATACGGCGGTTGCGGCAATTGCCGGCATTCCATGTTGGATCATCGCTTTGAGGCTGCGAATAAATCAAGTTATGCGTTGGCAAATACCCGTTTCGATCAACAGCGGCGCAAAATGCAACACGGTCATGTTTGGCTTTAAATGCTTCTTGCAGCTCAACAAGGTTTTCATCGGTGAACTCAGTAAAACGAGTCATAACCTGTTCTGGATTAGTACCGGCAATGGGTACGTAATCTTGATCAAACAGATCCTGCATGCTCAATCGACCTGAATCAACGGCGCTTTCGAAAATCTGTGAAACAAGTTTAGCATTTTCAATGCAATCGCGAATAATCGGTGTATCGTCAGTCTCAATGCCGCTTTCTTCCAGCAATAGCACCATGTCTTCGGTGAAGGACACCAGATCATCAAACTTACCTGATGTGGCCTTCAGCTGGTCAAAATTCTCATTGGATGATTTATCGATTACACGAAGCTCATTGAGCACTCGTACACAAGCTTCGTTATTGGCCGCCAACGGATCTGCAATATTGGATACAGACGTCACTAGGTTATCGACTTCTTCGCCAAACTCGCGGAATTTCCGGAATTCTTCGTTGGTACTTTCAGCGCGTTCCAGTGCTCCGGTGGCAACTTCATAGCTTTTTTGGCTATGTTCCAACAATCGACTGATCGTTTTCTCAAGGTTACTTAAGCGTTTGATAATATTTGCAGATACGGATGCAGTCTCATCGGATAATTCGCTGACAGATTCTGCAACAACCCCAAAACCTTTGCCTGCGGTACCTGCATGGGCAGCCATCACGCCGGCATTGATTGCGAGCATACGTGTCTGAGTAGAAATCTTCTGGATAGATTCAGAATACGAATGGACTTGCGAAAGCTCAGATTGAATATCACCGAAAGCCTCGATCGTTTTGGTCGTGGATTTTGACATGCTTTTAATGTCGTCAGAGGCGACAGTAAAGATTTGCTCAATTGCATTTGTGGCCGTTGCCAATCCTTCATGCACGTGACTGGCGCGCTCAATCGTTTCAGTAGCAACCGTGCTGATGGTTTGGTTTCGATCTTCAAGAGCTTCAACAGAATCCAATAATTGTGTGAGTGATTTCACCTGGTCTGTCAATTTGTCTGTGACATCTCCCACCGTACCAGATGTATCGGCGATATTGACCGCCAGAGTGGTAATTCGCTCAGAAATATGGGCAAAGGCGGATGATAGAGTCTCCAATTTTTCAGATTGGCTTGTGTCTTCTATCGGATGATGAGTTGCCTCTTCGAAAGAGGTTTCATCTTCTATGAATTCTTCTTTGAGCGCATGCATCTAGATTACTCGACCATTAATAATAATTATCTGGGCACAAATATCAGACAATCTGAACGTGCGATTAGTTGTCTAAAGTTAAATAAATATGGTGAACAAGATATTAAAAATTGTTCCGACTTACCGTAAGCAGATGGTAACCAGAATATAATTCAAGTATTCGGGCTCATTGCGAAATTTTATTCTATATTATCTGCCAATTTTCCAATTTTATGTGAAGTCTTGACACTTTGGGCATGCGTTACTATTTAGCGGTTAAGGTTGCTGACACCTGCCGTTCGCTGGTTTTTCCGTGGTGAAGTTCAGTTTATGTAACAACCGACTTTCGTTTTAAAACGCGGGGTCCGTTGGCAATGCGAACCCCAACTACTTAAAGTCCGCTGTAAATATTGAAAGGCGTTATGATGCATATTCAACATTTGTACATCGACGAGTTGAAAACTCAGGCAAAGGCTTTGCGGCAATCAATGGCACAGGATGGCCATGTGATGTCTCACAGCAAATCATTGGAAGTTTTGGCCAAACAATTGGGCTATAGAGATTGGAATACCTTGTCTGCAATTGTAGGCAATAACAACGCATTCTCTTATGCACTTGGTGAAGCCGTCCGAGGGACCTATCTTGGTCAGCCATTTGAAGGTGAAATTATCGGGCTTCGAAAAGTTCCCAATAAGCAACGCTTTGGAGTTACGATTAAATTTGACGTCCCGGTCGACGTTGTCAAATTTGACGGTATGAGTAACTTCCGTTCACGCATTAATATTGTCGTGAACAAAAATGGCGTTAGCGATGATAAAACTTCCGATGGTCAACCCCATTTGAAATTAGTCGCTTAGACTAAATGAGTATGCGCATCCTCGTAATGGGCGAGGGTGCGTTTAGTTGATGAGATATTGTTCTTCATCAATCAGGTGGACAACGCCCGAACCATTCGAAAATTCAGATTTTTCATCTTTTGTCATGCGCACTTGGCCGCTCGCGAGAAGCTTGAGTGAGCGTGGGTATAGGATGTGCTCTGTTTTTAGAACTCTTGCGGCCAAGATGTCGGCAGTGTCGTTTGGCAAAATGGGCACAGCTGCTTGGCTGATTACTGGGCCTTCATCCATGCCTTCGGTGACAAAATGAACCGTACAACCATGAAATTTGCATCCAGCTTCAATAGCCCTGTCATGAGTATGAAGTCCGGGAAATAAAGGCAGCAAGGATGGATGGATATTGATTAAACGGCCTGACCATTTTTTGATAAATTCACCCGACAAGATGCGCATAAAACCGGCAAGGCAAACATAATCAAGGTTTGCATTATCAAGCGCTGTAAGTATCGCGGCCTCATGTTCGGTTTTGGATGCGTAATCCTTTCGTGGTATAGCGAGTGCCTCGATACCCATCTCACTTGCGCTATCCAATCCCTTAACTCCGGGCTTATCAGAGATGACAATGCAGATTTCAGCTGGGTAATCGTCGTTCTGGCATGCTTGCGCCAACACTTTCATGTTGGAGCCGGTGCCAGAGATTAGAACGCCGACGCGTTTTTTGCGAGGTTGTTCAACCTGGCTCATATTGACAATTGTCCTTTGTAAACAACACCTTCATCATCCGACCGTGCGATCACGTGACCCAAAGGTATCACCGTCTCACCGGCTTCAGTTAGTGCATCTGTCACTTCTTGCACCTTGTCTGTACTCGTGGCAACGATCATGCCAACGCCACAGTTGAATGTTCTGAGCATTTCGTTTGGCGCAACACCTCCTGTTTTGGATAACCAAGAAAAGACTTCCGGAACGCTAATTGCGGCGAGATCAACTTCAGCGGAAAGATGATCTGGCAATACGCGTGGAATGTTTTCAGGAAATCCACCACCGGTAATATGAGCCATGGCTTTCACTGCATCGGTCTTACGGATCGCATGCAACAAAGATTTCACGTAAATACGCGTGGGTTCAAGTAAGTTCTGCCCAAGGGTATCACCATCTGATGCACTCTTAAATGGTGCTGGGTCCTGGTAGGAAAGCCCGCTCAAATCAACAATTTTACGCACCAGCGAGAAGCCGTTGGAATGGACACCCGACGAGGCAAGTCCCAATAACACATCACCTTCTGTAAGTTCTTCGCTAGGCAATAGTTTATCGCGTTCACACGCGCCAACTGCAAATCCCGCAAGATCATAATCTTCACCGTGATACATGCCTGGCATTTCAGCCGTTTCACCGCCAATTAGAGCGCAGCCAGAAAGTTTACATCCATCTGCGATACCCTTCACAATATCAACACCTTGCTTAGTATCCAATTTACCGGTGGCAAAATAGTCTAAAAAGAACAGCGGTTCGGCACCCTGTACCACCAGATCGTTCACACACATTGCGACAAGGTCAATGCCCACCGTATCATGAACACCAGCTTCAATGGCGACCCGCAGTTTTGTACCGACACCATCATTAGCAGCAATCAGCAATGGATCCTTAAAACCAGCGGCTTTCAAATCGAAAATTCCGCCAAATCCACCAATTTCGCTATCAGCTCCTGGGCGCCGGGTAGATTTTACCAGAGGTTTGATTTGATTGACCAAATCATTTCCCGCATCGATGTCTACACCCGCATCGGAATAAGTTAGGCCATTTTTCCCGTCTGTCACGTCAGATATCTCCAAATTTGCTGATGGCTGTATCACTTTACGAGGTCAAATCGCATGTCGGCGCTTAAGGTGCAAGGCATTTGGTTGATAATTCAGAACTCTTTTAGATCTGCGAAGACCCTACAATCATTCCTATGATTTTTTTGGGTCTGGTTTCATCGAAATTTAGTAAAAACTACTCAGTATATTTTCCAGTATATTTACAAGTTTGGATTGGTCGCCTTTTGACGGGTTTAAAGTGGAAAATCGCGAGATTGCGTGTGAAAACACGTGCAACACCCAAAAATCTGTGGGTGCGTTATCTCTTTGGTTTATCACTAATTTTTGCGGTTCTCGTGATCAGTCACAACAATTCTTTGTCTGTTATCAGCGCTGGAAAAGAACACGCCCAATTGATCAATATGGGCGGCCAACAACGTACGTTAAGTTAGCAGATTTTCATTTTGGCAGAGCGATATTATGAAAATCCGACCCCAGAAGACCATAAAATCTTATCTGAATTCGTGAACAGGTTTTTTGACGTTCACAAAGAATTAACCAATCTGGAAAGCATGTCAGAAGAGTTAAAGACGCTCTATTTTGATGTGGATGCAGCAAACAGACTGGATGCGGACGCAAGGAAATTTGTCGCGAAGGTCTATATTATTTTGACCGGTCGCATCGGCAGCCAAAAAAGTGAAGATGCATATAACTATATCCGCAATTCTGCCCCGATATTCCTTTTGGGAAAATTAAACCGAGCTGTAACGCAACTCGAACTAGACGCAAAAAATGACGTAGACGCACTGGTCTTTAATCAGCGTCTATCTTTGATGGGAGCTGCTGCACTTCTCGTTATCGAATTTTTTGTGATCTTTCTGCCATCCCAGCATTCCGTTTTGCGTGCTATTCGACGTTTAGAGCGCCACCGTAAATCCTTGCGGAGTGCGAGAAGCGCGCTCGCGGCGAAAAATCAGGAACTAAACGAATCCTACGACCAAATGGAACGCGCGGCCTTACACGACGCACTGACCGGTTTGCCCAATCGGCGCTATCTTGAGCAAGAACTTGACGAGCGTTTAAAACTTTATGCCAAAGATAATGGCACCATGGCGGTTCTGCACATTGATTTGGACAATTTTAAACTCGTCAACGACACGCTCGGACATGCAGCAGGTGATTTCGTTCTTGAACAATCAGCGCGTATCTTTCGTGAAAACGCCCGCTCGACAGACTTTATATCGCGGGTTGGTGGCGATGAATTTGTTATAGTTTCAGATAATAAGATAAGCCGCGCATCGGCTGAAGATATTGCATCGCGAATTTTGTCAGCGTTTGAAGAACCACTTATGTTTAATAACGAAGAATTATTGGTTGGTGCAAGTATTGGTATTGACGTCTTCTGTCCGAAGGAAAAAGTTGGTGAGAATTGTGTTAGTCAGATTCTTACCAATGCCGATGTCGCTCTTTATTTGGCCAAGGAAAATGGTCGAAATCGATATGAAGTGTTCACAAATGAACATTATCACAAATTTATCGAACAGGCGTCGCGTTTCAGCCGACATTAATTTGCCATTGTGATTTCATAGCTCTGTCTAAGAATTTTATGTCCCGTTGGCAGCCTTTTCATCGGATGTTGAATGAATTAATGCCTTTCAACTTCGTCTCGAGTTCATTATATCTTTGTCAATTCCAATTTTGGTCGCCTAATTAGGAGGCTCTCAATGAGCACGCATATTTCTGCAAAAACTATTCGCCGTCAGGCCATTTTCTGGGGCATCACGCTGATTATATTTGCAGGGTTTCTGATCATATTCAGTTCTATTTTATTGCCATTTGTTGTTGCAATGGCCTTGGCATATTTCTTGGATCCAGTGGCGGATAAACTTGAAAGCTGGGGTCTGTCGCGGCTTTGGGCAACAGTTGTCATCCTAATTATTTTTATCTTGATCTTCATCTTGGCATTGATGGTTATTGTTCCAGTTCTTGTTTCGCAGGCATCGGACTTTATTGAGCGTTTGCCCAATTATGTGACCCAATTGCAGGAGCTATTAACAGCTGAAAGCACGATCCTACCGGATTGGATGAATGCTCAAATCGCGGCCACTAAAGAAGGCTTCTCAGGTGCTTTGGCCGAAGGTGCTGGCTTTCTAAGTAAACTTTTCCAGCAGATTTGGAATTCCGGGAAAGCATTGGTTGATATCGCCTCACTATTCGTGATTACGCCTGTGGTTGCTTTTTATCTCCTACTTGACTGGGACGATATGGTGGCAAAAGTTGATAGCTGGATTCCACGCGATCACGTAGATACCGTTCGAGATCTAGCTAAAAAAATTGATTATGCAATTGCTGGCTTTGTTCGAGGCCAAGGAAGCCTGTGCCTCATTTTGGGTGTGTTTTATGCCATCGGGCTGTCTCTAGTTGGGCTCAATTTTGGTTTGCTCATCGGAATATTTGCAGGACTAATCAGCTTTATCCCTTATGTGGGGTCTCTTGTGGGTTTAGTTCTGTCCGTCGGAGTTGCGATCGTCCAGTTCTGGCCTGAATATGGTATGATTGCACTGGTGGTCGTGATTTTCGCGGCGGGGCAATTCTTGGAAGGCAATATCTTGCAGCCAAAACTTGTTGGTTCGCGCATTGGCTTGCATCCTGTCTGGTTGATGTTCTCGCTGCTTGCCTTTGCAGCATTATTTGGCTTCGTAGGCATGTTGATCGCTGTGCCGGCTGCAGCGGCCGTTGCTGTTCTCGTCCGGTTCGCGATTGAGCGTTACTTAGATAGTGATCTGTATAACGGCCATGCCGAGGAGGCGGCCAAGAGCACCGCCGAGAAGACTAATAAAGGCTAGACATTCGTGGGCGCAGAACAAAATAATAAGCCGAGCCAGATTCCGTTGAGTTTTGAAGTCACGCCTTCTAAGGGACGTGATGATCTCATCGTGTCGCAGTCTGTCCAGGGCGCGATTACTATGATTGATGAATGGCCCAACTGGCCTTCGCATCTGGTTGTTCTCGCTGGTCCGACAGGTTCTGGAAAATCGCATATCGCGCACATATGGCAGCAAAAATCGGATGCCATAGAGGTATTACTGAGTGGTGGCACTGACGATCTGGTTGAGAGGGTGAAATCGACACCTATCTTGATCGAGAATATCGATCAACTTTTGGCATCGTCTCAAGCAGATGAAACGCAGCTCTTTCACTTGTTAAATTCAGCAAAAGAGGCGGGGTCATTTGTTTTGATGACTGCACGGTCATGGCCTGCGTCTTGGAAGGTGGGTTTGCCGGATTTGGCGTCTCGTATTAAAGCCGCAACCATCGTTGAAATTAGCGAGCCGGATGAGCATTTACTTAGCCAAGTTATTTTCAAATTATTTGCGGATCGTCAGGTGGAAATTGACGAAAAAACCGTCAATTATCTCGTCATGCGGATGGAGCGCTCTTTGGCGGTTGCCACTAAGATCGTTGCGGCTATGGATGAATTAGCCTTGTCGAAAAAAACGTCTGTAAACCGCTCGATTGCGGCGGAAGTGCTGGCAAAATTCGAAAATAGCCATTAAAAGCCAGTCACACATGCTGAGAGGTAATAAGATTTGCTTTTTTCAATGCAAATCGGGACTTTTGGGTGTCACAAAAGCGTCATGACGTGAGGTTAACCAATAACTAGTCACGCGCTGGCATGATTGGTCGGATAGGTTTATGATGAGCTCATGAATAAAAAACACAATTTCAAAGATATTGATAAGACAGAAATCGATACGCCATCTGGCGATTGGTTCAACGATCCGTCTCGTTTTATAAATCGCGAGTTCTCATGGCTACAGTTTAATCATCGCGTTTTGGAAGAATCCAATAACCCCGCCCATAGGTTACTCGAAAGACTGCGCTTTTTATCAATCTCAGCGGCCAACCTAGATGAATTTTTCATGGTGCGTGTGGCCGGCCTTGAGGGGCAGGTGCGCGAAGGAATTCATGTGCCATCACCTGATGGTTTAACGGCACAAGAGCAGTTGGACAAGGTTTTCTCTGTAACTTGTGAGCTGCAAAATAGCCAGCACGCGTCTTTAACCGAGCTCAGAGGATTGCTTGAAGACGAGGGCATTTCGATCATTCGCCCCAACAAATTGAGCGAAGATGATCATGATTGGCTTGAGCAAGAATTTTTGGAAACAATCTTCCCGGTGCTCACACCGCTTGCGATTGACCCTGCGCATCCGTTTCCATTTATTCCGAATTTGGGCTTTTCGATGTGCTTGCGATTAATCCGCAAGTCCGATCAAGAGCAGCTGATTGCGCTTTTACGTATTCCAACTGCAATCAAGCGTTTTATCCTTCTGCCGAGCCCAGATGGTAAAACCCGTTTTATCACCATCGAAGATGTGATCAGTCAGTTCATAACGCGCTTGTTTCCGGGCTATGACGTTCATGGTTCAGGAACATTCCGCATCATCCGTGATAGCGATATCGAGATCGAAGAAGAAGCGGAAGACTTAGTGCGTTACTTTGAGAGCGCGTTGAAACGCCGTCGCAGAGGTTCAGTGATCCGCGTAGAATTTGATGACGAAATCCCTGAATATTTGCGCGAATTTGTTATTCATGAGCTGGATGTGCCCGAAGATCGTGTTGCGATTTTGGGAGGTTTGCTCGCGCTTAATACCATTTCGGAACTTACCAAACTAAATCGCAATGACCTCTTGTTCCCTGATTACAATGCACGTTTTCCCGAGCGTGTGCGGGAACATGGTGGCGATTGCTTTGCGGCTATTCACGAAAAAGATCTTATCATTCACCACCCCTATGAGAGTTTTGATGTGGTGGTGCAGTTCCTGCGTCAGGCGGCGGTTGATCCGGACGTTCTAGCGATTAAACAAACGCTTTACCGTACGTCTAACAACAGCCCTATTGTTCGGGCGCTAATGGACGCTGCCGAGCTTGGCAAATCTGTCACTGCTTTGGTCGAGCTTAAAGCACGCTTTGACGAAGAAGCGAATATTCGTTGGGCACGCGATTTGGAGCGTGCTGGTGTGCAGGTGGTCTTTGGATTCGTCGAACTTAAAACACATGCCAAAATGTCACTAGTGGTCCGCCGTGAAGAGGGCAAACTTGTCTCGTATTGCCATCTAGGTACGGGCAACTACCATTCGGTGACTGCGAAGATTTATACAGATCTATCTTACTTTACGTGCGATCCAAAAATCGCTGCGGATGTCGGTCAGGTATTTAACTATATCACAGGTTATGGTGAACCAGAGGGCGTCACAACTCTTGCTGTCAGCCCACGCACCATGCGTCCGACAATCTTGCGTCATATCGATCAAGAGATTGAAAATGCCCATGCTGGTAAACCGGCGGCCATTTGGGCGAAAATGAATTCATTGGTGGATCCTGATATTATTGATGCCTTTTATCGCGCCAGCCAGCAGGGCGTTGAAATCGACCTTGTTGTGCGCGGTATTTGCTGTTTGCGTCCGCAAATTAAAGGCCTCTCTGATCGCATCCGGGTGAAGTCGATTGTGGGTCGTTTCTTAGAGCATAGCCGCATCATTTGCTTTGCCAATGGCAAGAAAATGCCATCCAGCGATTCGATTATCTATTTCGGGTCAGCTGACTTCATGCCCCGTAATTTGGATCGCCGAGTTGAGACTTTTGTCTCAATAACCAACGAAACTGTGCATGAGCAGGTGCTTTCACAGATCATGTTGGCAAATTTGATTGACAACCAGCAGAGTTATGAAATTCTCTCCGATGGGACATCTAAGCGAATGAAAGTTCGCAAAGGTGAGGAGCCATTTAACGCGCAGGAGTATTTTATGACCAATCCGAGCCTTTCGGGTCGTGGGGAAGCGCTAGGGTCGAGCGCACCAAAGCGTATTGCCGGGCTATTAGCCGAACGCAATCACAAGTCTTGATGACAATTTAATGTCAGTTGTAGAAAGTGATGCGCAGGGACGGTTGCAGGGCATTAGACCTGTGGCCGTTATTGATATTGGCTCAAACTCCGTTCGTTTGGTGGTCTATGAAGGCCTCATGCGGTCTCCCACAATTCTGTTCAACGAAAAAGCGCTCTGCGGTCTCGGTCGCGGTTTGGCCACTTCAGGTCAGATGGACCCTGAAGGCGTTGAGCGCGCCATCACAGTGCTGCATCGATACCGTAAGCTTGCAACACAGGCCGGCGCCAAAGATGTTTATGTTTTAGCGACAGCTGCTGCGCGGGATGCCAAAAATGGTCCTGAATTCATCGAGCGAGCCGAAGCTGCATTAGGATGCGAGCTCAACGTGCTCACCGGCGAAGAAGAAGCCAAATATGCCGCCCTTGGCATTGTCTCAGGTGTCTATGCACCTGATGGCATTGTTGGTGACTTGGGTGGTGGTTCACTCGAGATCGTCGATGTCAAAGGTGATAAACTTTCCGGTGGTATCACCATGCCATTAGGTGGTTTGCGCCTGCAAGAACAAGCCGATGGCGATATTGATGAAGCGCAAAAGATCGCCAAGAAACATATCTCAAAGGCTGAGGTTCTCGAAGGTGGCAAAGGTCGTGTGTTTTATGCGGTGGGTGGTACCTGGCGCTCGATAGCCAAATTGCACATGAAAGCCACCAATTATCCGCTTCACATGATGCAAGGTTATGAGATCGAATATGAAGAGATGATGAGCTTTTTAGATAGTGTCACATCTCTGGATGAATTTGAAAAAGAAACGTTGAAAGCCGTTTCGAAAAACCGTCGCATTCTGCTGCCCTTTGGTGCGGCGACCATGCAAGAACTCCTTAAAAAGATGAAACCATCTAAAGTGGTCTTCTCAGCTTTGGGTGTTCGCGAAGGGTTTTTATATTCCAAGCTTGAAACAAAGCAGGCTGAGGAAGATGCCTTGATAGCTGGTGCGCGTGAATTGGCAACATTACGTGCGCGATCACCTGCGCATGCGCAAGAACTCGCCGATTGGACAGGCGATGCTTTTGCGGTTTTTGATGTGAAGGAAAAAGGGCAGGGCGCACGCTACCGCAGAGCGGCGTGTCTCTTGGCGGATATCAGCTGGCGCGCGCATCCCGACTATCGCGGATTGCAGGCGCTGAATATCATTTCCAATGGCGCATTTTTAGCCGTTAGCCATCCAGGTCGTGCCTATATCGCGTTGACCAATTATTATCGATATGAAGGCCTTCGTGATGACGGTATTTCCGCTGGTCTGGCGGAAGTGGCGACTGATAAATATATTTATCGCGCAAAGCTCCTGGGTGCCTTGCTGAGAGTGTTATATCTCTTTTCTGCTTCTATGCCCGGTATCATACCAAAGCTAAAGTTGGAAAAAGCAGGCAAAGGCTCCGACGCCGATATTTTTCTCTGCGTCCCTAAGGAACTTGAGGATTTTGTTGGTGAACGGTTGCTCAACCGCGTCGGACACTTGGAAAAGTTTACAGAAAAGACCATCGAAGTGAAAATTGTCGATTAGATTACCATGGCTGATCGATATGATAATATCGTGTGAGATGTGTATATCAGATGATTAGCAAAGAAGCTCATGCAGCCAAAAACAAACTGCAAAAAGAAGTGGTTGATCTCTCGGTTAGCCTCGCTGAGGAGCGGTCTGGATGGGATGAATATGCCAGCGCTTTACCATTGGCAGAGGATGTTGAAACGAGCGAATTAAAGATCGCAGGTGTTGATTGTTTATGGCTCACACCAAAATCCAGACTTGACGACAATTTGTTAATCTATGCCCATGGCGGTGGTTTGGTTGTCGGCTCGATTATGACCCATCGCGCATTTGTTTCTTTTCTAGCAAAGGCAATTGGACGCAAAATTCTCATGGTTGGCTAAGGGCTTCTACCTGAGCACGATTTTTCAAAACCCATGGCTGACATTACCGCAGTCTACAACGCATTAGTGGATGAAAAAGAAATTGATCCAACACTAACCTATTTCGCAGGAGATAGTTCAGGTGCGGGCGCGGCTCTTTCCTCGCTTATTTATCTTCGCGATCTTGGAAGAGATTTGCCAAACGGCTTTATCGCATTATCGGGTGCATTTGACGTGTCGCTTCAAGGTGCAACCATGGAAAAAAACAACGAAGCAGATCCGGTGCTGTCCTACGACGTTTTAAGGCATTGGCAGCAGCAGTTTTTTGACGGAAAAATTGATCTCGATCATCCGCATATATCACCCTTGTTTTCGAATTTAGACAATTTGCCTGATATGTATTTGGCCGCCGGCGGCGATGAAGTTTGGCTCGATGATAGCGTGCGTCTGGCAAAACGAGTTAACCAATCCGGAGGCATGGCGCAGTTAAAGGTCTTTGAGAAAATGTGGCATGTGTTTCAAATGGACACAGATTTACCTGAAAGTCATCTCGTTATGAAACAGATCAAAACATTTTTAGATAACGGGGCAGTTGAGGCTTAGCTATAGGCTTTCAAACTGCAGCGAGCGAGATTGTATTTCCGCCATAATCAGTTGATATGTTCTGAGTCGCAAATGGAGCGCTACGATCAGTCAGCGGTGAACTTTTCAATGCATGGATTACGCAGAATTCGTTTCAAGGAAGTTTCAATGTCACAGGAGCTGCCCGAGGGCGTGCGACGCCGATATAATGTGATTGATGATGAGACGCGAATAACCGTGTTTAGTTGTGACATTGAAAAGAAACATCTTGGAGGTATCACTAGATTCCACAAAGATGAATTAAATATTGCCTTTCTGCAGTCAACCGGTGGCGCAAGCAATGTATGGAGTTTGTCCGGCCCAGATGGATTGCATTGCGGTGATATAAGTTGCCGAAATGGGGAGCAAAAATCCTGGCGCGCCAATAAGGCAGACGGTTCGTCATTTGCCATCACCGAACAAAAAAAACTGCCACAAAGTGTCATGCGAAGTGCGCTGGAGGTGGCTGAAGGTGCCTTTTCTATTGTTAAAGGCGATCAAGAGGTTGGCGTGATCGCACGTTTGCCACGTGGAAAGCCACAGGCAAAACGCAGAGGTCTATTTCGCCATATGACAAAATTGGTCACAAGTTACGATTGGGTGCTGCAATTGGGGAAGAGTTTTCCCAGGATGAAATCATGCTTTTTTCATCCGTGACGCTTGCGACACTTGAGATATCCCAGTTGGTCGATGACGCGGCTTAATTCTATCAAGTCTGCAAAATCTAGCGCTTAAACCTGTCCTGGATGGTATTGTCACACGATTTCGTTTGAATTTTTGAGTTTGATCACTAGAATTCAACCATTGGTTTGTTCAGGTTGTTTTTGATCGGTGCCGGGTGATCGAGAGATGTCTTTGTTACGTAATTTTGTGTCTATTTCCATATTGTTATTGCTTGTTTCCTGCGCCGCTGGTCCGTCCAATCTTATAGGCTTGGCCACGCTGGAACCTTCGCAGGTCACTTCTGAAGGTGCCCAAATACAGAACTTATTCGTCGCCACATCCAGATTACGATCAGAAAATGCGGCTGAATTCTTTTCAGGAGAACGCGCAAAAGCGCTAAACCTTGCCAATGTTGATGTTACCATCCCACCTGTACATGCAGTGGGGAAACTCGAGCAACCCAGATTTAATGAGCGGGAAGACGTTGCGAAGCATTTCACCATCGCCAAACCGCTGGTCTTTGATCATGGTGTAGACTTCGCCGCAAAATTAAATGATGAACTTGCAAAGAAAGCGCCAGGTAATCGCGAAATTTTAGTCTTTGTGCACGGGTATAATACCAATTTCACAAGCGCTGTATTGCGGATGGCACAGTTTGTTCATGACACGGATTTCAAGGGTGTACCATTATTATTCACTTGGGCGTCGCGCGGACGGGCAATTGACTATGTGTATGATGTCAACAGTGCCCTTCAAGCGAGATTCTATTTGGTTGAACTTGCAAAAATGTTGACCGAAACAAATGCTGAGAGTTTTAGTATTGTTGCCCATTCCATGGGAAATTTGGTGACGCTTGAATCGATGTCACTCATGGTAAAACAAGGCATCCGACCCAGAAATGCAAAACTGAACCGGATCATTTTGGCAGCACCTGATGTCGATATCGATTTGTTTGATGAATATCTCAAAGATATTTCACCGGTGCAGGATCGTATCGTTGTTCTTGTTTCTAAAGATGATCGGGCGCTCAAATTGTCGCGCAGGATAGCGGGTGGCATTGATCGCGTTGGCGCCACGGATCCAGATATTATTGCAGCACGTGGTCTTGAGGTAATCGATCTAACACGGATTGATGATCGCGATAATGTCAACCATACTAAATTCGCGCAATCGCCAGATATCGTAAAGTTAATTGGCCGCGGCATAGCCGAAGGCAATTCATTATCGACAACAGCCACTGGTAGTGTGGAGAACGGATTTGGTTCGGTATTTCGCGGTGTTGCGCAAGTCACATCCGGCGTTGGCACTGTTCTCACGCTTGGAAATTAACTGCCGGAGGTCATTTCGAAATCTTGCTGTGAAATGTGCACAAAAAAGGGCGGATGAAACCGCCCAATTGTATTAATCTGGTGAATGGCTTAGCTGCCTGATAAACAAGTGCTAAATGATGTCGCCATATTCTTGATCAACGTAAAGTATAGTTCTGGACCATCATCGATTGTTGCGCCGAGTGGATCAATCACGCCAGATTTTGCCGATGTACCATCAGTTAGTGTTGTCACCAGTTTTGATTCAAACTGTGGCTCTGAGAATACACATACAGCGTTGAGTTCTTTGATTTTGGCTTGAAGTTCGCTAATACGCTCTGCACCTGGCAGCACTTCTGGTGAAACCGTGACAGAACCGACAGCAGTTAGACCAAAGCGTGTTTCAAAATATTGGTAAGCATCGTGAAAGACGACATAGCCTTTTTCTTTGACAGGTTCTAATTGAGCTGAAACGTCTGCCACCAAACCATCAAGTTTAACCATCAAAGCTTCGGCATTGGCTTCATATTTCGCTGCATTATCAGGGTCTGCCTCAGCGAGAGTTTCTTCAATTTCGTGGACAAGTGCTTTCGCGTTTACTGGGTCGAGCCAAACATGAGCATCAAATTCACCATGGTCATGTCCACCAGCTGTTTCCTTGTGCTCATCATGCGCATGCTCATCATGTTTTTTCTCGTCATGTGCATGCTCATCATGTTTGTGTTCGTCGTGCGCATGTTCATCATGTTTTTTCTCGTCATGTGCATGCTCATCATGTTTGTGTTCGTCGTGCGCATGTTCATCATGTTTTTTCTCG
>JAEPMD010000013.1:40361-50698 GCA_017644105.1 Rhizobiaceae bacterium | reverse complement strand
CGTCATGTGCATGCTCATCATGCCCATGCTCATCATGCCCATGTTCATCATGATCGTCATGATCATGTGCATCAAACGCACCACCTTCGCGGAATTCAAGTTTGATAAGGTCATGCGCATCCAGTAATTCAACAGATTTAGCATCACCAGCGATGGCTTCTAGCGGCTTTTCCAAAAACGCTTCCAGTTCATGGCCAAACCAGAATACAACATCAGCATTTTCCAAATCGCGTGCCTGTGACGGTTTCAATGCATAAGTATGCGGCGAGCCAGCACCTTCAATAATGAGCTGAGGTTCACCTACACCTTCCATCACTGCTGCAACAAGGGAATGTATCGGTTTGACCGATGCCACAACATTAATGTCAGCCTGGGCAGAAAATGCGCTGGCTGAAAGGAGAGTCGAGGCGAAAAGAATGGATTTGAAATAGCGCATTACGGACTCCGGAATATGCAATTGAAAATGTGATGTTATTATATTACATCATTGCGTAACGGTATAACGTGTGGCATATTTGAAATCAACAACTATTTTAAGTTGGCCGCGAACCGAGTTAAGCTGCAAATTATGTTACAAAAAAACGATTCTCTTATTTCATTGGATAATGCTGGCATTTTCCGAGACCACAACTGGTTAGTCCGTGGGGTGTCGATGACGGTTGAGCCGGGTGAAATCGTAACGCTTATTGGTCCCAATGGGTCGGGTAAATCCACCACTGCAAAAATGGCACTTGGGGTGCTTAATCCTACCGAAGGCGTTGCTCGTCGGCGCGATGGTCTAAAAATTGGTTATGTGCCACAAAAGCTTTCAATCGACTGGACGCTTCCACTCACTGTTAATCGCTTTATGCGATTAACCAATCAAGTGAGCCAAAATGAAGCTGATGATGCAATGGCCGCAACGCAAACATTGCACTTGAAGAAATCAGAAGTCCGCACGTTATCCGGAGGTGAGTTTCAGCGTGTATTGCTTGCCCGTGCCATCGCGCGCAAACCAGATCTATTGGTTTTAGATGAACCCGTGCAGGGCGTCGATTTCAATGGCGAAATTGCGCTATATGATCTGATCAAAAACATTCGCGACGATATTCGATGTGGTATATTGTTGATCTCACATGATTTACACGTGGTGATGGCAGCAACAGATAGGGTCTTGTGCCTTAATGGCCATGTATGCTGCTCAGGTACGCCAACGGCAGTCACCTCCAGCGATGCGTATAAATCACTATTTGGTGCACGAGCGGCGTCCGGTCTGGCTATTTATGAACACTCACATGACCACGAACATCTTCCCGATGGCCGCGTGAAACATGCTGATGGATCCATTACCGATCACTGTCACCCAGGCGATGGTCATCACGAACATGACCATGCAAGCCATGCCAATGATGCAAATAGTGGGGCAAGTTAAAATGCTGGATGATTTCTTTACCAGAGCATTGATTGCAGGTGCTGGCGTTGCGCTGGTCGCAGGACCATTAGGCTGTTTCATAGTATGGCGTAGATTGGCATATTTTGGCGATACGCTTTCACATGCAGCTTTACTCGGTGTAGCTCTTGCATTTTTGTTTGAAGTTAACATCACCCTTGCTGTGTTTGGGGTATCTATCTGTGTATCGTTGGCTTTATTGTTACTTCAAAAACGTGCAACTTTGTCCTCTGATGCGTTGCTTGGGCTATTGGCGCATTCAGCATTGGCGATTGGACTTGTTGCTTTGGCGTTTATGACTTGGGTTCGCGTTGATTTAATGGGATTTTTATTTGGCGATATTTTGGCTGTAACAGTGTCAGATATTGCGGTCATTTGGGCAGGGGGAGCATTGGTTCTCTTTATTCTTGTCATCATTTGGCGCTCATTGTTCGCAGCCACAGTCAATGTTGAACTTGCCCAGGCTGAAGGTATGCGGCCAGAACGCGCCAATATCATCTTCATGTTATTAATGGCTGCGGTGATCGCGATATCGATGAAAATTGTCGGGGTTTTGTTGATCACAGCGCTTTTGATCATTCCAACGGCGGCTGCGCGAAGGTATGCAACCGGGCCTGAACAAATGGCTGTTCTCGCTGCTATCATTGGTGTGATAGGTGTGATCTTTGGTCTGTTTGGGTCACTTGAATGGGATACTCCGGCGGGGCCGAGCATTGTTGTTGCTGCGCTGGGATTATTCGTATTATCAATGATTCCAATTCCATTTTTACATTCGTATAATCGACAATCAAATAAGTCTGTTAATGCAAAGAGTAGAGTTTAATCCTAAGCCTAGGATGAGAACGGAGCGCATAAATGAGTAAATTTGAAGCATCCAATACCGATCTTACCAAAAACCAAAATCTGGTTATGGGTGCACTTTCTCAAGCAAATGGCCCGTTGAGCGCCTACACAATCTTAGATGAACTCCGTGAGCATGGTTTTAGGGCGCCGTTGCAAGTGTATCGCGCGCTGGATAAACTTGTCGAGTTGGGATTAGTGCACCGACTTGAAAGCCTGAACGCATTTGTTGCCTGTCAACATTCGTCCTGTGGGGGGGATAAACGAGAAAACGTGCTATTCGCAATTTGTGAGACATGCGGCAAGGTCCAAGAGTTGGTTGATGAAAGACTATTAGACACGGTTAAAAATTTGGCTGAAAATGAGGATTTCAGTCTGTCTAAATCCGTGATCGAATTGCGTGGTAAATGTGGTTCATGCCAGCCAAGTTGAACAGAGACCTCTCGGCCCGTTTCTAAATTGCTCTTTTCCTGGATTGATGCAAAAAATAAAGTTAACTAATGGATATCAAGCCATAACGGTTTATCCTGGCTCAGGAGAAGTAAAAGGTCGTGTCGAATAGACAATCGCAAGTGATAGGTTTGAAAGTCAAATCGAAACGTATGCCCAAATGGCTTGCGAATGGTTTGGCAGATGTTTTCAACTATATTCTCGGATTCACGAGAATTAACAAACTGTATAATCGCTTGCCCACACAGAACCCAACCAAGTTGTCGGGTGCTGTGTTAAAAGAAATGAACATCGATTTAAAGGTAACGGGTGAAGAACTTTCTTCTATTCCGACGGAAGGACCTTTGATCGTTGTGGCCAATCATCCCTACGGATTGATAGATGGATTTATTGTCGATTCTTTACTGATCAAGATCCGTTCAGATGTCTTCCTTATGGGTTATTACGCATTAGGAGACTTTCCTGAAGCTTCCAAACGAATTATCCTTGTGGACCCGCTCAGAAAACGTCAGCGCCACGCTCTGAATATCAATGGTTGGGCTAGATCCTTTAAGGTTGTTTCCAGTGGAGGTGCTTTGATTGTATTTCCGGCAGGTGCAGTGTCGCACTTTCAATGGCAAAAAAAAGCGGTTTGTGATTCAAACTGGAACCCGCATGTCGCAAGACTTGCACGCAAATATCGGGCAACGGTGTTGCCGATTTATATCCACGGTCGTAATGGTTTTTTCCTTCAAATCAGTGGTTTAATATCGAAAAAACTTCAAACGTTGCTGATTTTTAAACAATTTCCAAAAATGAGAAATCGTAAATTGGAAGTGACCTTGGGCAAAACATTATCAGCAGATACCTGGTCCGACATGAAGGATGATAAAGACCTAATCCAATATTTCCGTCAAAAGGTTGAAGCACTCGGCCGGAAATAAAAATAAATCCTAAGCCTGATTAGACTCGCATTGAACGAGTTCGTTGATATTACCTGTCACACGCGTTGATTTGAACGATCCATCTGGATTGCTAACGACCATCGGCAAACCTGCCGCGGGTCGCAGTGTCAGCTGAACATTGGCATCAAGATGTGTGTTATCCAAAACATTTATCTTAAATCTCTGCATTGCGCGAAATACAACCAGTTTCATCTCCAACATGACGAATTGATAACCCAGACATAGTCTCGGCCCCGCACTAAAAGGTATGAACTGAAATGGCCCAGGTTTGTTATCCAGCCAACGTTTGGGATCAAATTGCGAGGGGTTCTCAAAGATCTCGGGATCTCTATGCGTCATAAATGCGCTTACCACTGCACGGTCTCTGCTTTGCATTTCCAAACCAAATAATTCAGTTTCACTTGTTGCTGTCCGAATGACATGATGCACAGGAGGAAGTAACCTTTGGGACTCGCGAATTAGGCCATCCAGTAAGGGTAATCTATCAACTTGAGATGCTTCTGGTGGCCAATTGGTTATATTGGATTTAATTTCTTCATTGGGCTCTGATGAAAATTTCGGATTTTGAGCGATGAGGTACATCGCCCAAGAAAGTGCAGTCGCGGTTGTAACGAACGCAGCAGCATGCAAGATAACCGCATGGGCAGCTAAATCTACATCCGTCAAATCAGCTTTTTCCGCTCTGGCTGCATGAACCAAAACAGACAAGACGTCTTTATTTGGTTCGGTTTCCTTCCGTTTCTCATTGATCAATTCATGCATAGCTTCTTCGACAATTTCCGCATGGCGCAAAAGTCGAGCCCCGGCAGTACCAGGAATGTCAAATGCTATAGGCAGTTTTCGCGCTTTAACATCCAAATCGATCCAACGTGTGATCAATTCGCAAGTTTGGGTGGATCGATCAAAATCCTCATGATCAAACAAGATATGGGCAGCGATCCAATTCGCTATCTTTGTCGTTTCATCATACATATTAAAAGGTTTATCCATCACCCAGCGATCCAAAACTTGGTCTATAAGCCGCGTGATTGTTGGCACATAAGACGCGACAGCGATTTTGGCGAATGGCGGTTGCATGAGCTTTCGATGTTGTCGGTGTTTGACACCATTAATAGCGATGATGCCAGCGCGAAGTCGCTGGAGTGCAGAATGCCTCGGTCCTTTTATCACTTGACCACCGGAACGAAAGACATCTGGTTGAGACAGGACTAATTTATTTGCCTCCTCGCCAAAAGCGAAAACATGTTGGCGCCCTCTGCCACTGAGAGGAATTGGATTACCAAGAACAAACAAATTTCCGTGGAGTTTAGACATGTTATTAAAGCAGGCATATGGATCTTGAAAGAAACCTCGATACCACGGCCATGAGGCAATACCTTTAACAATATGCTTTTTTCTGTTCGTCATTTTGCTACTATTAATTGTATCAAATTGCTCGCCAGCTGACGTTCAACCTGCGTTGTCCCCCTGAAAACATCAAGAATTCAAACAGTCAAAAATGAACCTTGCGCATCAAATGGCATATAATTTTAAATTTGCTTGATTAGCAAGTAGCGGAGTCCTTTGTTTTTTAATTAAGTCATTGGCTATCTGGTTAAGTGGCTTGTTTCATTGTTTTAATTTTCTTGTTTTAGTTGCGCAATTTCATTGCGAAGTTTTTGATTTTCCATACGCAGCTTTTGAAATTCAGGTCCAAAAATTCGCTCAATTGCATCTTCAGGTATTTGTGTCGGGATATATTTTGGGCAATTCCAATCCATCGCAACAACCTCGATTTGCAAAACACGTTCAGCCGGTGCAGCTCTTTGGTCAAGCTCAGACACCAAGTTTGGATCTGCGTCATTTACATTGACCAGGCTCGCCCTACCTTGGATTTTAAGGCGTCTGCGGTTCAAATAATCCATAAAGAATAAGGAAACCCGGGGATCGGTTTGAAGATTTCCCATAGAGATAAATTGTTTATTGCCAAGATAATCAGCGCAGGCGAGTGTTGTTGGGTCAGCAACATGAACAAACCCGCGCGCACCGCCGCGATGCTGAATATATGGCCAGCCTTCAGAATTCACAGATGCTATATAAAAACTGTTACGCTGCTTGATGAAATCAATATCATCTTGGGACAATACATCTTGCGTACGATGCGGATAATAGGTCTCAAATTTTTGCTTAGTGCCTTCCTGTTCCTGCAAATCTTGCACTGCTTGCGTGAACATGAGACGCGCATAATTTTCCATAATGATGTCCCGCTTTACAAATCAAATATTCAATAATTAATATTGTTTGGCAATGTGAAGCCAAAATCAATCTGATAAATCTGCTCGGAACAACAACTGGGGTATTTATAACTTTCACTTTGAACTGGAACAGGTCACTATGAGCAGATCGGAGGATCGATTGGATCACGAGAATGTGGTTTGTCACTGGCAAAGATCTGTCATAGTTTTGGTTCAGTTATGATCTATTTTCCTTGCCAAATCGTAGAATGTTTCAACCAATAGGAGCTGCCAAATGTCTAAAATTTCGCTTACCCGTCGTTCGCTCTTAGCTGCCGGTGGTGCTGTGGCTGCTAGTGGTTTGCCAAGCTGGACTGTTCCTGCGCGTGCGGCTGGCCTTGCGCCGACCAAATCTATGCGTGGTGGCGCCAATAATTATATGTCTGGTGCACCGATCGTCGATCGCATTGGTGGCGGTGGTTTTTGGATGTCAGGTACTGTGCGTCGGGCAGGGGATGGTGCACCGCTCGCTGGTCAACGCATTCAAATATGGGCTCACACAACTGAGGGCTACGAAAGCGATTGGGAAAGCCATGGTGCGACACTCACCGATGAAAATGGAGTTTACCGATTGGAAATGCCGCAGATTGTGCCGGCTTTTGGGCAGGCGCACGGTCACTTAGCCTATGACAGCGGAGACTTTGAGACTGTGTTCTTGCGTCCGGTGATGAAGAGCTCAAAAGATACCAGCCTTGAAGCACATTTCGTTTTAAAGCCTGCATAACTCAAAGGTGCACCCTTGCATAGCAAAGCCCGTGCAAAGCTCATCTGGCTTACGTTTATCGTCATTCTTTTTGCCCCTCTGCTAGCAGCAGCAACGAGTGAGTTTTTGCAGTGGCGAGATAGTATCTACATTATGGCCGGATTTGCTGGCATCGCGGCAATGTCGCTTTTATTAGTTCAACCACTTCTTATAGGTGGTTATCTTCCGTCCATTCCACCTCGCAACAACCGAAAAATTCATAAATGGGTTGGCGCTTCTTTGGTTGGTCTGGTCATCATCCATGTGTTGTTCCTTTGGTTTACCAGCCCACCTGATGTGATTGATGTCTTGCTGTTTCGCTCTCCTACACCATTCTCCCTTTGGGGTGTGATTGCCATGTGGGCAGTGTTCTTTTTAGGGCTGATGGCGGCTTTGCGAAAGAGACTACGTTTGCCCCTACGCCTCTGGCAGCGGCTACATTTAGTACTTGCCACAATCACTGTGATCGGCAGTGTCGGCCATGCGCTGCTGATTGAAGGCACAATGGAACAATTCACCAAAATCACGATTTGCGTTTTGGTTATAGCAGCCACAGCAAAGATTATCTTCAAATACCTAAATCAAAAGACTACGAGAAGCGACCAGCGAAAGGCTTAAGTGTCATTGCGTGGAATGCGCAAAACTTGACCGACAAAGATTAAATTTGGATCGCTGATGATGTTTTGATTGGCTTGCAAGATGGGCTGAAAGTTTCCATCGCCATAGGTGTCTTGAGCTATTTTGGTCAGTGTATCGCCGGGTTGAACGGTATAGTTTCGATAGCCCGTATATCCGGGTAATATTTTGGGTCCATACAAAACTGGCACGACCACAGCAGGACCGTTTTCATTGCCTGTGTCATCCGCAAGACGAAGAAACAATCGGGTCAATTGAAACGAATTGTCATCGGGAATATCTATATGTCCCTGAAACTGCTTGAGCGCTAACGATCCGACATTGGTGAAAGATGAATAATCATCATGCCCATCACTGACATTAATGGTCAGTGTCCCTTCAAATGCGACTGCAGTGCCAGCGATTAATATTTTGGAATCGACGATATCAAAAGGCTGTGGTTGCTGAATAATTATATTGTCTGTGTTCATAGGAATTCCTCCGCTTAAAAGAAGCCCCACGCCCATCATTAGGATAACATAGATTTCAAGAAATACCACTTATTGGAGAATCAATGCCTGCGACTGCGATATAGAAATACATCATAGCGTGATCTCTTATTGGCAAGTTTGCGTAGAACAAATATGCAGAATTGTAACAAAGTAGACCGAGTTTTGGACACATGATCTCGCCCATTTTGCCATATTATTTGGAGCGGGTAGATGTCAGCTAATCCCAATATTGTTTGGTTGAAACGCGATCTTCGCCTTTTCGATCATGCGCCATTGACGCAAGCAGCCAGTCGCGGACCAATCATATTGCTCTACATTGTTGAGCCAGAGCTCTGGGCACAGCCGGATAGTTCAAGGCGCCACTGGCACTTTGTTCGTGATTGTTTAAGCGAGTTAGGGGGGCATCTTTTAAAATTTGGTGTGTCTCTTTGCATTCGTGTCGGAGAAGCCGTCCATGTCTTTGAAGATTTAAAAGCCGAATTGGGAGCGTTTTCACTCTATTCACATGAAGAAACGGGCAATCACTGGACATTTATGCGTGATAAAGCGGTTCAAGATTGGTGTAATTCAAATTCCATTGATTTGTTCGAGTTTCCCACAAATGGTGTCGTCCGCCGTTTAAAAAGTCGTGATGGCTGGGCAAAGATCAGGGATGACCGTATGCGCTCTGATATATTAGAGGCGCCGTTAAACGTGGCATTTTTCGCCGATGTTCATTCACATGATTTACCGGGCAAACACGACCCTATGTTTGGTGCGGTGGATATTGGAAATGTGCAATCTGGTGGTCGCGAAGAGGGGCTAAGAACACTCAATTCATTTTTGAGGGAACGCGGTCGTAAATATATCTCTATGGTGTCGAAACCGGGCGTTTCAGCGCGGCATTGTTCGCGTTTGAGCACGCATATCACATTTGGCAGTCTTTCGATCCGGGAAGTTGAAGCGGCAACTTATTCAAAACTCAAATCGCTTTCTGACAACCAAGATGCCGATGCAGTTTATTTTAAGCGCAATCTAAGGGCATATTTATCCCGCATAGCTTGGCATTGTCATTTTATACAAAAGCTTGAACAGCAGCCCGATATTGAATTCAAATGTATGCATCCAGCCTTTGAGGGCATGCGCGAACCGCATTTTCGAGAAGATTTTCTATCCGCTTGGTATCACGGACAAACAGGATATCCGCTCATTGATGCTTGCATGCGTTCGCTCCATCAAAATGGATGGATCACGTTTCGCATGCGCGCACTCGTCGTGTCATTTGCCAGTTATCACCTTTGGTTAGACTGGCGAAAAACAGCGCCGCTCCTGGCAAAGCTTTTCACGGATTATGAACCTGGGATCCACTATTCGCAATTCCAAATGCAATCGGGGGTCACGGGTATCAATGCCATTCGGATGTATAATCCCATCAAGCAGTCCATTGACCATGATAGCAAAGGCAAATTCATTCGGCGTTATGTCCCCGAGCTAGAAAACATGCCTGATACGTTTATTCACGAGCCCTGGCGCAGTGGTGACCATTTGGGTGATTATCCTGCGCCGATTGTTGATCACGCCACGGCTATAAAGTTTGCACGACAAGAGATCAAAAATCGAAATGGCTTTGAAGGCTTTAAAGAGCAATCGCGTCTTGTGAATGAGCGATTAGGAAGCCGAAAAAAACAGCCCAAGCGCGGCACGATGCGCAACCAACAAAACCGTAAGAACCAATCTGATCAACTAAGTTTTGATCTGTGATGTACCTCCGACATATCGCTCTCAACGCGCCAAGGCAAACCGGAAAGACCAATAACTAAATGAAAAGCCTACGATTAATACTAGCCGATCAACTTACCCACGAGGTTTCTGCGTTGAAAGACATAGATTTTGCGCATGATATGGTGCTCATGTGCGAGGTCGCAAGCGAAACAAGTTATGTAAAACATCATAAGAAGAAGATCGCTTTTTTGTTCTCCGCAATGCGCCATTTCGCACAAGAGTTACGCTTCAAAGGCATGAATGTGTACTATGTGAAGTTTGATGATCCAGATAATTCCGGTTCATTTTCATCAGAGGTCGAACGGGTTTTATCAGACCGTGATTTTGATCGTATTGTGACAACATTTCCTGGCGAATATCGGGTCTTGGAAGAGATCAAATCATGGCAGGACCGGTTTGAACTAGCCGTTGAGATCCGCAATGATGATCGTTTCCTAGCCACGCCGGAGGAATTTAAAAAATGGGCTGATGGGCGCAAACAAGTGCGCATGGAATATTTTTATCGCGATATGCGCCAAAGCTATTCGATCTTGATGAGTGGTCATCAACCAGAAGGCGGGAAATGGAATTATGATGCGGAAAATCGCAAGCCGCCCAAGGATGGGTTAGACATTCCTGATACTTATTCAGCGGAACTTGATGTGATCACCCAAGAGGTAATGGCGCTTGTTGCAGAAAAATTTGATGATCATTTTGGTGATATAGAGCCGTTTTATTTTTGTGTTTCGCCCGCTAAGGCACATGTTGGCATAAAACAAATAAAATAAAAGA
>JAEPMD010000013.1:0-40351 GCA_017644105.1 Rhizobiaceae bacterium | reverse complement strand
GCGATCAGGCACTTGTTGCCTTAAACCAATTCATAGATCAGCGTCTTTGTCATTTTGGCGATTATCAAGACGCGATGATTGAGGGTGAACCATGGATGTATCATGCACATATCAGTTTTTATCTCAATTGCGGCCTTTTAACGCCGCTTGAATGCGTAAAAGGCGCAGAATATGCTTACCATCAAGGGTCGGCGCCGCTGAATGCTGTGGAGGGTTTTATCCGACAGATCATTGGTTGGCGCGAATATGTACGGGGCATTTATTGGCTTAAAATGCCGTCATATGCATCTGAGAACTTCTTCAAAGCAGATCGAAAACTTCCCGGTTTTTATTGGACCGGAGAAACAGACATGAATTGTTTGCGACAATGCGTGAGTGAGACAAAGCAAAATGCATATGCGCATCATATTCAAAGATTGATGGTGCTAGGCAATTTCGCCTTGATAGCTGGGATTGACCCGAAAGATGTGAATGAGTGGTTTTTAATCGTATATGCGGACGCATATGAATGGGTAGAGCTGCCTAATGTCTCCGGCATGATTTTATTTGCCGATGGTGGATATCTCGCCAGCAAGCCTTATGCAGCAGGCGGTAGCTATATCAATAAGATGTCCAATTATTGTCAGAACTGTCGCTACAAAGTGAAGGAAAAAAATGGAGCCGACGCTTGCCCATTCAATTATCTCTATTGGGATTTTCTCGCTCGAAACCGGGATGAACTCAGTCAAAACCATCGAATAGGTATGATGTATAAAACCTACGACCGCATGTCCGAAGATAAAAAACTGGCGATTTCTAATGATAGCAAAATTTTCTTAGACAGGCTGGAAAGCTAATCTGAGATGCGTAAGAAATCGGATCTTCCCACCAAAATTTGTCCCGTCTGCAAACGTCCTTTTTCATGGCGCAAGAAATGGGAGAAGGTGTGGGCGGACGTCAAATATTGTTCCAAACGATGCCAAGGGACCAAGAAGAGCATTACCTCGTAATGCAGGATCCTAATGTCTATGCCCGTTTTGGGAGCGCAGTTTCTTGCAAGAAACCATCGATATCAATTTCTGAAATGGGGGCTGAGAAGAAGTAACCCTGAACCAATTGTCCGCCGAGGCTTTCTATCACGGACAATTCTTCTTGTGTTTCGACGCCTTCGACAACGCATAACAAGCCCATATCTCTGCTGAGCGACAAGAGTGATTTCACAATCTTAAAGCTCGCGGGCACTGTGTCGATATTCGAAACAAAGCTTCGGTCGATTTTGATCTTTGTGAGCGGTAAAGCATGCAAATGACTTAAGCTTGAAAAGCCTGTTCCAAAATCATCCAAAACAATACCGCAACCCAAAGATTTGAGTGTTTTGACGGATGATTTGGCTTGATCAAAGTCGCGCATAGCAGCCGTCTCAGTAATTTCAAGATCAATGCGCGATGGATCAAATCCATGGGATTGGATGATATTCATGATTTCGCGCACGGCTTGCGGAGAATTAATATCGTGGGTGGAGAGATTAAAGGAAAGCTTGATCCCCTCTGGCCACGTCGCGGCCATCACAAGAGACTTTTTCAGCAGAACCTGTGTGAGTTTATTGATTAAACCAGTCTTTTCCGCAATCGGAATAAAGTCCGCCGGCGAGACCTTGCCTAAGATAGGGCTTTCCCATCTCGCGAGTGCTTCAAACGCCACTGTTCTAGAAGAGTGAATATCGATAATGGGTTGAAAATAAACCACAATCTCTTTGTCCAGATCGGCTTTGGACATAACATATTCGGTTTTAGTGTTCGCTTCGATCTCTAAAATATGGCGCTCGGTAAAGACAACAACCTCACCATTATGAATGTTTTTGCTTTGATAAAGCGCGTAGCCCGCACGTTCATATAGTTCAAGTGATGTTTTGGCGAGATAAGGGTAAACTGCAAATCCGATAGAGCCTGATATCTGAACGGTAATCTCAGCAGCAACAAAGGGCACACTTAATGCATCGCGAATTTGTTGTCCCATTTCCTTAAGCTGCTCATCGCTATTATTATCTGAAATCACGAGCGCAAATTCATCACCACCCAATCGTGAGATGGACACATCCTGGCGGGAGAATGTTTCCAAGCGCGTCCCAATTTCCATTAATAAACTGTCGCCAAATGCGTGCCCATAATGATCGTTGACAAGTTTAAAGCCATTCAAATCGATAATACCAACAGCCAGGCGTTTTTCTTCACGCTCTGCAAAATGGAATTCTTCCTGAAGCTTGCTGAAAAACTGGCGGCGGTTAGTCAGCCCCGTGAGAGAATCAAGATTGGCGAGTTTTTCGTTCTCTTTATTGGCCAATTCAAGTTTGATCTGGCTGTCGATGGTGTCTGCGAATGCGCGTGATTGCACCACAGTTACCGTCACCAACGCGATTGTCACGAGTGCCATGTTACCAGCGATGATAACAAAAGATGCTATTCCGCTGGTTCCGAAGAAAATTGCAAATGGGATATTGACGCTGAGTGCGATAATAAAGGCTGCCGAGCGTAGCTGCTGCATGCAGATGATCACACCGACTCCTGTGATTGCCATGAAGAAGGCAACATGGGCTTGCATGTATATGTCGCCATAGGGATAAAGCAACAAAGACCAAGCAGTGAGCATTAATGTGAAGATACCTGCAAGTTTATTTGTGCGTACCAACGTAGCGTGAGCTTTTTCAAATTGCGGGGTAATTTTGCGTTGTTTCAGCCAGTTGGTCATTCTAACGATACAGATGACGGCAAAGATAGCTGGCGCGTATATTGATAGCCAGTTCGGCGCAGCGCCATAATAGTTGATTGCGAGCGCCCACGTATTGATGAGTAAGACCGAATACATAATCGGAACTTGCGTTGCAAAATGCGTGAATTGAGCTTTCACAAGCTCGGGATTTTCTTTGCTGACAGTAAATTGCTTTACAATCAAATGCAGTAGGGCTTTAAGCAATCAAACGTCCTATAAATGTGCGACCAAAACACTGGGTAAAATAAGACGAAACTCAGTGTTAAATTTATAGTAGAAAAAATAGTTGTTATTTCTTAATCATTACTTTCTCAAATACCTGAAGAATTGGGTATGAATTGGACTATACGGGGAGTTTTATTAGAAATAAAGCACTTATTGGTTGTAGTTAGTTGTGAAGTGTAACCATTCAAATTTTAAGGTATACGATGCAAAATACATCTCAATATTAAAAAATGAGAATTTTAAATCGTCAAAACCGAGAATTTATAAGAATTTTGAAGATGTGACTTTGATCGTTTTTTTCGCTTTAAAAGTGTGTTCGATTAATGCGCGTATAAGCCGAGCAAACACCATCGATCAGAGGTTCAAATTGGTCTCTCTTTAACTCTCAATGACCTGCACACGTTTGTCTGCAAATTTAAGTGCTAATTCGCCATTGATGAGCTTGAGGGCTTTATCGCCAAAGAGTTCACGACGCCAACCAGATAAAGCTGCAACCATTGCCTCTTCGCCTTTGGCGGCAATCTTATCAAGATCATCACCAGAGGCGATGACTTTGGCGGCCACACCTTCTTGCTCGACAATGGTTTTGAGCAATACGCGCAGCATATCAGAGGCTGCCGCTGTGCCTTCAGGCGCAGGCTTATGGCGTTTAATCTCTGGCCAATCCTCTTTCGGGATTTCGTAAGCTGCATTTAATGCGGTCATCAAGCTGCTGCCAAGCTCTGAACGTTCCCAACCTTTGGGGATCGTGCGCAGGCGACCGAGCGCACCATGATCACGTGGTTTTTGCTGGGCAATTTCATAGAGCGCGTCGTCTTTTAAGATCCGGCCACGTGGCACATCTCGTGTACGTGCCAAATTTTCCCGCCATGCAGCCAAGCGCTGCAGGATCGCCAAATCCTGTGGCTTGCGCATGCGATTGCGCAAACGCTTCCACGCATCATCGGGGTGAATGTCATAGGTTTCGCGTGCTTCCAAGATGGCCATTTCTTCATTCAGCCAAGTCGCGCGGCCTTGCGATTCCAATTGTGTAGACAGCTCAAGATAGACATCGCGAAGGTGGGTCACATCTGCAAGGGCATAATTAAGCTGTTGATCAGTTAAAGGACGACGCGACCAATCGGTAAAGCGCGATGTCTTATCAATGTGATTGCCGGTGATCTTATTGACGAGTGCATCATAGGCGATGCTATCGCCATAACCGAGCACCATGGCAGCCACTTGGCTGTCAAAAATCGGCTTTGGAATCAGATCACCCAAATGGAACACGATTTCCAAATCCTGGCGTGCAGCGTGAAATACTTTGAGTACGCTTTCATCAGCCATCAGCGCAAAGAAGGGTGCAAGATCAATGCCTTTGGCGAGCGGATCGACGATTAGTGCGCGATCAGGCGAAGCGAGCTGGATCAAGCAGAGCTTGGGCCAGAAGGTTTTTTCTCGCAAAAATTCGGTATCAATTGTGATGAAGTCAGCTTTGGCTAGATCTAGGCAGGCGGCTTCAAGTTCGGATGTTTTTGTTATAATTTCCATGCTAAAGCCGATAACTTAAAATGAACCATTTGTCTCGCAAAAATACGTTACTTATTCACTTGCTCAAGCCATAACGCATAAAAAAAACTTTTCCTTACGACAAATCCGGTGTTTTCCCTTGACAAATCAGCTGTCACATGTGCTTGTCCGCCGCGAATTACAAGAAATTATTGGCTGCTTGAAGACGTATTCAATTCGTCTCGCCATTTAATGAATAAAGAGGTTTTATTATGCACGCTTATCGCTCCCATACTTGCGCGGATTTACGAAAAAGCGACGTGGGTTCAAATGTTCGTCTTGCCGGCTGGGTGCATCGCGTGCGTGACCATGGTGGCCTATTGTTCATCGATTTGCGTGATCATTATGGCATGTCACAGATTGTCGCGGATCCTGATAGCCCGGCGTTTAAAACAGCAGAAACTGTACGCGGTGAATGGGTGATCCGCATTGACGGTGAAGTCAAAGCGCGGACGGAAGAAACCATCAATCCAAATCTTGATACAGGTGAAGTTGAAATCTTCGCACGCGACATAGAAGTTTTGTCTGCTGCTAGTGAATTGCCGTTGCCAGTATTTGGTGAGCCGGAATATCCTGAAGATGTTCGTTTGAAATATCGTTTCCTTGATTTGCGTCGTGAAACTTTGCACAAAAACATGATGTTGCGCTCTCAAATTATTACATCCATGCGTCGCCGTATGACTGAGATCAACTTTAATGAATTCGCAACACCGATTTTGACAGCGTCATCACCAGAAGGCGCGCGCGACTTCCTCGTACCAAGCCGTATTCACCCAGGCAACTTCTTCGCGCTGCCACAAGCGCCGCAGCAATATAAGCAGCTGATCATGGCATCTGGTTTTGATAAATATTTCCAGATCGCACCATGTTTCCGTGATGAAGATCCACGCGCTGATCGTCTGCCTGGCGAGTTTTATCAGCTCGATATGGAAATGAGTTTTGTGGAGCAAGACGATATCTTACAGACCATGGAACCAGTGATCAAAGGTGTGTTTGAAGAATTCGCAAATGGTAAGCCGGTAACTGATGTGTTCCCGCGCATTCCTTATGACGAAGCCATCCGCAAATATGGTTCTGATAAGCCAGACTTGCGTAACCCAATTGAAATGGAAGCCGTAACGGAACACTTTGCAGGTTCTGGCTTTAAAATCTTCGCTGGCATGATCGAAAAAGATCCAAAAGTTGAAGTTTGGGGCATTCCAGCCAAAACAGGTGGTTCACGCGCATTTTGTGATCGCATGAATTCATGGGCACAACAGCAAGGTCAGCCTGGTTTGGGCTATATCTTCTGGCGTGAAGAAGATGGTGCAACAGTAGGCGCAGGCCCATTGGCGAAAAATATCGGCCCAGAGCGCACAGAAGCCATTCGCACGCAGCTTGGCCTTGAAGCTGGCGACAGCTGCTTCTTTGTTGCTGGCGTTCCATTTAAGTTTGCATCATTTGCAGGCGCCGCGCGTGATCGCGTTGGCCAGGAACTCAACTTACTTGATGAAGATAAGTTCGAGTTCTGTTGGATTGTTGATTTCCCATTCTATGAGTGGGACGAAGACAATAAGAAAATCGACTTCGGCCACAACCCATTCTCAATGCCGCAGGGTGGTATGGACGCGTTTGATAATGTGGAAGACCCACTTGAGCTTAAAGCTTACCAATATGATCTGGTTTGTAACGGCTTTGAATTGGCATCCGGTGGTATTCGTAACCACATCCCTGAAATGATGATCAAAGTATTTGGTAAAGTTGGTCTTGGTCCTGAAGTGGTTGAAGAGCGTTTTGGTGGTCTCTACCGCGCATTCCAATATGGTGTGCCACCACATGGCGGCATGGCTGCTGGTGTTGACCGTGTCGTAATGTTGCTGGCTGGCGCGAAAAACCTTCGCGAAGTCACGCTCTTCCCGATGAATCAACAAGCAGCTGATTTGCTCATGTCTGCACCAGCACCGGCAGAGAACACGCAACTGGTCGAATTGGGATTGCGCGTTCTGCCGCAAGCCAAAGACTAAAACGCTTAAAATAATATTGCTTAATTTGCCCCGTTGTGAGCTATCATAACGGGGCTTATTTTTGCCAACAAACAAGATGATCACGATGCCTAAATCCTATCAATACACCCACGCAATTTGTCGTAAACCCAGTGCCAGTATTATCGATGGTTTGCGCGCGGTTGATACGGGCGCGCCAAGTCTTGAGCTCTTTCAGTCTCACCATGCAGATTATGTCGCAGCTTTGAGGTCCACAGGCGCGGAAGTTCAGGTGCTGGATGCGCTTGAGGCCTATCCAGATGCTGTCTTTGTGGAAGACGCTGCTTTATGCCTACCGGAATCGGCGATTGTTATGCGCCCCGGTGCTCCGTCGCGTTTGGGTGAAGCAAATGAAATGGCGCCACATCTGAAGGGTCACTATACAAACGTTCATCAGATCAACGGGCCAGGCTTTATCGAAGGTGGCGATATTCTGGTGACCGAGCGCGAAATCTTGGTTGGTAAGTCTGCTCGAACCAATTCAGACGGTGTGGCGGAGCTTAGTGACATCGTGAGTGAATATGGTTATACGCTGCGAGAGGTTCAAACACCGCCTGACGTTCTTCATTTCAAAACAGATTGCAGTTTGCTTGATGAAGAAACCATTTTATCCACCAGACGACTTGCGCGGTCTGGTTGCTTTGAAGGTTATAGAGTTTTGCATGTCGCAGACGGCGAAGAGGCTTGCGCCAATTCCATTCGTTTTAATAATCTCGTCATTATGCCCGATGGCTTTGATAAGACAGCGGAAATGCTTGGTAACGCTGGTTATGAAATTTGCCAAATAGGTAACACAGAAGCTGCAAAACTTGATGGCGGTATGTCCTGTCTATCTCTGCGCTTCACCCCATCTTAGCCAATTAAGCTTTACAACTTTGTGTTCATGTTCTGCGCAAAGCGCGAAATAGATCAATTTTTCCAGATTTGAAATATCGATATTTTTATAATACAATTAAATTTATCGATAAAATGTGAGGAAGTTGATGAAGAATATTTTGCTTGGACTAGCGTCCATTGGTCTATTATCGCTCATGTCAACGGGCGCTCAGGCTGCGGCTTGTATGAAGGTTACACTCACAGGTACTCAAGGTGGGCCGCCGGTCTTTATGGGACAGGCCGGTGCCGGTACGCTTGTGCAATTTGGCGATGACAGCAAAGGCTGTAATTTTGTAAATTTGCAATTTGATACAGGCCGGGGAACCACCCAGCGCCTCTCGCAATCAGGAGTGCCGGTTGGCAAGCTCAATGCGATTTTCCTCACCCATATGCATTCCGACCATACCGAAGGTCTCACAGATATGATGCAGCTTCGCTGGCATTTTAATTCTGGTGGCCCAAAGGTCGATCTTGTCTGTTCTGATGACAGTAAATCACCCTTGGGACATACGCTGAGTTGCCGCAAATATGCCAAGCACATTGGTGATGCTCTGATCAATTCTGGTGAAATGGCGCAAAGACTTGCCGAAAACAAAAAGCGCTTGCCTGGCGGTCCGGCGGATCTGATTAACACGATGACATTTCCAAAAGAGGATGAACCGACTTTGGTCTGGAGCCTAGGGAATGTGAAAGTCTATGCGATCAATTCGCGTCATATTCCGGGACATGCCTCTTATCGGGTTGATACACCCGCTGGTTCTGTCGTAATCGGAGGCGATGCTGGCAATGATGCACCAAAACCGCCGCGCGCCACATCAACATCAGCGCAAGTTGAAAAACTGGCCATGCGCGCCGACATTATCGTGCATTCGACCATCCACCCTGTCATGGGTCCGGATAAAGATAGCGGTTTTCCACCTCCAATTTACTATCGTCAAAGCACGGCGACAGATTTGGGGTCCATGGCATCGCGAACAGGCGCAAAGCATCTCATGCTGACCCATCTTATCCCACCGATGAATGCCAAACGGCAGGGACCATATCCGATCCCGGGCGGTGGATTAACTGAGGCAGATTATAAACGGGCGGTCACTGATGGCGGTTTTGCTGGCAATACCGTTGTTGGTACAGACTTAGTCAGTGTGCAAATGCCTTAGAGAATTGAAGAAAATAGTTGATCGCACCCCGCTTTTGGGATGCGATCAACATTCATTTTATGCCTCACAAGGCGTTGCGTACCGCTTCATCAAATGACGGTGCAGACATCACTGTCGAATTCTTTTCAGCCTCGATGATATATTGATCGCGTTTCGTCACAAGTTCGCTCATTTCAGCTTCAATGCGTTTGCGGGTTTCAATGATGTCAGCGATGAAGTTTTTCTGCTCTTCAGGAGACATCTTCTGCATGGGTGCAGGCAAATGTTCAGGTGCAACAGCTTCTAATTCAACATCTTCATTTCGCACTGCTGAGACGATATCACCGCCGCCAGTCACCACTTCTTTCCGCGCTTCGCGTTTGGAATAAAAGGCTGAATTATCAACGCGTTTGGACACGCTGCCGGAAGATTTATCAATGATCTTCTGCTCTAACGCGGCTTGTGTTTCTTTTGGACCATAAGGCACAATTGTTCGGTCAAGTTTGTGTTGAAGGTCAATGATTTGTTGATCGTAAGGCGTTTCGATCTGCGAGATCTGACCACCATCCTGCGGGATGGGGATATAGCTGCCACCACCGCGCTGTGCGATATCTTTCCATATATTTTTTGTTTCATTGGAAAGCCCTGCTTGTACGGCATGTACGGTTATATTGTTATAAGACGCCTGCTTTAGAACCTCTGGATATTTTGGTGCATTGATATAATCCATATGCGGAGGCGCGTCGCCTACAAGGAATATGATGCGGCGCGTGCCATCCCCCTTTGTCCAGGCTATTTGATCAATTGCAGCATCCAAGGCCTCGTTCACCGATTCAGGGGTATCACCACCACCTGCAGCGCGAAGTGCTATTAAATTGCCATAGAGCCCTTGAATATCATCGCTCATCTTATGCATCTTGATCACATAGTCATCGCCGCGATCTCGATAGGCAACCAGCGCCATACGAATATTTGCCTTTGGATTAATGTCGACAATCGTATTGGCAATTGACCAGATTTTTTGCTTTGCGCCCGCGATCAGACTGGCATTTGACCCCGTTGTATCAAAAACAAAAGCGACTTTGATTGTGTCTGGCTCTACCCGATTGGATAGATTTTGACTTGCGTGCACCTGTGTTCCCAAAACAGCAAATGTCAGTGCAGTGAAGCCAGATAAATTGATAAGATATTGTTTCATGAAAACCACTCCCCGAGTTATTCGATAATCGGAGCATTGAAGACAAGCGTGACAGTTTTTTGGCTCGATCAAGGTTATATTGTGGTTTAAAAAAGTCAGAGATTTTGACAAATATTGTTACAAAACACTCTATAAGGTTCAATTTATGGCTGAAAATCGGTTCAAAACGTCACATTTTTTGACGTTTAGCCCAAAAATGACCTAAAAATTACCTTTCACCGGTCACAAAGATACAGAACTTAAGCCCGATTTCGTTCCTAACGATAACGCTTCTTGAAACGACATCAGGAGGCGACATGTCAGATCAACAAGAACAACCCAACACATCACAAGTTTCGGTTAACCCGCGACCACCATTTTTTGCCGGTCTATCAACAAGCCCCGGTTTTAAGTTCATCATCACGGGCATCATCACATTTTTACTGCTCATTCCGGCTTTGCTCGTCTGGGCTTTGGTAGAGGAACGCGCCAACCGCGCCGATCAAGTTGCGCAATCCATTTCGCAAGGGTGGGGCAACCAACAACGCATCAATGGGCCATATTTGGTGGTGCCATATCTCACCAAGCAGAAACAAAATGATGTTTATATCGATGTGCGGCGCTATGCGATTTACTCGCCAGCTAAACTGGAGGCCACCAGCGATTTGGAGGTAGAGGAGCGCAAAAAATCGATCTATTCCACCCCACTTTATCATATGAAATCCAAACTTTCCGGCACATTCGACGCGATCGATACAAGCCAAATCATCGCTCGAAATGGACGGCCGAGATTGCGAGAAGCCTTTCTAGCGATTGAAGTCTCAGATCTTGCGGGCTTCCGTTCTGAAGTCGTGGCTGAGCTTAATGGAGGCGAGGGGGTAATCTTCTCACCAGGGCTAGCGGGCTTGCATCCAAGTACTTCACCCAATCGCTATAACAATTACAACAATTCGGGAAAATCGAGTGGAATTCACCTAAACGTGGACGAGGCTTTGCTCGATCAATCCATAAAATTTGAGATAGATCTTGCGATCAACGGCTCGCGTGCATTGGAAATCGTTCCAAGCGGTAAAACAACCGAAGTGAGCATGACATCCAACTGGCCGCACCCAGGATTTAACGGCAGATTTTTGCCTGAGACTAGAAACATCACTGAAACTGGATTTGATGCAAAATGGACGGTGCCCAATTTGGCGCGCGGCATAAGCGCTGTGTCATTCGGAACTCAAATCAGCAATGCGGATTCGATCATCGAGGTGAGCTTTGTTAAACCGTTAAAGTTCTATCAGCTGGTATCTAGAACATTGAAATATGCAGTGGCATTTTTCTCGCTTGTGTTTCTGGCAATCTTTATCTTGGAGCTTACAGGCAAAAATCCAGTACATTGGATCCAATATATTTTAACTGGCCTTGCCATGGTGGTGTTTTATATCCTGTTATTGGCGTTGGCCGAACAAGTTGGTTTTGACATCGCTTATGTCCTCGCAAGTCTAGCCACCACCGGATTGATAGCTTGGTATGTCGGCAATGCCCTTGCCAGTCGAAATGCCATCTATGTAATCGCGAGCGTGGTTGGGCTGACCTATGCGATTATGTATTTGATCCTTAAAGAAGATGAATATGCGCTGCTCATTGGGGCAATTATTGCCTTTGCGGCCATTGCCATGACCATGTTTGCAACACGCAACGTGGATTGGTCACGAAGCGCCAGCAAATAGTAAACGTTCAAACTATCGTCCTCGGTGATCCTCACCGGGGACAAACCTAGCTGCTGCCGTCTTTTATCTGCTTGTAAAATTCGCCAACGGAAATGTTAAACGCAGTTTCAAACGCGACTTGCCAGTTTGAGCGCGATAGTTCATCCCAATAAACGATAAAGCTGTTATAGTTGCCTCCACTTTCTGCCAAAATATGCGCGGCAACTGCGCCACGTTTTTGGTGTTTTGAAGGGCTGGCGGAGCCATAGGCTTCCAACTGGTGAAGCTCTGATTTAACGGATTGGCTGTCTTTGATGCGGCTTGCAATATGATCTGCAAAAGATCGTTTGGGCGCATTCATATAATCAACTAGCGCAATCGCTATCCCTTCATATAACCATCTTGGTCCAAATTGAAAAAATTGATCGCTTACTTGCTTGTCCGGCCAGGCATAACCAGCCGACTGTTTGAGATATTCATGGGCGAGTAGATGCATAATTTCCTCGTCCAATTCGCCACTATCTTCAAGACAAAGGCCAATTGAACCATCCGTTGAGATACCACTCGTTTTTGCTTTTATACAGCGATGATCGAAATCTTGTTTGACGTCATCAAAGTTTACGGGTGAACGAAGTCTTTGCTTTACAATTGCGATCAGATTATCTTTGTTCTTAGATGCAATCACATTGACCTTACCTGTGGGTTTGAAACCCAGCTCAGAGAGCGTCTTCGATACCTTACTTGCAGATGAGCGAATAGCCTTTCGAAAATCAATATCTATGCTCTGATCGAATTGATAATTAAAGGCAGTTTGATTGGCAGGCCAATAGATCTGCAAGGCTTCGTCGATAAGCCCAATCTGACGGCACCACATCAAGCCATTGTCGCGCGTTAAATCGTCCAAATCTGCGAGCACCGGATATCTTTCGATAAGCATTTTTACGCCTCGAAATGTCTTGCGGCCATAGAGTCCATCTATGGTTCCAACATTAATGTTATAGGCAGTGAGTTGCTGTTGCACACACGCAATGCCCGCATCATTTTTCGTTAAAATGGGAGGCTTGAGCGATTTTTTTGCGCTGGGTCGCTGCCAATCAAACTCGCGGTAAAATGCGTTGATGGATAATCCAAACGTCGACGCAAATGCGGTTTCCCAGTCATTACGTGCCATTTCTTCCCAAAAGCGGATTATACCCGCCATTCCCTTCTTCTGGGCAACCATATAACCCGCTAAGCTCGCATAGCTCCCAAAGACTTGTTTTTTGGGCGCGTCCCCATGCCTTAATGTCGAAAGCGTGCGGCCGGAAAACCGTGTCGCATTTTCTCGGATTAACTCAATTAGAATTTCGCTTCTTAAACCGCGATAAGAATAATCGCTTGCAAAAGCAATTGCTGTGCCCTCGACCAACCAGCGTGGCCCATTGATGGCTACAATCTCAGACCGATCCCGAACAAGTGCTTTTGTATAGCTGGTATATTGACGCTGAACCTCATGCGCATATTCATGCACAGCGATGTCTTTAAGCACCCGAATACGTTTTGTGACATCAGTTTTTTTGTCAAAGCATAAAGCAATTAAACCGTTGATGTTTAATCCGCTCAGCGGTTTTCCCTCGCATTGTTCCTTTAATATTTCAGCGCCGCGTTTAACAGGAATAGCATTATGGGCAACACGATTGATCGAGCGTGCCATGGCATTCAGATCATCGGATGCAACAATCTTAACGGTGCCTGGAAGTTCAACATCAAATTTACCAAAATATTTATCCGCGATCTCCATTGCTGATTTAATACTATTCTGTTCGTATTTGCTAAGTGAACCGGAGAAGAAATATTCAAGTTTCGGGCCATCTTGTGTTGGCCAATATTGTTTGAGCTTCGGCGATGCCAGCGCCATCTCACGACACCACATTAAGGCGTTATTTGGGTTCAATTCATTTAACTCGGCAAGCTTTGGCATGTCTTTAACCGCCTGCTGAGCACCTGCAGCGGTCTTTTTCCCAAATAAACCATCGATCACTCCGACATCAATATCAAGCGAAGTGAGTTGATTTTGCACGCACCGAACACCGGCATCGCCGTTCTCAGCGGCATAGGACGGTACCGGTGAGGAGAGTGATGAAATCGTCAACGAAAATGCTAACGCAGCCAGTCCCGCATGGTCTTTTAACCTTTTGATTTTCACACCGGGCACCCACATTTTCGAAAAAATACTAACATGTTATCAATTGTAATGTCTTAAGCGCCAGATACAACAATGAAAACGCACTTTAGATCACAAATTGGAGAGGAGGTGGAATTCAGTGAAATTCTTTGTAAAAAGCGTCGGGAGACAACCCAAATGCTTTGGTAAATGCGCTCTGCCAGTCTTCGCGCGCAAGCAATTTCCAATAGTTTAAGAAACCGCGATGCCCATCTTTTCGGCTAGCAAGTAAATGACCCGCCAGTGCCGCATAATTTGGAAAATCACGGTCAGATGTTGCATCCGAATAGGTTAATTGAGCGAGTTTTTCACCAGAATAACCACCAACATCACTGCGGAACACGCTGATATGTTCGTTGACATCAACATAAGGTAGCAATGCCCTAAATTGAAAGGCAATTGCGGATCCCTCTACCAGCCATAACGGCCCGACTTCGTCCAAAAATTCATCCTGGCTTTCAATGCCAATGGGGCGATATCCCGTCATTTGGCGTTGAATTTCATGGCTCATTTCATGAGCGAGCAACATGCGTAAATTAACCTGCGCCTGACGCCAATTATAGCGCGGGTTAATACAGATGATGATCATGCCGGGTGCATTAAAACCGCCCAATCCACGTCCGCGACATTGGCGGTTTATAATCGAAGCAGCTTTAGACTGACTAATTTGGTATTGGCTATTATCGATCAGGTTTTGGGTGAGTTCAGAGAGATCCGTAGACGCGATGACTTTCACCGTACCAGCTAGCTCAACATCCAAACTTTTGAAATAGGTGAAGGCAAATAAAATAGCGTTTTGAATTGCAAGTTGCTGACCGCTATTCAGCGCTTTTGAAAAAATATATTCAAATTTTGGCCCGGTTTTCGTTGGCCAGAATGCTTTCAACGTTTCATCGGCCAATCCAAGTTCGCGACACCATGCAATGGCGTTATCTGACGAGATCTCGCGCAAGCTTTTAAGCTCATCAAAACGAAGAGACATTCGTTGCGCAGCTTTTAGTGATTGCGGTCCAAATTCTATCGAGTTAGCAGGTTGCAGCAGTCCGAGTTGGATTGCTTGATCGTGAAAGCATTCAACGGCCGGTGAAGTTCGGGCATGAGATTTCTGACCCAGAAGCGGGATACACATGCATGCCAAAAGCATGATAATCAAGTGTGTTCTTATAGTGGCCAACATGTGTCAGATGTTGCTGTTTTATGTATGGAATTGTCAATCGGTCAGTCGGGTGAAGGCGTTCAAACTTTAGTGACCAAATTGACACAAAAGAACCCGCTATCTTCATAGCGGGTTTTAAGTTTCGGAGTTATTTTAGTTTGATATCGAATGCCGTCATTGGTTCGCTGTCACTTGCACATTCAATAATTCTACAAGGCTGCGTGGATCGCCCATCGCAGATCCAGCAATTTGGCCAAATGGAACAGGCGCCGCAGGTTCTGCTTTGATCTCGAAATTTTGTGGGTCATCCAGATAGGTATTTGCTGCATTGGAAATCTGCTGCTGCAAAGCTGGTATGCCTAAGCGACCAAGCGCAAATGGTAGGAGACCTTTCGCCGCCTGAGCCATTTGTTCAGCTGAAATACCTTGCTGCTTGCCCGCAAATTCTAGAATTTTTCCAGTTAGCGAGGCGTCATCAAAGCGAATGGCAAGTGAGTTAAATGTCAGCTGCTGCATCAGGCCCATCATGGCTAGTCCCATGGCCTGTTGCGCATTTGGATCGTTTTCTTTGCCAACCATTTCGGTCTGCAAAGTTTGAATTTCCTGCAGAAAAGCCATGGTGTAACCGGAAATATCTAGTGATGTGTTCAAGCGACCCACATCATTAAAGGTCAACGCCATCTCCGGCATATTAATGCGGCCTGTTTCGACTTCCCAGTCGCCCTTCATTTTCATATCGCCAGTGAGTACGCTATAGCCCATGTTTTCAAGCGTTGCGCGGGCTCTGCGATCCTCAACGAGTGCCAAATCGATGACCATGCCATCAATTGTGCCTGTGAAATCCATTTTTGCCGGATCATTCGCATCAATCGTGAAGTCAGTGCTTGAATATTTGAACACGTCGACATTCTTTACCGTCACACTCATTGGGCCAGTTCTAAAAGTCTCGTATAAGAACATATCTGAAACGGCTTCAAGTTTTTCACCAGCTGGAATAGTGAGGTTTGCAATCTCAATCCCGCTCACTTTAATCTGTGCTTCTTCTGCTTGTGCATCAATATCGGCAATTGAAGCTGTCTCAGCTTTATAACCACCATCACCGGTTTCAGTTACGCCTGTGAAGACGATATCTCCAATTGGCAAATCTTGTTGAGGCGCTTTAAATACAGCCGAGGACAATGTCACCGTTGTGCCATCCAAACTTGCAGATCCCACTTCCATCACAGAGCCTGATTTGGCAAATGTTTTAATCAATTGCTGCGCGAACGCATCGGCATCCAATGCCATTGAGGGGATAGCACTACCCAACAGGATTGAACTGGCTAGAAGGGCGCGTTTAGAAAAGTGAAATGACATTAAGTGCTCCATGGCGATTTGATTTGCTTCACAATTTATGTGCGAACTGTAACATTCTCAAGATAGTTCGATCAATTTGGTTAAAGTTGGGCAAAGACAAAAGATAAGATCACGCCAATCCTCCTGACTTGTTTTGGTGGGATAACTTGACTTCGCGCCAAAAAAGAACATTATGAGAACAAATGCGAGGTGTCTATATGCAGGATTTAGCTCTATATCTTCCAGGATTTTTCATCGGTTACGGTATTTTCCTGGTTGCGATGTTATCGCCCGGACCAAATATTCTCACCATAATAGGAACGTCGATGAGCACGGGGAGATCTGCGGGCATGGCGCTCGCCTTCGGCACAGCAGTCGGGTCTTTTGGTTGGGCGCTTTTATCCATTGCCGGTCTCACGGCGATCATTGCGACACATGTCTGGGCATTTACTGCTGTCAAAATTGTCGGCGGTTTATACCTTTTGTGGCTGGCCTATAAATCCTTTTTGTCAGCGACCAAAGATCAGGACATGACGATCAAACCGCTCAAGGGCAAGGCAACGCATGCAAGATATTTCTGGCGTGGATTTACGGTTCAGATGACCAACGCCAAGGCGGCAATCTTTTGGGTGGCGATGATGTCGGTCGCCTTTAAGGATGGTGCGCCAGTGAGTATCATGTTGATATTTGGCATCGGCGTGTTCTTTATGTCATTTGTCTTGCATCAGCTTTACGCAGTCGCATTCTCAACCAATGTGATGGTCAAAACCTACACAAAGGCGCGTCGCCCATTGCAAGCTATGTTGGGTTCGTTTTTCACATTTGCCGGGTTCAAATTACTTTTGTCCCGAACTTGAGAAAAAATCACATGAAAACCCGATAAAACCCCAGCTTTGTTGGGTGTAACTGGCCGCAATTGCTTGCTCCGAATCAAGCCATAGGTTAGGTGAAATTTATGGGACAAGAGATTACACCGCCATCGGGCGGATCAGATGACATTCAAAGTGTAGATTTAAAGGCCGCGCTCGAAGAGCGTTATTTAGCCTATGCGCTATCGACAATTATGCACCGGGCTCTGCCGGATGCGCGCGATGGCATGAAACCTGTGCACCGCCGCATTGTGCATGCAATGAACGATATGGGCCTTAAGTCCAATTCCTCGTTTAAAAAATGTGCGAAAATTGTCGGTGAGGTGATGGGTAATTTCCACCCGCATGGTGACCAGGCGATTTACGATGCCTTGGTGCGCCTCGCGCAGGATTTTGCCGTGCGTTATCCGTTGGTCAATGGACAAGGAAATTTTGGTAATGTGGACGGCGATAACCCCGCTGCGATGCGTTACACCGAATCCAAGATGACCGAGGTTGCGGAACTTCTGCTCGAAGGCATCAATGAAGATGCTGTTGATTTCCGTCAGACCTATGATGAGGAAAATGAAGAGCCAACAGTTCTGCCGGGCGCATTTCCAAATCTGCTTGCCAATGGCTCTTCCGGCATTGCCGTGGGCATGGCAACCTCAATCCCCCCGCACAATGCGGCTGAGCTGTGCGACGCTGCGCTTCATCTGATTAAGTTCCGCAATGCGGGCATTGAAAAGCTCGTTGAGTTCGTTCAAGGTCCGGATTTGCCAACAGGCGGCACGATCATTGAAGATAAAGAAACCATCATCAATGCCTATAAAACGGGGCGCGGTGGTTTTAGAGTTCGTGCGAAATGGGAAAAGGAAGAAACAGGTCGCGGCGGTTATCAGATTATCGTCACCGAAATTCCTTACCAAGTTCAAAAATCCCGATTGATTGAGAAAATCGCCGAGCTTTTGATCGCGAAAAAGCTTCCTTTGCTCGATGATATTCAAGATGAATCTGCAGAAGATATTCGCATTGTTCTGGTTCCAAAAAACAGATCAGTGGATCCTGAAATATTGATGGAATCCATGTTCAAGTTGACCGAGCTTGAAAGCAGAATTTCGCTGAATATGAACGTATTGAGCCAAGGCAAAGTGCCGAAGGTATTGTCCTTACGCGAAGTGCTGCTCGAATGGGTTGATCACCGCCGTGATGTCTTACAGCGTCGTTCGCGCCACCGTTTGGCGGCAATTATTCGCCGTCTGGAAATATTGGGTGGCTTGCTGGTCGCCTATCTCAATATTGATGAAGTGATCAAAATCATTCGCGAGGAAGATCATCCAAAAGCTGTGATGATGGAACGCTTTAGCCTCACTGATTTGCAGGCTGAATCCATCCTCAATATGCGCTTGCGGTCATTACGCAAACTTGAAGAATTTGAAATTCGCAAAGAGTTTGATGCATTAGAAGCGGAAAAAGCTGAGATTGAAGAGCTGCTTGGATCTGAAGAGAAGCAATGGCAGGCAGTTGCCTGGCAGATCCGCGATGTGAAAAAGACCTATGGCAAAGATACCGAACTCGGCGCAAGACGCACCGACTTTGGTAAAGTGGTCGAAATTGATGACAGTGCCATTTACGAAGCGATGATCGAGAAAGAACCAATCACGGTTGTCCTTTCGCAAAAGGGCTGGGTCCGGGCGATGAAAGGGCATATGTCCGATTATTCAAGCCTTGCCTTTAAAGATGGTGATAAACTCAAGCTCGCCTTCAGCGCCTATACCACCGACAAGATTTTGATCATCACCACGGGCGGTAAGGCCTATACGCTTGGGGCGGATAAATTCCCGGGCGGTCGTGGTCATGGCGAACCATTACGCATCATGGTCGACATGGATAATGATCAGGATGTGTTGACCGCCTTTGTGCACCAGCCTGAGCGCAAACTCTTGCTGGCGTCCAATATCGGCAATGGCTTTATCGTGAAAGAAACCGATCTTGTCGCCAATACCCGTAAGGGCAAGCAGGTCATGAACGTGAAGATGCCTGATGAAGCGCAATTATGCGTCGAGGTGCGGGGTGATTATTTGGCCGTTGTGGGAAAAAACCGCAAAATGCTGATATTCCCAATCGAGCAATTGCCTGAAATGGCGCGTGGTAAAGGCGTCAGATTACAGCGTTATAAAGATGGTGGTGTGGCCGATATTAGGTGCTTCTTGATGGAAGAAGGTCTGACATGGGAAGACAGCGCTGGTCGTTCTTACACGCGGATGAAAGACGAGTTGATGGAATGGATGGGCGACAGAGCCCAAGCCGGACGCATGGTGCCGAAAGGCTTCCCAAGATCGGGTAAGTTCTCGGGTTAAAAATTCATCACGGCCACCACAGCTAAATAGGCAGCTGTCAGAATATAGGCTGTGAGCGTGAGGATCATGCCGCGGGTGCGATATTTGAACGTGCCTTTTTTGCCGGACAATCCGATGGGATGCATGATGCGTGACACAATGAAAATTGCTGCCAGGATCGCAATGGCGATCCGATGACCGCCACCCATTTCCAAAAGCCCAAGCATGATGACAAACATCGGTGTTGTTTCAACCAAGTTGCCATGCGCGCGAACAGCACGCGTTAATGCATCACATTCACCGGTTTCAAGCTCAACGCGTTCACTGCGCCTGATCTTCACAATATCGATGATCAATTTGAGCATATAAAGCGATAGAACAATGGATAGAAGCGCAGTGATAGCAGGAAATGTCATGGCGGGTCCTTGTCTTGAAATGAATTGGTCAAACCATCCATCAATTGCCAACGTATAGCAAGTTAACAATAGTTTGATCCGTAAGATCTTGTTTTACACCTATGTTTTGCCTAGATTGCGATCAAATTCTGGTTTTATAACAATAAGAAAGTTCGCAAATGTCGCTCGTTGCTCATCTCAAAAAATCCATTTTCGCTGTGTCCTTCTCAGCTCTTTTAACTTCGGCGTCTTTCGCCAATGACGAGGCAGCACTTAAGCTGGTCGATGACGCTTTTGCTGCACTTAAACAAGGACAAATCGAACAATCGACCAAACTTTTTGATGATGCTTTAGCGCAAGAAGGTTTAACGGACCCGGTCAAAGGCGAAGTGCTTTCAAAAAAAGCCAATGCGTTGTTGGAGATTGCTTGGGCCACACGTCAAGACAAACCGCTTTTGGAAGCGATTGAAACTTATAAAACCGCAATTGAAATTCTAGATGCTGAAACCTCGCCCATGATTTGGGCTGATAGCAATTCAAAGCTTGGTGATGCTTACCGCTCGCTGGCCTATGGTAGGTATAACCAAAACAAGCCTGAAGAAGGTGCACAGCTTTATAATGATGCGATTGTAGCCTTTAAAAATGCGCTTGAAGTTTTCAACAAAGAGGATTATCCCGCCGAATGGGCAACAGCGCAACGAGCTTTGGGGCAGGTCAATGCCAATTCAGACACCTATAATGCGATTGAAGGCAAAGCACTTAATGCAGCGCGTTTAACTGAAGCTGCCAATGCGTTTAAAGCGGCCATGGAAGTGTTCACCCAAGATACTGATCCCGTCAGCTGGGCCGGGCTTCAATTCCAATTGGGCGATATCTATTCAACTTTGCATCAGCGTCAGGGCGGTACACTTTGGCTTGAGAAGTCTGTTCTCGCGCACAAAAATGTTTTGGAAGTTTTAAAAGAGGAAGACAATCCAAGTGTCTGGGCGCAGGTGCAGTATTTCATTGGAAATGGCTTGGTTGAACTGGGCGCTGCGGTGAAAAACAAAGAGATGTTGCAAGACGCGATTACCGCAAGTAAGGCAGCAACAGAATCCGATTATTTCAAAAATATCTTCCCGGAATTTTACGAGCGCAATCAAATTAATATTCAGGTTGCTGAAAACCTGATCAAAAAATATGAAGCGGAAGAATAGGGGCCTAAAAGTTTCAAGTTCTTCGCATGGGGTGCTGATATGAATAATCTTGAGCAAAGACGCCAACGCATTGAAAATGCGCTTTGGGGATTGTTCATTGCGGACAGTTTGGCCATGCCGGTGCATTGGTATTATGCGCGCGAAAACATCGTCAAAGACTTTGATGGTGGTGTGAAAACTTATGAAGCGCCGCTCCACCCGCATCCTGAAGCTTTTATGGTTGGCATGTCCTACAAACCGGATGTGCAAAAGGCAAAATCACTCTCAAGACCCTATGACATTTTGCATGGTCACAGCATGTTTTATCAAACATCATGGGAAGACTTCACAATTGAGAGAAATGATCGCGAAGGCGAGCATGGCAATAAAGTAGCTGCAGAAGATGAGCGCTATCATTATCACCATGGCTTAAAGGCTGGCGACAATACTTTAAACGCACATCTTGCGCGTGTTCTCATCAGATCCGTCAATAAAAAAGGTGGTTATGAAGCTGGTGCCTTTCTGGATGATTTTGTCTCTTACATGACATCGCACGATCAAAACAAAGATCCCTATACAGAGGTCTTTTTACGGCGCTGGTTTGAAAATTACTGCAATGGTGATCCCATTCACGCTTGCGCACAAATGCAGCGTGACAATTGGTCAATCGGCTCGCATGGCGGCATGATCCGGCCCATGGTTTTATCGCTCTTATCGCAAAATGCCTATCAAGGGATTGGCATGGCGCTTGAACATCAGGTGCTTACACATCGTTCTGAGACCGTTGCGTCTGGATTGGCGATTTGTGTGCCGCTTATGTTTGAATTGATCAATGGCGAAAGCGATACGAAAACTGCTTTCCGCAAGGCCGCAAATCATGTGCATATGGCGGGTATTCGCGGTGAGGATCTCTTCGCGCAATACCGAGCGCATAAGGGGCCCGGCAATATCCCTGACGATCAAATGTGGGCTTATCATATGCAACTTGATGATGGTCCGATGGATCTCGATAAGCTTGTTGATATGGGCGAGCAAGCGGTCTTGCGCACAGAAATTGGCACTGTGTGCTACATCGAACAAGGTTTGCCGATGATGTTCTTTATTGCAGATCATGAAGGTTATGATTTTGAAAAAAGTCTGCTTCTAAATGTCAATGCTGGAGGTGATAATGTAAACCGCGGCATGCCGCTTGGTCTGATGATGGGAGCGGGGGAAGATGAGGTTCCTTCTGCGCTAAAAGAAGGTTTATCAGATTATCAGGCGTTATCCGGCGAAATTTCCAAGTTTGCAGAAATTGCGGTCAGCGGAGAGGGTGTCACAACTGGCTTTGAAGCCCCGTCGCGCCGCAAGGGTGTTATCCTTTAGTTTAATTAGTCTAGAGAGAAATACTGTATAGATAGACAATTTATCGTTGTGACCTGTTGATCTAAACCAGATAGCATTCTACAGATTGATCCATATTTAAAGTTGTGTAAAGGGTCGGTCTGTTGTCAATTAAATCTCTGTTTATTCTTCTATTTATGTCCGTAGCACTTTCAGTGGGATATGCATCATCTGCTGCAGCAGGTGCGAAAGAAGCGAAATTCATTACATCTAATGGAAAATGGTATTTTTCAAATGCAACAGGAAAAGGTGCTTCCTTTAATGGAACTATGCGTTTTGATGGTAAGGGAACACTACGCATGTTTGTTCAGAGTTACTCTGTTCGAGGTAAATATCGTGTGTCTGGTGGCACGATTTGCATGCAGGTTTTCCGCCTTTGGGGAAAACGCGAAAAATGTGGACCCGGTTATAAAAGGGGTAATACCTATTACTGGGGTGGTTTGAGGCTGACCAAGCGCTAGTTCTGGCTCGGTTTAAAAGTCAGACGACAATAGAACCCAAATCTTATGATTTGTCATTAAACCGTTCCCAGCCACTGGCGCCGAGATGCTCTTGTGGTTGGAAACGTGTTTTATAAGCCATTTTGGGCGAACCATCGACCCAATAGCCTAAATAGACATGCGGCAAACCTGCTTCGATTGTGCGCCTCACATGATCTAAGACAATATAAGTGCCCAACGAGCGTGATTGATAATCTGGTTCAAAAAACGAATATACCATCGATAATCCATCCGCCATCTTATCCGTCAAAGCCGCGCCGATAAGTCGGCCTTTTGGATGCTCTTCAAGCCCATCACCTTCTTCACGAATGCGATACTCGATCACACGCGTATCGACGTGTGTATCTTCCACCATCATCGCATAATCAAGCACCGACATTTCAGACATGCCCCCGTCAAGATGGCGGTCGTCGAGATAGGCACGGAACATAGAATATTGCTCGCTGGATGGTTCTGCCTCATGATCGATGGAGATGATGTCTTTGTTGCGCGCTAACACCCGCTTCATGGATTTTGTCCAGACAAACTCGTCTGCCAAGATACGCACCGACACACAGGCTTTGCACATTTCACATGCGGGTCGATAGGCAATATTTTGCGAACGACGAAAGCCGCCTTGAGTTAGGATATCATTGAGTTCGGTTGCTTTTTCACCCGCAAGATGCGTGAAAATCTTGCGCTCTTCACGATCATTTAGATAAGGGCACGGGGTAGGCGCCGTTAAAAAGAACTGCGGGGAGTGACTATTGTGGCTCGTCATTCGTTCGATTGTTCAAAAAAGCTAAGTAGTTCAAATTACTTTGCAGCTTAATCAATCAAACGATTACTGGCAATACTGGTTTATTTCCGCTTGGATATTTTGATGTCGACTTCATAATCGTCATTAAGATCAGAGCGCAGAACCACAGTACCCAACAGCAAATCCTGGATGAGGCGTTTGCGATTGGTGAACAAACCAATCAGCAAAATAAAGCCTGATGTGACGATATTCGCTGCCCAGAAGATCACGCCGTGCACAATCGCTGTCATAAAATCGACCCGACCGCCATCCAAGCGGGCGATGCGAATACCCATCATTTTCATCCCTGGCGTTGCCTGATCAGGCCCACCCATTGTGGATCCAACATAAATTAACGCAATAATCGGCGTGATAATCGCAAAGAGCAACCATCCCAAGCTCAACGTAATGATCCCGAGGAAAAAGATGATGATCGCGACGGGGATATGTAAGATCGCAATCATGAGATAATCGACAAGGAAAGCAAAAATACGTTTTGTTCTCACACCATCGTAATAGGCGGGATCATCCAGGCGGTCATCAATCGTGTGGGTATGACGATAATCCGCGTTATTAAACGCGTCACTGGGATCCATCTTTTCAAAACTTGCCATAATTGTCCTCGTTAAAGTCAGGTATACTTACTAATTGGGTAGGTTTTATGTCTTTTCAAGACCCATCTTCAGCTTCATAAGTCAAAATATCGGCCGGCTGGCAATCAAGAGCATCGCAAATCTTTTCCAGCGTATCAAAGCGGATGCCCTTGACTTTACCTGATTTGAGCAAGGAGATATTTTGCTCGGTAATGCCCACGAGTTCAGACAATTCTTTGGAGCGCATCTTGCGCTTTGCAAGCATGATATCGAGTGTAACAATGATCGCCATGATTATATTATCGCCTGATTTTCTTCGGAAATGACGGCAGCTTCATGCAGGATTTTTGCTAACGTAACCAATAACAATCCCAATATAATCGCGTAAATTTCCGTTTCAGATATGCCGATCGATAATTGTCTCTGGCCAGGTGGGTTATATATCGTTAGCGCCATCACTGCGAGGGTTTCAGATAAGATTTCCAGTGGGGCAAGGGCAGCGACTGCCCAACCAATTTTGTTGAGTTTTTTTGCCGCTTCAAATGTAAATACCCGCCCACTCATATATTCTCTGAAAAGCTGTATGGCCTGGGAAAAGATGTAAACTCCAATTAATACCGGTGTGATCTCAAACATGAATGTCAACGCGCGGCTGACCCCATTTATGGTTATAGCCCTCCCTGCAGCCACAAATTCTTCTCGAATAGCTGCATCCACGGCTTGCGTGTCCATCAACATAAGGACGGAATAATAAGCAATCGTTCCAATGGATATAATTACGCCCAAAACTGAAAATACACATGCATAACGTGCCAAAGACTTGATGCGTTTATAGGAAAGGGATGATTTTTGATCGACCGACATTTCATGCTTTCTTAAAATTAAATGTTGATTTATTATTGTTTTACAATAATTAATGCATGAAATAAGTTAAGTCAATAGGGAGTTCTATTAGTGTCTAGTTTTTATAATCGTGTCGTAAAATTCAGCGGCTTGGGGATTGTGTTGGTTTTGTTAAGTGCTTGTGGTCACACACCAATTTCCAGCATGGTCAAACTTCGAAATTTTGATCCAGCAACCACAGACGTAAATCAATTGAGTGTTGCTGTGGATTTACCGCATGCATATCGCGTTCGCGAAGACGGCGTTACCATGACCCTAGAATTGAAGAAGAAAGATGGATCCGAGACTAAAAGAGAAAACTTTATTCTGACAACATCTTTAAATTCGGAAGATAAGTTGATGCCGGCAAAGATCAGCAAGCCAGGGCGGCAGATAATCGCCTATCGCATTCGACCAAATGACATAAAAAGGTTCAACGCATTGCGTAGGTTTACATTAGAGAACAGACCGTCCAAATTGTGGGAAGGCTCTTTCAGCATCGGCGCGAATGCTTGCCGGATCAATAATAACCAGCCACAATCATTGCCAGTTACTTTATATTTAAAATCAAGCGAAACGAAATCCTTCGTGCCCTTTATCGTCGATGCAGATTTGATGAAGCAACCCGATGGTGATCAAATCCATGACCTGGTTCCGTTATGTGAAGCTGCGAAATAGCTTTGAAAATTTTTCGCCAGCGACGGGGTTACGCGTTCAACAATTTTGCAGCTTCGGGTGCAAAATACGTCAAAATTCCGTCGCAGCCAGCGCGTTTAAATGCCATGAGGCTTTCCATCATGGCCCGCTCACCATCAATCCAGCCGTTTTGGCTCGCAGCTTTGATCATCGCATATTCACCAGACACTTGGTAAGCGAAGGTTGGAAGCCCGAACTCTTCTTTCACCCGCAGGCACATATCTAAATAAGCAAGACCTGGCTTGACCATGACCATGTCTGCGCCTTCTTCGACATCCAGTGCTACATCGCGCATGGCTTCGTTCGGGTTTGCTGGATTGAGGAAATAGCTGTTTTTATCACCTTTGAGAAAATCATTGGTGCCGATGGCTTCACGGAAGGGGCCGTAAAATGCGGACACAAATTTCGCCGCATAGGACATGATGGCTACGGATTGAAACCCAGCATCATCAAGCGCTTGACGGATCACGCCCACGCGCCCATCCATCATCTCAGATGGTGCAATGATGTCCGAACCTGCTTGGGCTTGCAAAACGGCAGCTTGCGCTAAAACTTCAACGGTCTTGTCGTTGACGATTTCACCGTTTTCAAAAATGCCGTCATGTCCATCTGAGGTAAATGGATCAAGTGCAACATCAGTTATAATGCCGATCTCAGGCACTTCGGCCTTGATTGCCCTTGTCGCCTGATTGATCAGATTGTCTGGATTGAGAATTTCAGTGCCGGTTTTATCGCGTTTGGCGTAATCAATATTAGGAAAAGTAGCAATTGCGGGAATGCCGAGTTTAACGGCTTCTTTGGCAGCTTCCACAGCAAGGTCGACGCTCAACCGCTCAACACCTGGCATTGAGGCAATTGGTTCGCGTTTGTTTTCACCTTCGATCAAAAACATCGTCCAGATAAGATCAGACGGCGTAAGTTGTGTCTCTCGCACCATATTGCGCATCCAAGCGCTGGCCCGATACCGGCGCATGCGTTTACGCTCGGTAACTTCATCGATCTTGCGGCTCATGTCAGACATTACTCAAATCCATCTGCTGCACTTTGCTGATATGGTTTGGCCATTGTTTGGAAAAAAGGTCAAGTACATCTACTCATTTTAAGAAGAATGAGACACTTTGTTGCGCCTTTTTTGTTGCTCATATATATGATGGCGCAGACAATGAATGATATTTACCTAAATTTGGGAAGCGTTTCATGGTGGACGATAAAAGCATCTCGCTTGAGCAAATGGCGCAAAAGAGCAGTGACGCTTCGGAAGGTATTCACCTTTTATATAATGTGTTCTTGTCTCTTGTTGCCTTGGCTTGCGTTGCGGGTACGGTGAAATATTGGGCGATGCTGATGGGCATAACCGAAGGTGGGGCATTGCGTTTTGACATTGCACCGCTTCATTGGCAACTGGCCGCAACCACACTTGCATTGCTATTGCCGCTCACAGCCCTTGGGGTCTGGTTTCAAACAGCATTTGGCTTGTGGGGTTGGATATTGGTCACATTTATCCAATATATGATGCATGCAGTTTTGCCACAATGGTATGGCGAGGATCCGTTTAATCTCTTATTCAGCGGTTCGGTGGTTATCTTATTTTTAGTCTTTCAAACTATATTCTTTGTCAAAGAGCGAAAGCGATTAAAGGAAGAGGGACTATAATATTTGAAGGTGATTTTCATGCTGCGTTAGTAATGATTAATTTACCTTGTCTCACAGTAACCTTTTGTTAAGCACACAAATTAAGTAAAATTTTCGACACATTCGATAGATTTGCCTCAAGACGGGAAACAAAAAGAACAATCCGTCACACGAAAACAGTGAGGCAAACTATAATGGCACAACAACAACCTATATTGGTTCATAACCAATCGGCAGACAAAGCAGACCAGGAAAATGGTCTGCGCGTACAATATCTTGAGGCTCTTCAGCTGGTAGAGCGTCTTCACCGTCGTCTTCTCGACGTTGTAAAAGACGAATTCGAACGCTCAGGTCGCACTGATATCAATGCAGTTCAAGCGCTTTTGCTTTTTAACATCGGCAATGCAGAACTAACAGCTGGTGAATTGCGCAGCCGCGGATATTATCTTGGTTCAAACGTTTCTTATAACTTGAAGAAACTTGTCGATCTTGGTTTCATCAACCACACAAAATCACGCGTGGACCGTCGTTCAGTGCGCATTTCATTGACGGAAAAAGGCACAGAAATCGCTGGTGTCGTCGCGCAATTATATGATCGTCACATCCAGTCAATCGAACAGGTTGGCGGTATCGGCGAAGACGATTTTGCAACAATGAATAAATTGATGCAGCGTCTTGACCGCTTCTGGAACGACCAGATCATGTATCGCTTATAAGATACCTTTAGTTTAGGTGTTTCTGATCGGGTTTGAGGGGAAATCCGATTGGAAATATCTATCACAGTTTATCAGGCCACCGCTAAATGGGCATTTAGCGGTGGTTTTCACATTATATTCACCATTTTAGCGTTACTGAGTAAGTCTGTGAATTAAGGCAGACTGCCTTGATACAGCCACATTGGTATGAATGTTGGGATCATGGGCCAATCGATTAATTTCGATCACGCGAGTTTGATCAGCGCATGACCTAAATACTCTTGCTGATTGTGGGCAAAGGCTTTAAATTATCGATGCTGAACAAAGTTCCGCATTTGTAACTGTACTGTCGGATACGACAACTGGTGAAGAGATGAAAAAACAGAATAAAAATTCTAATAAAGCTCAATCACAAATAGCGCGCCGTGCTATTTTAAAAGGCGCTGCCGCAACGGGTTTGATCGCAGGTTTGACGGCGCCTTCATTTGCGCAGTCCACCATTGAACAGATTATTAATGCACCAGGTCGTGGCAATTGGGATGATCAGTTTGATGCACAAGCATCTCGTACGGTGAGTGAAACAGTTGCAAATTTTCCAATTATCTCTGAGCAGACACTTCGCAATTTAGAAATTGCGCAGATTGAATATCAAAATATTGTTGCAAATGGCGGCTGGCCAGTTGTGCCTGCAAACAAGCGTTTGCGTTTGGGCATGGTTTCAAGTGATGTGCGCAAATTGCGCGAACGCTTGATGATTTCAGGCGATCTTCCGCGTTCAGCCGGTATCTCCGACAGCTTTGATACATATGTGCAGGGCGCAGTGAAGCGTTTCCAGGCTCGTCACGGCATGCCAGCAGATGGTGTGTTGGGCAAATTTAGCTACGCAGCGATCAATGTCTCTGCGCAAGTTCGTCTCACTCAGATTGAAACAAACCTTGTGCGCCTGCGTTCTATGTCAGGTTTCCTTGGTGACCGCTATGTGATGGTCAATATTCCAGCTGCACAAATTGAAGCCGTTGAGAATGGCCGCGTCGAGCTGCGTCATACAGCCATTGTTGGCAAGATCGATCGTCAGACACCAATTTTGAATTCAAAAATCCACGAAGTGATCTTAAATCCGTATTGGACAGCACCGCGTTCGATTATTGAAAAAGACATTATGCCGCTCATGCGCAAGGATCCGACATATCTTGAGCGCAATGCCATTCGTTTGTTTGACGCAAAAGGTGAAGAAGTTGCACCGGAAACTGTTGATTGGAACGCACAGGAAGCACCTAAGCTTATGTTCCGTCAGGATCCGGGCAAGATCAATGCGATGTCATCGACAAAGATCAACTTCCACAATCCGCATGCTGTTTATATGCATGATACACCGCAACAATCAGTATTTGGTAAGCTGCTTCGCTTTGAATCATCTGGTTGTGTACGTGTACAGAATGTGCGCGAATTGTCCGCTTGGTTGCTTAAAGACACACCGGGTTGGGATCGCCAAGCCATCGAATCTGGTATTGATTCTGGTGAAAGCATGCCAATTCAGGTTGAACAACCTGTGCCGGTTTACTTCACATATTTCACGGCCTGGTCATCAGCGGATGGCGTGGTGCAATTCCGTGATGATGTCTATCGTCGCGATGGTGTTGATCTGTTAGCGTCACGCGAACTTTAAAGCAAATACCGATATTCAATTCAAAGCGGCCTGACATGGCCGCTTTTTTGTTGCCTATCGCATTTTGTAACGCCGTTTTGTCCGATTTGCTTGCCGCTGGCCTTGAGATAATCAATTGACTGGCTCTAGCCGCGACAATTAGGTGTGTTTATGTGCGTTTTAAGCGCTGTGCAGATGTTGCACTCGCCCACTGTTAACGGTAAATAGCCCCCATCTTATTCTGAATGTGCGAGAATGACTCGTGCAAGTTTTGAAGGTAACCTCAAATGTCCAATGCATTTTTCACAGCCTCCCTCGCTGATCAAGATTCTGAAATTTTCAGCTCCATTGAGCAGGAATTGGGTCGTCAGCGCCATGAAATCGAATTGATTGCGTCAGAAAATATTGTGTCACGCGCTGTGTTAGAAGCACAGGGCTCGGTAATGACCAACAAATATGCTGAAGGTTACCCAGGCAAACGTTATTATGGTGGTTGTCACTTCGTTGATATCGCTGAAAATCTTGCTATTGATCGCGCAAAAGAGCTTTTCGGCTGTGGTTTTGCCAATGTTCAACCAAATTCAGGTTCACAAGCCAACCAAGCTGTTTTGCTGGCTTTGTCAAAACCAGGCGATACAATCCTCGGCATGAGCCTTGATGCAGGTGGTCACTTAACCCACGGCGCAAAACCAAACCTATCTGGTAAATGGTTTAATGCGGTTCAGTATGGTGTGGTCGCAGAAACTGGTTTGCTTGATTATGACCAAGTTGAAGCATTGGCGCTTGAGCATAAGCCACAGGTTATCGTTGCAGGTGGTTCTGCATATTCTCGCGAGATCGATTTTGCAAAATTCCGCGAAATTGCCGACAAAGTGGATGCAATCCTTTGGGTTGATATGGCGCATTTTGCTGGTCTTGTCGCAGCTGGCGTTCACCCAAGCCCATTCCCGCATGCGCATGTGGCAACAACAACAACGCATAAAACTCTGCGTGGCCCACGTGGCGGCATGGTGCTAACCAATGATGAAGCGATTGCTAAGAAAATCAATTCAGCGGTCTTCCCGGGTCTTCAAGGTGGTCCACTAATGCATGTGATCGCAGCGAAAGCAGTGGCTTTTAAAGAAGCACTGTCAGACGACTACAAAACTTACATGGCCAATGTGAAAGAGAACGCGCAAGTGCTTGCAAAAACTCTTGTTGATGGCGGTCTTAACATCATTTCAAGCGGCACGGACACGCATTTGATGTTGGTTGATCTTCAGCCGAAAAATGTAACAGGTAAAGCAACTGAAGCCTCTCTTGGTCGTGCATTTATTACTTGTAACAAAAATGGCGTGCCAAATGATCCGCAATCACCATTTGTGACGTCTGGTATTCGTTTGGGTACACCTGCTGCAACAACACGCGGCTTTGGTCCAGATGAGTTCCGCCAAGTGGGTGATATGATCTTGGAAGTGGTCAATGGCCTAAGCGAAGCAAATTCAGAAGATGGCAATACAGCTGTTGAAGAAGCTGTGAAAGCGAAGGTAATGGCGCTGACTGATAAGTTCCCAGTTTATCAAAGCATCGGAGCTTAATTTATGCGCTGTCCTTATTGCTCGTCTCACGACACCCAAGTGAAAGATTCGCGCCCGGCTGAAGATGGCAACACCATCCGCCGCCGCCGTGTTTGCCCTGATTGTGGTGGCCGTTTCACAACATTTGAACGGGTTCAGTTGCGAGACTTGCAAGTGCTCAAGAAAACGGGGCGTAAAGTCCCGTTTGACCGCGAAAAATTGCAAAAATCCTTCGACATTGCCTTGAGAAAACGACCTGTTGATCGTGACCGCATTGAGCGTGCGGTGTCTGGCATTGTTCGCCGTCTTGAAAGTTCTGGCGAAACCGAGATCGAAACAGATGCAATTGGTTTGTTGGCGCTCGAAGCGCTTAAAGCCATCGATGACGTGGGTTTTGTGCGTTATGCATCGGTTTATCAGGACTTCACCGCAGCGCAGGATTTTGAGAAAATCATCGAAACATTAAGTGCGCAAATTGCGCGCGATGCTGCCGATGACAGCTAACGGGAAACATAATCCCAAAGCTCATTCTCAGAATGAAAAAATCCATTCTGATCAAGAATATATCGATCGAAAATTCATGCAGGCTGCGATCCGTTATGCGCGTCGTCATGAAGGTTTAACGGCGGAAAATCCGTCCGTTGCAGCTTTTGTTATCAAACTTACTGAAGATCAACCCGTCATCATTGGTCGAGGTGTAACCGCGCTTGGCGGCCGGCCGCATGCGGAAGTTCAGGCGTTAGAGGAAGCGGGTGCGACGGCAAAAGGTGCTGACGTTTATGTCACACTCGAACCATGCTCGCATTATGGCAAGACCCCGCCATGCGCTGATGCGCTAATTAAGGCAGGCGTGAAACGCGTCATCGTTGCAGCCGATGATCCAGATGAACGCGTGGCTGGGCAAGGCTTTGCAAAATTGCGCGCCGCAGGCATTGAAGTTGTCGAAAAAGTGCTAGCGCGAGAGGCTGAATATGGTTTAGCCGGATATTTAAAGCGCAAACGCCAAGCTCGACCCTTTGTCACGTTAAAAATGGCGATGACGAAGGATGGTTATATAGGCGCTCACAGCGGTGAACAGGTGAAAATCACTGGCGCTGTTTCCAATGGACAAGTGCAAATCTTACGCGCCATCAATGACGCGATATTGGTTGGTGCGGGGACAGTTGAAAATGATAACCCAACGCTGACATGCAGATTAAACGGTCTTGAACATTGCTCGCCAGTGCGAGTTGTTCTCGATCGCAGCTTAAAAACACCCGTCAATTCCAATCTGGTTCAAACTGCAGATCAACATAAGCTCGTCATTGCAACAAAAGTCGATCATTCCAGCGTTGATGTTTATAAAAAACACGGCGCCGAATTTTTACACGTTTCTACCGACAATGACGATGCGCAACTTAGCGAGCTCTTAAGCCATCTTGCCGCTTCCGATATCTCTACTTTACTGGTTGAGGGCGGTGCAAAAATCGCAACTAGTTTTATCAAAGCCGGTTTTGTGGATCGAATTATCCTCTTTCAGTCAAACACGAACTTGGATGTGAAAGAAGATGCGATGAAAGTCAAAGCGCCGCTGACACCGGATAATATGCCGCACGGGTTTGCACTTAAAAACAAGCTGACATTAGGCGCTGATCTCATGTATGAGTATGAAAAAATAAATTAGGATCGCATCACGTGTTCACAGGCATAATCACAGATATCGGCGAAATTTCTGAGTTGGATGAGCTAAAATCCGGCATTAAACTCAAAATTAAAACCAGTTATGATCCCAAAACAATCGAAATTGGTGCTTCGATCGCCTGCGCTGGAACGTGTCTTACCGTAACTGAGCTTCCTGAAGAAGGATCGAATGACCGTTGGTTTGTCGTTGAAGCTTGGGAAGAAGCCTTACGCTTGACGACCATTGGTTCAATCAAAATTGGTGATCAGATAAATCTCGAGCGCGCGCTTAAAATGGGTGACGAGTTGGGTGGTCATATGGTGTCTGGCCATGTGGACGGACGCGCTGAGATTGTTGAAAAAATTATGGAAGGTGATGCGGTTCGCTTCAAGTTTAAAGCGCCAGAGGATCTTGCACTCTTTATTGCGCCGAAAGGGTCTGTCACATTGGATGGAACATCGCTCACGATCAATGAAGTCGATGGGCCTGTCTTTGATGTGCTGTTGATCCGCCATACACAAGACGTCACAACCTGGGGGCAGCGCGATGTTGGCGATGAGGTTAACATCGAAATTGATCAAATGGCTCGCCATGTTGCCCGACTTGTTGAGCATATGACGAAAAGAGACGGTGCTTAGGCACCAAATTCCAGAATTTACTTGCGACTTCTTCAGAACCATGATTTGAGCGGGTTCTGAATTTTTAACAATTCATCTGAGCCGAATTTGGAGTGATACCATGTCAAAAGCACCGCATTTGTTGATTGTCGAAGCTAGATTTTATGATGATATGTCAGACGCAATTTTAGATGGCGCAGTATCTGCGCTTAAAGATGCTGGCGCGACATATGATGTGATCTCAGTTGATGGTGCTCTTGAAATACCAGCCACAATCGCAATGGCGCTTTATGGAATGGATGAGGGCGGTACGCAATATGATGGCTTTATTGCCCTTGGCATTGTTATCCGCGGCGAAACATATCACTTCGATATTGTGTGTAATGAATCAGCACGTGGGCTCACCCAATTATCCGTGAGTGAATCTATTGCACTGGGCAATGGGATTATGACGGTTGAAAATTCCGATCAGGCTTGGGCGCGGGTTAAAAAATCTGAATTGGATAAAGGCGGCTTCGCTGCGCGCGCCGCATTGAAAATGATCAAGATCAAAGCGCAGCTTTCAGCTTAGTGCTATTAAAAATAAACACGAGAATAATATATGAGCGATGATGCTTCAAATACGGGCGAAAACCCTGAGATCAAACCAGCAAATAAACGTGGTGTCGCCCGTTTAGCCGCAGTCCAAGCGCTATACCAGCTTGATATGTCAGGCGAACATGTCAGTGAAGTTATTGCTGACTTTAGAAGCAATCGCTTGGGTAGCGAAATGGATGGTGATCAATATCGTGACGCAGATGCAGATTGGTTTAATCTGATTGTCAAAGGCGTTGTTGCTCAGCAATTGGCGCTTGATCCTGAAATCCACGGCGTTCTGACCGATGACTGGCCGCTCTCACGCATTGATTCAACACTTCGTGCGATATTACGCGCAGGTGCATTTGAGCTAAACGACCGTAAAGATGTACCAACTGCGGTGATCATCAATGAATATGTGGATATCGCGCGGGCGTTTTTCGAAGAAGATGATGAACCCAAATTGGTCAATGCGGTCTTGGATCGCTTGGCACGGAAATATCGCAACAGCTAATGCGTTCGAAAGTCTAGATTTAAATGTCCACCAACCCGTCCCAGCCCCAAGATGAACTTGCGCTTGCAAAATATAACGCAGCGATCTTGGGCGCGACGGTGGCGTTTACCGGGTCCATGGCACCAGTTGCCGTGGCCACAGGTGGTTTGGCAGGTCACTATCTTCTAGCTGAAGATAAATCCTGGGCGACCCTGCCAGTCATGGGCTTTAATCTTGGAACGGCTTTGGGTGCGTTTTTAGCGGCTTATTTGATGCGCCGTGTTGGGCGCAGAACTGGTTTTATCGCTGGCGCTTGCTTGGGGATGCTGGGTTGTGCACTCGCCACATTAGCCTTGCTAAATGGGCTATTTGTTATGTTGGCGTTAGGCTTGGTACTCATCGGAAATGGCATGGCCTTTTCAAACCAATATCGGTTTGCTGCCGCCGATGTTGCGCCAAAAGCGTTTAAGCCACAAGCTATTTCATGGGTGGCAATGGGCGGGATATTTGCAGCTGTCATCGGTCCGCAAGTTGCTATTCATATGAATACATTCTTTGATCCGATACCATTTGCGGGCAGCTTTATGGGTATCATCCCGGTGCTGTTAATCGGTATTTTCATCCTCAGCTTCTTGCGCATTCCGCATGAAGATAAGAAACAGGAAAAGCAGGGCGAGGGCGATGATGAAAGACCACTCAAAGAGATCATCACGCAGCCACGATTTATGGTCGCAATGATGTGTGGTGTCGTCTCGTTCGCCATGATGACCTTCATGATGACGGGAACTCCCATTGCGATGATGATTTGTGGTTTTAGTCCGGATCAGTCTACGCTTGGTATTCAATGGCATGTTTTAGCCATGTATGGCCCGAGCTTTTTTACCGGAAAATTGATCACCCGTTATGGCGCGGACCGCGTGACCGCCACAGGTCTGATGATCATGATTATCTGTGCGTTTATCGGCTTTATGGGTATTGAACTTTGGAACTTCTGGCTAGCGCTTGTGCTTTTAGGAATTGGCTGGAATTTCGGCTTTATTGGTGCGACATCCATGGTCTCTGTCAGCTATCGCCCCTCTGAGAAAAACAAGGTACAAGGCTTTCACGACGGGTTCTTATTCTCACTTGTAGCGCTTTCATCACTGGCTGCGGGTCAGGTTCTCAACTTCTGGGGTTGGCAGGTTTTAACAGCCATTTTGTGGCCAGTTTGCGGGCTTGCACTCATTATCTTGTTGGTGCATTCAGCTAAAGTGCGTCGCATGGATGCGCACGCATTTTAAGCGCATAAGAATGAGCAGCTACTAATTGTTGTGGGATCATCCCCATATTTAGTGATTCTTTCTCAATTTTTGATGATTCGCCTTGACCTTTTCCCCGTGCTGGCATTCACTGCGCGCATCACTGGCACTTTGCGGAGGAGGCAAACGCCATTTGTTTGAAAAGGGAGGGTTCACTTAGAGCCTAAAATTGGAGGAGGAATTTCCAAAAATGGGAATGTTGTTACTAGTTATCTTATGCGGCGTATTGTCGATCGTATATGCGATATGGGCGACAAAGTCCGTACTTGCGGCTGATCAAGGCAATGAACGTATGCGAGAAATTGCGGGTTACATCCGCGAGGGCGCGTCCGCATATCTCAATCGTCAATATACAACAATTGCAATCGTGGGAGCGGTGGTCTTTGTGTTGGTTTGGCTCTTATTGTCAGCAACTGCTGCTATCGGCTTCTTAATCGGTGCGATCTTGTCAGGTGTTGCGGGCTTTATTGGCATGCACGTTTCTGTTCGAGCTAATGTTCGCACAGCGCAGGCATCTGCCAACAGCATTTCTGCCGGTCTTGATATCGCGTTTAAATCAGGTGCGATCACAGGCATGCTCGTGGCTGGCTTGGCGCTACTCGGCGTTGCGGTTTATTACTACATCCTCATTGGTCCAATGGGGCTTGGTACAGCATCTCGCGAAGTGATTGATGCTTTGGTAGCACTTGGATTTGGTGCATCACTGATCTCAATTTTTGCCCGTCTTGGCGGCGGTATCTTCACAAAAGGTGCCGACGTTGGTGGTGACTTGGTTGGTAAAGTGGAAGCCGGTATCCCTGAGGATGATCCACGTAACCCAGCTACGATTGCTGATAATGTGGGCGATAATGTTGGTGACTGTGCTGGCATGGCTGCCGACTTGTTCGAAACTTATGCGGTGACCGTTGTTGCGACCATGGTGCTAGCTGCAATCTTCTTTGCAGGTTCTGGCATCTTGGATAGCGTCATGCTCTACCCACTTGCGATCTGTGCAGGTTCAATCATCACATCGATTGTCGGTACATTCTTTGTGAAGCTTGGCCAAAATGGTTCGATCATGGGTGCGCTTTATAAAGGCCTTATCGTAACTGGCATCTTGTCCATCATCACACTTGGTGCAGCCACGTCACTCACAATTGGTTGGGGCGAAATCGGTGTTGTTGCTGGTAAATCAATCACCGGCACAAACCTGTTTATCTGCGGTATTTTGGGTCTTGTGGTAACGGGTCTCATTGTGGTGATCACTGAATATTATACAGGCACGGATAAGCGTCCTGTGAATTCGATCTCACAAGCATCTGTCACAGGTCACGGTACAAACGTTATCCAAGGTTTGGCTGTGTCTCTTGAATCAACAGCATTGCCAGCCATCGTTATTGTGGGTGGTATCATTGCAACATACCAATTCGGCGGTTTGTTCGGAACAGGTATCGCTGTGACTGCCATGCTTGGTATCGCAGGTATGATTGTTGCGCTGGATGCATTTGGTCCGGTGACTGATAACGCAGGCGGTATCGCTGAAATGTCTGGTCTACCATCTGAAGTTCGTCAGGCAACCGATGCGCTTGATGCGGTTGGTAATACAACAAAAGCTGTGACAAAGGGTTACGCGATTGGTTCAGCGGGTCTCGGCGCGCTTGTTCTGTTTGCGGCTTACTCCAACGATTTGGCGTATTTCGCATCCAACGCGGAACAATATCCATACTTTGCAGATGTAGGTGAGATCTCATTTGATCTATCCAATCCATATGTTGTGGCGGGTCTGATCTTTGGTGGTCTTATTCCATACCTGTTCGGTGGTATTGCCATGACATCTGTGGGTCGCGCCGGTGGCGCGGTTGTGGAAGAAGTTCGCGCGCAGTTCAAAGAAAAGCCAGGTATTATGGAAGGCACAGAAAAGCCGGATTATGGTCGTGCGGTGGACATGCTAACGCGTGCTGCGATCAAAGAAATGATCATTCCGTCATTGCTTCCGGTTCTTGCACCATTATTTGTTTATTTCGGTGTCTTGATCATCTCAGGATCAAAAGCATCTGCCTTTGCTGCGCTTGGTGCATCGCTTCTGGGTGTGATCGTGAACGGCTTGTTTGTTGCGATTTCCATGACATCAGGCGGTGGCGCTTGGGATAATGCGAAAAAGTCATTTGAAGATGGCTTTACCGACAAAGATGGTGTGAAACACGAAAAAGGTGGCGAAGCGCATAAAGCATCTGTCACAGGTGATACTGTAGGTGATCCGTATAAAGATACGGCAGGTCCTGCGGTGAACCCAGCCATTAAGATCACAAATATTATGGCCTTGTTGTTGCTCGCTGTGCTGGCACACTAGACATACGTTTAAATCAAAAAGAAAAACCCCGTTGATAGCGATATCAGCGGGGTTTTGTTTTAAGTCGGCTAATTTAGGGATTAAAAAGCGCCAGTATTTATTGGTCTTGCAGAAGATGGAGCTCCTCCAGCACCAGCAAAGCCACCAAGCGCGCTGGCGAGGAAACCACGCTCTCTACCACTTGTCGGGGTCGTGCGTGAAATCATGTCAAACACGCGACCATCTTGGAGGGTGTAATTTGCAATACGCGAAACAGTGGCTTCCTCGTCGAGGTAAACCGCTAGCACTGATTGTCCCACAAGTTTGGTTTTTTGGAAAGCCAAACCGCGTTTACGCTGCTGCGAAATATAGTAGAAAACTTCATTATTATCGACCACTTGGGTGGTCGAGGGCGTCCCTAAAGACAACAATACCTGCTCCCGACTTGAACCAACTGGTGTTGCTTCAAGAGCAGATTGGTCAACGATATATCCCTGATTTAAAACTTGAGATGTGTTGCAAGCAGATAATGCAGTTGCAGCTGCAAAAAGGGTCAGTCCGGCAATAATGGAACGCGGGCGGAATGAATAGCGATTTTGAGCCGCTTGTCCGATAACTCTTTTCAACAACACTGCCTCCTTCAGGCAAAAACGCTCACGCATATGAAATAGCTGGAGCTTTTGGTAAACTAGCTTGCTTTGTTATGCAAGATTTCTAAGCATGTATGCGCAATTAGTGATTATTTTATGGCAATTACCACATTTTATAACTATGTATCCTAACGCAGGCTCAACGGCTATCTAAACTATGTCAGATAGTTAATATCAAAGAGCCCTTATGAGTATTTAAGGTATATATATGATCCTCAATCTGTTTCGCAAAAAAAGAGCAAATAGTGCCATTATCAAACATCAATATGAAGAATTGACGGATGCTGCACGCCAACTTCCTTTTTATCGCGATATGAATGTACCGGATACTGTTTTGGGTCGCTTCGAGATGCTGTCTATTTTCATGATGCTATATCTGCGCGCTACAAAAAATAAAGGTGACGCGGTTGAAGGTTTGGCCCAGGACATCATTGATGCTTTTTTTGAAGATATTGATCATTCCATTCGTGAGCTTGGGATTGGCGATGCGGGTGTGCCCAAACGGATGAAAAAGCTTGCTGGTATGTTCTATGGACGTGCTGATTCATATGGCAAAGCCATTGAAAAGAATGATATCGAAGAGCTTAAAACGGCACTTGTTCGTAACTTATTCCCAGAAAATATTGAAGATGCACCCGATATGTCAGAATTAGGCCGTTATTTAATTGCAACAGATACAGCACTTAAGAATTTTGATGTCGATCAAATGGCACAAGGCAATTTGAAGATCGTAAGAGCCTAGAGAGCAAAAATAATATGATGACAGAACGGAAAAAAGAGATTGATGAGAATGTACCATTTTCATTTCCGGTCAAAGTCGGGCATGTCGCATCAAATGCTGTAACCATTAAAATTGAGGCCAATGAGAAAGAATGCGAAGGCCTAGCAAAACTGTGGAATATCGTTGGCGTTGATACACTCATCGCTGATGTTCGGTTAAGTCGATGGAAACGCGATGGTGTGCGTGTTTCAGGGCATTTCAAAGGTGAATTGAAGCAAATTTGTGTTGCCTCACTTCAACCCATATCGACTGTGATAGAAGACGAGTTTACGGCCCATTTCGTTCCTGAAACATCAAAGCTCGCACGCCGCGATGATATTCAAGATGGTGAAATCATCATTGATGTTGATGGACCAGATATTCCAGACACTTTTACGGCTAACACGATAGATATTGCAGAAGTCGTTGCTGAATATGCAGCCCTGGTGATCGATCCATATCCGAGAGATCCCGAAGCGATCATCGACGAAAAATACCAAGCCTCTGATATTGAGGATGATAAAGCACCATCACCTTTCGCAGCACTTGCTTCAATAAAAGACGAATTGAGCTGAATAATGTTCGATTTTGACAAGAATAAAGTTGTACAGGCAGCAAAAATGTTTATTTTCGGCGTAATTTTTAAGGATTGTCAAATGCAAAGGATTGCGAGTTGACCACAATCTCAATTGATTTGATGGGCGGAGATCACGGTCCTTCTGTGATCGTTGCGGGTGCCGCCATTGCACTAGA
>JAEPMD010000012.1 GCA_017644105.1 Rhizobiaceae bacterium | reverse complement strand
CCCGGTGGCAGCTTAATAAGGGTCAGAACGCACTTATAAAACAGATCAAAACTGTTCAGAAAAACCGAACCACTTCTGTAAGTGGATCGTAACGAAGCAGGAAGTCCAGTTCTTGGTAGGCTAAATTGAGTTTTTCCTTTTGGAGTAGCACATAGTATGAAGCTGGTGTTGCGACAATTAACGGGACGAGTACGCTAACCGTTAGACCTAAAAGCTGGCCGGTGCTAAACATAGTCAGGTCTTCGATTAAAGCAAACATTAGGGTGAGCGTTATCAAAACGGATAAAAGAACGGAGACGAGCACAATTTTGATTATATCTTTTATCATTGTACGACTTAAATACATCGGCATCCTAGTTCCTTCGGAGCAGCACCTTCTCACCCAACATACACATTCAGTCGCCGGCAATCCATTCCAATAAAATGCAATTTACACATTTTGCACCGGATTAATATCAATGATCTCGGCAAATAATGGGCTTGCAAACCAAAGTTTCGGCATTAATAATGCGCTTGGATAAAGATTTAGTCGGAAGACTACCCAGTTTTGAGTCGTAAACTTTGTTATTGAGTGTAGAATTATTGTAAATTTAACTTGAGATCGCATTGATAATGACTCAAACAATTGATGAGCACATTTGGCAAATAAACGACTTTATACGTCGTGCTAGTTGCCTGTGTTCTATGTTGAAAATATCACACGTCGCTTTAACAGAAAAATTTGGTCTCGGTATCCGTTGTGTTTTTATCGAAAACACATCCCGGCGGAAATATGGTTTGTGCCGATGAAGGTTCAACCTACCAATAATTCTAGCTATAAACTCCTGTCTAAACATCATTTATTGATGGCTTTGGGAGGGCTGTATTCTTTGGAGGGCGACTGCCGATAACATGACAGATACTCGTTTACATGGACGCACTAATAAGACAGTCGAAGATTACATTGTTTGTAAAACCAACTTGGCAAATTTTGTGTTGGCGGGGACAAAGTATGACACAAATAGTCAAGATGATATACTTCGCGACTTAGAAGATCGGCTCGAAAAATCATTGCAAATTTTGTTGAATACGAACCAAGATAGCCCGCTGGAAAACATTGATATAATCGAACTCGTTATTAGCGAATTGGCAGAAGAAACGGAATTGTCTAACCACCACAAGGACCTAATTTCGCTGAGTATAGAGCAATTGCGAAGGTTTCACTTTTCCGCAAGCTACAGTTCAAAACACGATCAGCGCACAGAGCCACGTGTTAAACAAAATAAATTTGGCGTTATATCCGTTGACGATTCAACGCTGTGTCGTTTTATGACGAAGGACATTTCTGACGGTGGTGCTTGCTTATATGTGGAACACCCGGATCTGTTACCCGATGAATTTAATTTATTAGGTATAGGCATGTCCAAACAGGTCTTGGCTTCAAAGGTTTGGAGTAAAGCTAACGAGATAGGGATAGAATTCAAAGAAACGCTATAAATTTTCTATTTCTCGGTCCGAAAATAGCGAATTGGTTTTTGTGATTGGAGGCAGTCTTTGTTTTGCACACCCAAAAATTCTGGCAAGCCTACGCGCTGTTAGCAGTGTACCAGTGGTGGATCACCGATGAGCGAGCCGATGAGTGATCTGTCTGGTCCTTCTTTCATGACCAGAAGACTAACGCAGCCATCAAACCAGAGCAATATCTGATAGTTCGCTAACGAAAGAACTATATTTTATTTCGATAAACGGCTTCGATATTATGACCATCAGGGTCGAGAAAATAGGCTGCATAGTAATTGGCGCCATATTCTGGGCGAAGGCCGGGTGCACCATTGGATGTCATACCAAGATCGATAGCCGTTTGATGAAAATTATCAACCTGTTCGCTGCTTGTTGCCTCAAACGCGAGGTGAAGCTTTTGGATGATGCCATCAGCGGGAACCAGTCCAAACTCCCAATTTGTTTTGCCAAAACCAACCGCATCGTCATCGATAAAGACTTGATCAATGCCAAGCGTTGCCAAGATCGGCTGATAGAGCTTTTTGGCGGCATCGACATTTGAGACAGGCAGATTGAAATGATCGATAATTGCCATTTAAATCTGCCTCTTTGCCCTAGACAAGTACTTCGATTTCTTCTTGTTCACCGACGCCAAAGACGCGTTTATAGCGGTCAATCTGATCCTGCGGGCCCATGGCCTTACGCGGATTATCAGAAAGTTTGACTGTAGGGCGACCATTGGCTGATGTTGCTTTGCAGACAAGCGAGAACGGTGCCAATGCATTATCTTGAACAAGATGTTTGAAATCATTTGTCAGCATAGTACCCCAGCCGAAGCTCACCTTACAGCGATGGGCAAATAGATCGTGCAAGCGTTTAATCTCGGGCGCATCCAAACCATCTGAGAAGATCAAAAGTTTCTCTTTCGGGTCTTCCCCACGCTTTTCCCACCATTCAAGTGCATATTCAGCAATATTTTCAGGATCGCCGCTATCAATGCGAATGCCGGTCCAGCTGGTCAACCAATCTGGCGCTTTCTCTAAAAACCCGCGGGTTCCATAAGTGTCTGGTAAAATAATACGCAAATTGCCATCATGTTCGGCCTGCCAATCACTTAACACCTGATATGGGGCTTGCGCGAGTTCGTCATCACCTTCCGCCAGTGCTGAATAGACCATAGGCAATTCATGCGCATTGGTACCAATCGCTTCTAACTCATGGCGTTTGGCGATGAGGCAGTTAGACGTACCGACAAATTTTTCGCCCAAACCCTCGCGCATCGCCTGTACACACCAATCCTGCCACATATGAGAGTGGCGTCGGCGGGTACCGAAATCAGCCACTCGTAAATTCTCAACCTGGCGCAGATCTTCAATCTTCTCCCAAAGGCGTGTCATGGCCCGGGCATAAAGCACCTGAAGCTCAAATTTGCCCATGCCTTTGAGCACAGCACGTGAACGTAGCTCCATGATGACCGCCAGCGCTGGAATTTCCCACATCATCACCTCAGGCCATGAGCCTTCAAAAGTTAGTTCATATTGATCACCGCGGCGTTCAAGATGATAAGCAGGCATTTTTAACGCCTCAAACCACTCCATAAAATCGGAGCGGAACATAGACCGTTTGCCATAAAACATATTACCACGCAGCCATGTACTCTCACCGCGAGAGAGCGACAAAGTACGGATGTGGTCAAGCTGCTCACGCAATTCGCCCTCGTCGATTAAATTGGCAAGCGGCACATGTTTGGACCGATTAATGAGATTAAAGGTGACATTGGCTTTGGGATGATTGCGAAACACGGTTTGCGCCATCAAAAGCTTATAGAAATCCGTATCAATCAACGATCGGACAATCGGATCAATTTTCCAGTTATGGTTATAAACGCGGCTAGCAATATCATGCATAAAACGATCCGATCTTATGGGTAACGTGAGCTGACCTTATAGCAAGCGGGGCGATTAATTTGCAAACCCTCTATTCAACTTTCATAACATGTTGCAATCTTGACAATTTATGCTGTTAAAATACCATTGATGAATGATTTGGGGGTGAATATGCGCTTATTAATTGCCTTTTTTGCAGTTTTTTTTCTTTTAACGGCACAAAGCCATTCCGAACAGCTGATTGAAAGCTATGGCGCTTTTATCGGAGATGACGATCTTTATAACTCCAAAGGTGCAAGATTAAGCCACGCTTGGCAGATTATTCGCCAAGATCGTGCCAATTATCATCGTTTTGGGCGCAGCCAACCGGGTGATGAAGGTGATAATTACTTCTCCAGCATTGATAATCGCGCTGCGCTGGAAAATATGGTTCGCCGCGGATCAATGTCTTCAGATGCAGCCCGACGTATTGAAGCAGGTTATGTCCAGATTTTTGTTGATATTTATGGCGTGGGCGACCGGATTGATTATATCAACGTCTCGGTTGGTCAATAAAAGCGCACATAAACTATTTCCGTTTTGCAACCCTCGTCCACGCTCTCGGATTTTATACAACAATTTGAATTAAATGCAGCAGTTTCGCTTCACTCTTGGTCAATTTGAGTGTGTTAGTTTCGGACCGTCGCAACTTTTTGCATATTTGTAATTTTAATGAACGGAGCCTATTGGGATGACGGCGGGGACAGATTCAGATAACGATTTTATAGAGCGTGCTTATCGCCAGCGCACATATAAGTCTGCATTTATCTATAACAAAGGTTATAACGGCAAACGCACATGTATTTTGCGCAATATCAGCGAAACAGGTGCCCTCCTTCAGATCGAACATATTGCTGGCTTGCCCACTCATTTCATGGTTGGTGTTGAGCTGGATGCATTTGAAGTGCCCGCAAAATGGATCTGGCGGGACGAAGAGCACGTTGGTGTTCAATTTGAAGGGCCGCTCGCACCCATTGAATCCAAACGCACCCAAGTGCTTTATCTCTCTGATGACCCACGCTTTGTTGAGGAAGAAAATCCAAATCAAATGCAATTCGGTGGCCGGTCGGCACGAGAAATCGGCGAGCGTAATAGTGCCTCATCGATAAGAAAACGCCGTTCACCAGGTTTTGGTAAGCGCTAATTTTCGAATTGATCTTACATCCACCGCCGAACGCGCGCTTTGTAATCAAGATATTCTTGACCAAAAATCGCTTCGAGCGCCTCTTCTTCGGGCTCGATCTGAACTTTATTGATAATCATCACAAATGCCGGTGCGGCAATGACAACCAAAAATGTGCCGAAATATAATCCCGAACCAATAATCATCAGCAACATGGCTAAATACATGGGATTGCGGGAAAAGCGATTAACCCCATCTGTTACGAGCGAGGACATTTCATCAAGCTTATTGGGCTGGATTGTGGTGCGGTGTCGTATGAAACGTAAAACCGTCATGAGAAGCAAGAAGATGCCACACAGAATGAAGGCATAGGCGAGCAAATATTGCTCATTAAATTGAAATCTTGAAAACGGCAAAAACCGCGCCCCGTAATGCATCCCGATAATGGCCAGAAACATATAAACAGGTGGCGGGATATGCATATTATAACCTCAATTATCAATGTAGCGCACACCATATTTAAATCGCTCTTGCATTCGGATCAATAGAACGCTACCCGCAAGATCATGAAACATTATGATGTGATGATAATTGGCGCAGGTGCGGCCGGGATGATGTGCGCGATTGAAGCGGGCAAACGTGGACGATCTGTGCTAGTCGTTGATCACGCGAAAAAAGCCGGTGACAAAATCCGTATTTCCGGAGGTGGACGTTGTAATTTCACCAATCTTGAGACGAAATTTGATCGATTTTTGTCCCAAAATCCACGATTTTGTATTTCGGCGCTCAAACGCTACAGCCAACATGATTTTATCAGCCTGGTTGAAAAGCACGGGATCGCCTATCACGAAAAGACATTGGGGCAGTTGTTTTGTGATCATTCCGCGCAAGATATTATTACTATGCTACGCAATGAGATGGATGATGCGGGGGTTGAGCTTCAGCTGCAAACGTCAGTGAAGCGCATAGAAAAAAAAGACAGCTATCAGATAACGCTTGATCATGATGAGGTTACGGCGTCATCTTTGGTCATCGCAACGGGCGGCAAATCTATCCCCAAAATGGGTGCAACAGGATTTGGCTATGATGTTGCTCAGCAATTTGACGTGCCTTTAACCGATATTCGCCCTGCCCTTGTGCCGCTAACCTTTTCCGATGAAACGCTTGATTGGGTAAAGCCCCTTTCAGGGGTCAGCGTTGAGAGTTCAGTTCGACACCAAAAAACAGTGTTTGACGAAGGCCTCCTCTTTACCCATCGCGGATTGTCTGGACCTTCTATTTTACAAATCTCAAGCTATTGGCGTGAAGGGGATGAAATCACTGTTGATTTGGCACGCGGGCAGAATATTGCTGATAAGCTTAAAGCCCTGCGTAATGAAGCGGGCAAGCAATCGATCACCAATGTATTGGCGCGTCTCATTCCGGCAAAACTAGCGCAGATGATTATTGAACAAGCGGGCTTAACCGGAAATCTTGCCGATCAATCCAATGCAAAGCTCGATCTCATTGGCAATCTGGTCAATGCATGGACCATCAAACCTGCAGGCTCTGAAGGGTATCGCACAGCAGAAGTCACGCTCGGCGGCGTTGATACGTCTGCATTAAACGCCAAAACCATGGAAGTGAAGCACCAATCTGGGCTCTATTTCATCGGCGAAGTGGTCGATATCACCGGCTGGCTCGGAGGTTATAACTTTCAATGGGCCTGGAGTAGCGGCTGGGTCTGCGGTCAGGCTTGTTGATAATTTGATTTTCGTCAATACATATTGTACATACACATCATGCGTATTTACGTTGACAGATTGGTAATTGCGCAAGGATTCGGGGTAACGTTGACGTCAACACAACGTCAAAAATCCGTTTAGTTAAACTCTAAGCGGAGCATGAAAATGCAATTCGAATGGAACGAAGAAAAGCGCCGCGAAATATACGATGAACGCGGTGTCGATATATTAGAAGCAGCATTGATTTTTGAAAATCCAGTGTTGACCAAACAAGACAACCACCAAGATTATGGTGAGATGAGATTAATCTCTCTTGGCATGGTTGATGATGAGGCTTTCATTGTGGTTCACACAGAACGCAATGGCACTACCCGCCTCATAACAGCTTGGAAAGGTGGGAGACGTGAACGAGAAACTTACAAAAAACACATCACAAACCGCTTCTCTTGATGACATTCGCAAGATGAAAGATGCGGGTGCGTTAAAATCTGCGAGAAAAACAACAATCCTCTCGGAAGAATTGCCAGATGATTTTTGGGATGAAGCTGAAATTGTCGAACCCAAAACCAAGACAGCAATTAGCATTCGTGTCGATGCAGATGTTCTTGAATATTTCAAAAGCCAGGGCAAAGGCCACCTCACCCGTATGAATGCCGTTCTTCGATCATATGTGGACGCACAACGCTCAAAATAGCTTCTTGGATTAATCTGACTTTAATCAGCGGCTTATAAAATAGACGCCGCGAATTGGTGAGGTCACAAATGCTATTGCCCGGAGATATATTCCTCAAAATATTTGAATATATTTGTTATCTGGCGCTGGCTGCTTTGATGGCTGCTGGCATCGGATATGGATTTTTACATCTTGTCGGTGAATGCCAAAACTATCTTTTGGATAGCGCGAGCTGTTCCTCGAACTTTTACCTTAACCTCGCCAGCTTTAGCTATACAATTATCTTAGGAACACTATTCACTTTCTTCCCGGCCATATTAGCCTTGGTTGGCATTTTCTGGATCCTGCGCAATATTCACCACAGCAAAACCATGAAACTCCGCGCTGAAGGTCGGGATAATGAAGTTATCAAGCTTCGTGTGTTTCTGGCACGGATATTTATTTTTATCGGACTTTTGATCCTCGCGATCTGGCTATTTTTGAATTTTATTTCATAAAAAATACCAGCATCTCAGGGGAAAGATGCTGGTTTGACTGGGTCAGCGCACTAGAATTTAGTTGGTGAAGCCACCAACAGTGCCTTTTGGCAGGCATTTCACTTTCACTGGATACCAAACCCAAGATTTTTTCTGGTTTTTTGCAACGCCGTTGCCATATGGATTTTTCGAAGTCACTGCCAGTTCAAAATATGCAGTCACTTGTGTGGTTGAACCAGTTGCAAAGATATTCCGATGGCTGGCAAGCTTTGTGTTACAGGCTTTAATTGGATTCTTACCGTGGAATTTCACATCGCTGATTTTAATATTTGGATTAATGTGTTTGATAAATGTGCGGCTGTTATTGCTGTAGTCTTTGTGCCAGCCAGGTGTATATTCGCCGATTTGTGCGTGGCCAGCAGCGACCATTGCATGTTTGATTTTTTTGCCCCAAGCGGCTTTCGCATAGAGTTTAAGACCAAATTTGCGTGAATGGGTTTTAATCTTGTTGTATTTGCTTCCGGTTGCTTGCACTTGGATCGGCACAATATCAATGCCATCTTTTGAGATGCTTACTGTTTCGATAGGTCCTGCCATAGCGGATGAAGTTGCACCAGCGAAAATAGATGATGCAATTGCAATTGCTGTAAAAGTTTTTGTCATAGTCATTTTGAGATCTCCCTTGATACCCTCATTTCAAAATCGGAGATGTCGCCCCCGATTGGTTAAATTTCAAATCGATGTGTTTCGATGAGTGAGGTTTTAGCAAAGGCAATTTGAAAGCCCGCTGAATGGGTCGTTCATCTTGCGTTTATAAAAGGGAGAAAGTTTTCTTGTTATTGATTTTGTTTAAGAAAATCGATCAATGCCCGCGTACTTGATGGCAGATATCGTTTGCTGGGATAGGTCAACCACACACCGTCATCAAAGTTTTCCGCGCTGATTTGGTATTGCGGGAATACATTGATCAAATCACCTTTGGTCAAATCATCGCCAACTAACCAATCGCTTAAAAGTGCAACCCCCTGCCCCTCAAGCACGGTTCGCCGGATCGCCAAAGCATTGGAGATGACAATATGCGGTTGAATGGCGATTTGTTCAATCTGGTCGTCTGGCGTTTTAAATTTCCATTGCACTCGATAATCCGCAAAAGGAAACGTAATGATAGTGGTGTCTTTAAGATCACTTGGCGATGTAAGCGGACCATTTTTTTCAATATAGTCATTGGTCGCAACCACATGGTATTTGGCATTAAGAATGCGTGTTGTAATCAAATCGCTTTGTTTTTGCGGCGCTAAGCGGAGTGCAACATCTATTCTTTGTTCGATGAGATCAATCGCGCGATCATCCAAGATGAGCTCAAGTTTAATATCTGGATATTGCTCATAAAATCGCCCCAGCTTTGGCACAAGCCACCGCTCACCAAGTGCAACAGATGTTGTTAGCCTTAAATTGCCAGATAGTTTTTCGGTGCTGGCACGCGCCATATCGGCAATCGCATTAATCTCATCAAGCGGATCCTGCATCCGGTCAAATGTTAACTGACCGGCTTCAGTGAGTGACAAATTTCGTGTCGTTCGATGAAAAAGCCGATAACCAAGTTCATCTTCCAGTGATGAAATGATCCGCGATATCTTGGATGGATCGACGCTATTGTCGCGCGCAGTATCGGCAAAAGACCCCTTTTGCACCACCTGTATGAATATCGATAGTTTCGCCAAATCCATTCGTGCATTATTTGCATGAATATGATTTACAAATCAATATTTATCTTAAATATCGACATGAATATATTGCGACCAGATGTTGAATCAGACACATTATGAAACAGGATATTCAAGGAATTAGTTTATGTCGAACAAGATAGACCTTAAAGGACGAACAGCATTTGTAACTGGCGCAAGCAGAGGCATAGGAGAATCAGCAGCGCGTCAATTGGCCAAATATGGTGCCAATGTTGTACTGGCCGCACGCTCAATCAAAGACTGCGTTCGCATTGCACAAGACATTGGTGATAACGCCCTGGCTGTTCAGTGTGACGTCGCAGACTACGAGGAGGTCAAACTCGCTGTTGACCAAGCTGTGAAATATTTCGGTGGCATAGACATTCTGGTCAATAATGCAGGTATCATTGAACCCATTTCCATGCTCGAAAGCTCCGATCCAGAGGCTTGGAGCCGTGTGGTCGATGTGAATTTCAAAGGTGTCTATAATTGCCTGCATGCCTGCTTCCCGACGCTCAAAGCCTCAACACGTGAAGACAAAAGAAGCGTCGTGATCAATATCTCGTCTGGCGCAGCGACATCCATGTTGCCAGGCTGGAGCCATTATAGCGCGACCAAGGCTGCAGTCCTATCGCTCACACGCACCATCAATCGCGAGTGGTCCGAACATGATATTTCAGTCATCGGTCTGTCCCCGGGCACCGTCGCGACGAATATGCAGCATGCGATTAAGGCATCACAGATCAATGTTGTCAGCCAAATGGACTGGTCAGAACATATAGACCCAGAATGGCCCGCAGAGGCGATATGCTGGCTGGTCACGGATGCCGCGCGTGAATTTGACGGAACAGATTTTTCAATCAAAACCGAAGAAGGTCGCAGACTGGTTGGATTGATCTAAATGTTTGAACGAGAATCGCAAGACTCAAGCCGCAAAATTTAAGTTAGTAGATTTTGTGATAGGAAATTTCTGAGGTTTTTGCTCTGTAATCGTTTACTTTACAGGTACAAATACCAGAATTTCCTTGTCACTGTAAATTTGCATCAGCTAAAACACACTTGTAAGCCTTTGATATTACTGCATGTTACTGTTACAATCTGGTATTTAACCCTAGTTAACTAGGATTTCTACCCAAAACCCTTATGTGTCTGGACAACCACATAAAGGAATTATGAATATGCAACCAATCATACAGGTGGAAACCCGTCTGAATGGCATAAACTTTGTCTCAACGGGTTTCGATAGTTTTACATTTTTACAAGAGCTGAGCAGCAAGTTTGAAAATTGCGATCCATTGGCCATTGGCAATGCCAGTGACCGCGCTCAGTTTGAAACCTCAATCATGTTGACAGGTGCGAGCGAACATCTTCGCCCTGCTGACATGACAAAACATGCAGAAGACCAAATGGTCTCGAACATGATCAATGCATCTCCGATCTCAATGCGCTGGCTCCTCATCCGCGTTGACGAAGAAAATGCGCTTAGAACGCAGAAAAAAATCAGAGATCTTTTTGAAATGTTGGAAACTTATCTGACATTTGATTTGCCAGATTTCCAACCATCTTTGCGCTGGTTTGCGATCGGATTTCCAGCTAATGATCCGAAAGAGCTCTCTCCAGAGATGATGAACCGCATTGGTCAATTGCTGGTTTATTGGATCAATAGCTTCACGTCAGAACAACCATTGGTCAAAAAAGGCAAGGTCAAACTTACGCCACGCGAGCACGAAGTTCTTCGCTGGGCTTCTGAAGGCAAAACAAGTCAGGAAATTTCTACAATTCTCGGCATTTCACCTAAAACTGTGAACCTTCACGCAGATAATTCGATTAATAAACTCAATGCCGCCAACCGCACAAATGCGGTTGTACGCGCGATCCGATTAGGTCTTATCTAATCGCATCAAAAGCCGTGGTGCTTAATCCAAATTGATGTATAACTGACCACAAATTAGTTATGACGTTGGAGAAAGCACCATGCAAGCAATCAGAGCACATCAATTTGGCGGATCGGAAGTTCTACAACTTGACCAGATGGATGATCTAATAGCTGGTGCTGGCGAAGTTGTCATTGACGTTAAAGCTGCGGGTGTAAACCCGGCTGACACATATATGCGAACCGGCACCTACGGCATTGTGCCAGACCTCCCTTATATTCCTGGCGGCGATGCCGGCGGCATCGTCTCGCAAATTGGTGAAGGTGTGACAAACCTCAAAGTGGGTGATCGCGTCATCATTGGCACCGCGTTAAGCTTTCGCTTGCAAGATTGCTATGCAGGCCAGGTCAAACGCCCAGCTTCTGAAGTTCTCGCCCTACCCGACCATGTTAGCTTTCCGCAAGCTGCCGCTTTTGGTGTATCTTATCCTACAGCACATATGGCACTGTTTCACCGAGGAAATGCCAAATCGGGTGAGACAGTCTTCATCCACGGCGCCAGCGGCTCTGTAGGCACCTCAGCAATCCAAATCGCAAAACGCGCAGGATGCACGGTAATTGGGTCTGCCGGAAGCGATGACGGCATGGCGCTGATTAAAGAGCAAGGTGCTGATCTTGCCGTCAATCACAATAGCGACAATTACATTGACGAAATCAAATCCTTCACGAATGGTAATGGTGTAGACTTGACGCTTGAAATGCTCGCTAATGTTAATCTTGGTAAGGACATGGATCTAGCTGCAAAATTTGGCCGCATCGTTGTTATCGGCAATCGTGGTGAGATCAACATCAACCCCCGCGTTGCGATGATGAAAGAGCTTGATATCAAAGGCACCGCTCTCTGGAACATGACAGCAGAACAAATCAAACCGATCATGGAAGATATTTTATCTGGCATTGCGGATAACAGCCTCAACCCAATCATCGGCAAAGAGTTTCCATTATCTGATGCAGCGCGCGCCCATGACGCAGTGTTAGAACCTGGTGCTTATGGTAAGGTTGTGCTTATTCCATAGGGTGAATTTCGCAAGATAAATTCCAAAGGGTCGTATGCCACACGAAATTGATAAAGCGCCACACAGCAAAGCCATATGGCTTTTTGATAGTGTTTGCGTTTTATGCAATGGCGCAATCTCCACAACTTTGAAATACGAAAAAGCCCCGACGATTGATTTTGTATCCATCCATTCAGCAGATGGTCGGGCTATCGCTCAAAAGTATGACATCGATCCTGACAACCCGGACACGTTTTTATTCTTAGATAAAGGCACGCCATTTGTGCAATCTGACGGCGTCATCGCACTTTCCAAACATATGAAAGCACCATTTAGCTGGGTCCGCTTTGGTGTTATTATTCCGAAAGCTATTCGAGACTGGCTTTATCGCTTTGTCGCACGGCGGCGCTATCGCTTGTTTGGCAAACTCGATACATGCCGTGTGCCAAGCGATGCTGAACGTGCACGGTTTACAATATGAATTTGAACAAAAGGACAGGCTGACAGGATGCGAAAACGAGTTTTGATCATTGGCGGCACCGGTATTTTTGGTCAAAAACTATGTCATCATCTTGCCACGCATTTCAATCTGGATCTGGTTATCTCATCCCGATCGGAAAACAATGCCATCAATTATGTCCATAAGCTCAAACGTCGATATCCAGACAAAAGCTTTGATTATGTCGCACTTAATACCAGCGAAGACATTGAAAATATCCTGAAAAGGCTTTCTCCCGACATTACAATTGACTGTTCCGGCCCTTTTCAATCAGCAGACTATGAGATTGCAAAAGCTGCTTTAAAAAGTGGCTCGCATTTTGTTGATTTAGCAGATGCGCCTAAATATCTCAGCGGCTATTGCGATGCTTTGAATGATTTAGCGACCCAAAACGAAGTGGCATCTATTGGCGGCGCAAGTTCTTCTCCGTGTTTTACTATCGCAGTAGCCCAACAACTATGTTCAGACTGGCGTCGAGTTGATGATATTGAAATTGCCTTCGTGCCCGGCGGTAAAGGTGATGTTGGACCATCTGTCATCCAAGCTATCTTAAGCTATGCGGGCAAACCCATTTCAACCTGGCGCGAGGGAAAACTCGACCAAACTGCCGGCTGGGCCAATTCAAAGCCGTTGCAAATTGGCGCGCTCGGCTGGCGACAAACGGCACCTGCTGAAACATATGATGCGGAATATTTAGGTGAGGCACTTAGCGTCAAATCAACGGTCTCCTTCTCTGCGGGGCTTGAATCTCCCATTGAGCACTATGGTGTTATTCTCTTGGCTAAATTAGCAAAATGGGGACTTCCAGTGGGGCAAAAGAGCGTTTCGTGCCCATTATCGAGGCTGCTTCACAAAATCCGATTTGCGATCAAACCTTTTGTGACGGGTCGCGGCGGCATGATAGTAAGAGCTAGAGGCATCAATGCTGACGGGGTCTATCAATCATCGGAATATGAATTGATTGCTGAACAAAACCAAGGTCCGAATATTCCGATCCTTCCAACGGCTGCTGTGATACGAAAACTGCTTACTAAGACAATTTCAACTGGCGCTGCCCTCGCCTTTGATACCGTCGATGTTGCAGATATCGAAGCAGAATGTGCGCCCTATCCGATCTACACGCAAGTGCTAAACGACTATCCAAGCACAGGCATCTATCAGCGATATTTGGGTGTGCAAATGTATCAGGATTTGCCGGCTTCACTGCAAAAATTCCATAAAATCGATGGATATCCGGTTTGGTGCGGAACAGCTGATATATCTTCCGGCAACTCGTTAGCTGCGCGTATTGTATCCAAAATTGTCGGATTCCCCGCTTCCGGTAAGGATGTACCCGTAACAGTGAGTGTTCAAAGCGGGATCAACCAGCACGCCGGTTTAAGCGAAACTTGGACACGCAATTTCGCAGGCAAGTGTTTTTCCTCTGAATTATCCATCGACAAGAGTGGCACGTTTCGAGAGCTATTTGGCAACTTGTCGTTTGAAATTGGATTGGATGTTGTCGACGGCGCGATCGTGATGCCAATCAAGTCTTGGAAAATCGAAACACCGTTGGGTGCCCTGCCCATGCCATTAGGGTTGGCACCGACATCAAAAACGCGCGAATTTGCCGATGAGAATGGGGTATTTAATTTCGATGTTGAGGTGAACCTACCCCTATTTGGCCTGCTTGCTCATTATCGCGGTAAGTTGCGCCCCAGTGACGACACTATTTCTTGAGCAGAAAATTACCTGTTTTTCTGTCTCTTGCGAGTTTTGACGATAGTTGATCATGGTTCAATTCAAAACGAACGGTGCCTGGATTTTTCGTTGATGGGACTTCTCTTACCAGATTTTGCTGCTTTAAATCCTCCAATTCCATCTTAACTTCATCTCGCTTGAGGCCTTGTTCTGACGAAATCCCACCGGCAGAACGCCGTTTGTATTTGCCGCTCAAAAGAGACTTCAAAACTTTATTCTGAACGTCTGAAACTGGCTCTGCATCGGATGCAGTCTCATCGGCTTCTTGCACCACGCCATCTGTTGGCTCTTCCTGAGCTTCTTCAATTTGTTCTTTGACTTTCTGAACATCTTCGTTGAGCTGCCGGAGAACTCTCTGACTGATGCCAGCAAAAAATGGGCGATAACTCACACCAGCAATCAGACTAAAAGCTAAAACTAACATGAGAGATGGCAAGAAATTCTCGCATTCTTCTGATGTGCTCACCAGTTTTGACAGTTTCTCTTTCAGATCAGCGTCTGATAAGGCGTTTAATTCAGTATCTTTAATACCCGTTTGTGCGCAGTTGAGCGGCTTAAATACATTTTTGATGATTGTGTTATCTGTATTGCCGACAGATGCAATGGCAAGGAACAATGGCACAACCAATGCGGCAGCCATCCCTGCTAAAAGTGCTTCTCTCTTCTTGGGCAAGGTCGAAGAGCCGGCATCATCATCACCACTCGTTTTGAGAAGAATTAGCCCAGCAAATCCTCCCAAGGCTCCTCCAAGAAGGATCACAACAAGTGCAACAGCTTGATTAAATGCAAATATTCCCATGATACACCCCCGCATTTACTCTAGGTTGCATCAATATATATGAAACAATTTAAATTTTCAAATTTGGGTCTTCCCCACAATATCCTACTGGTTTGAAAGCTACCCACATAGATCACGCGCAATATTCTCAAACAGCTCCATACCGCTCTCAATCAACTCGTCTGGAAAATCATAATCTGGATTATGCAATTGCGGGCAACTCTCGCCAGAACCCAGCACAAAAAGCGCAGATTTGGAAACTGAACCGAACAGTCCAAAATCTTCCGACCAGCGATAGGGTTTGGTCAATTCCATGATTTTTCGCTCGGCCTTATTAGCAGATTTGCGAATAATATCAGCAGCTTCGCTGTCATTGGTGCAATCTGAAAATTTCTCTCCGTGGGAGAGCTTTATTTTCAACCGGTTACGATTTGCTTCTTGCCGCGCCAACTCCTCTGCATGTGCCATAAGTTCGCTTTGAAGCCCATTGTCAATTGATCTGAGCGTCGCCATGACCATGCCATCGCCAGGCGCGACACCGAACGCGTTGACGCCAAGATTTGCGTGCACGACGGTTACCAAGGCCTCGCTTTCATCCTTTCCCAAGCTCTGTGGCAGGTAAGGAAGCTTCTCGATCAAGGTTGCGATGGCCTTTGCTGGGCTAATCCCATCTTCAGGATGGGATGCGTGGGAGGTCTTCCCACTCAGCTCAATTCTCAAGCCTTCAGAAGCGAAATTTAACGGTCCTGACTTAATGCCAACCTCGTGCAACGCCATGCCCGGCAAATTATGCAGTGCGAAGGAATAGTCAGGTTTGATCTCGCTAAATTTTGGATCTGCGATCACGGCGCGCGCACCGGCGCCATCTTCTTCCGCTGGCTGAAATAACAAGATCACGCGTCCTTGCTTTGGTCCGTCCTCGCTGAATTTGCGTGCTAGCCCCGCTAAAATCGACATATGCCCGTCATGGCCGCATAAATGCCCCACCCCTTCATGCTTGGATCGCCATTCTGGCCGACCAATTTCGAAAATTGGCAAAGCATCGAGCTCGCAACGGATCAGGACACTCGGTCCTTCTTTGCCGCTGTCAAAAATAGCCGCGATGCCGTGGCCGCCTAGACCTTTGATAACTTTCGAGGGTGAACAAGCATCTAACCAGCGCAATATACGCTGCGCGGTTTGTTCTTCCTGTTGTGAAACTTCCGGATATTGATGAAGCTCGTGACGAAGTTCAATTAATTCGTCCAGCAATGCGCTCATTCAAGCCTCCCAATAACTTGCTCGCAAATGTGTAACTCAAGCCAAGTTAGCCGCGACTTAAATTAAAAAGCAAGGATTTGGATGCGAAGAATATCTTAAAACGCAAATGATGTTTGCACCGGCTTTCTTTTGCTGGTGTCATGCGTATCAATCAAACATTGTGCGGCATATCTAGCGTCTTTCGCAGCTGAATTGATATGGCCAACCTGTGCTGCTGATACAGCACCATCTTTTAGGATCAATAATTGCCGTGTCACAAGTTCCGGCAATCGTAAACTTGCCTTTTTGACCAGTGCCAGAAGTTGAATTTCAAACATTTCCGCGTGTTCGATTGCTTGCCGGTGGATGGGGTGTTCATGATCGGAATATTCACCGGTCGCTTTTAAAAACAGACAACCATTGAAATTGTCATGATTGAACCATTCGTCCAGAGCATCAAACATGGCTAACAGCTGCTCGCGCGGACCACCATGATTGGCGGTTCCCAAATCATACATGCGCCGAAGGAGCCAATTGCGGAACTGCTCATCCTGTAGGCGCAAAACCTCTACAATCAAATCTTCTTTGGTACGGAAGTGGTTATAAATCGACGTTTTCGACATGCCAATTTCGGCAGATAACAGATCCATACCGGTGGCATGAAATCCGTTTTGATCAAAAACAAACAGCGATTTCTCTATCAATTCTTCGCGTTTTGATGGGCGCATATTTACCTCAAAATGAACAAATCAGTTTAGTCTCATATTACTGATATCAAATCATTTTTTGAAAATCAATGTTTATAAATGAACAAAAATGTTCATTTTACCTCATGAGTTATTAAACCGATTTGTTCATTTTGCTATGACCTACATCCCAAGCTGAGATTTCATATCGCCAATGAAGGTCGCATCATCTTCCGCTTTGCGTTTAGCCAGAAGCGCAACTGCATCTTCCCCAGCCTGATAACGAAGCTGGTCGGTGCCGTCGGTTGCGGCCTGCCAAATGACCTCGGACACAACTTCTGGCTCGGAGGCATTTTCACCCGCCCCACCCCATGCACTAAATAAGGCTTGCACGGTTGATTGATATTCCGTCATGCTCTCATCATTGGTAAAATCAAAGGATCGACCACCAAAATCAGTTTTAATCATGCCAGGCTGAACGATTTTGATCTTCACACCCATCGGCGCAAGCTCGTAATGCAACGATTCAGACATGCCTTCCACTGCAAATTTAGTACCGTGATATAGCGTGCCCAGCGGGAATGTCATTTGACCGCCAATGGATGAAATATTGATAATCACGCCGGATTTGTTAGCTCTGAAATGCGGCAGCGCTGCTTTGGTCACCGCAAGCAGGCCGATAACATTGGTATTGAACTGACGCTCAATGTTTTCCATCGGAAATGCCTCAAGCGGCCCATATGCACCATAACCGGCATTATTCAATAGAACATCAATCTTACCGAATTTTTCAATACCAGCAGCGACTGCATCGGATATCGATGCCTCATCGGTCACATCTAGCTTTGTCACAAAAACATTATCGAGCGCTGTCAGTTCCGTTTCGTTTTCCGGAGAACGCATTGTCGCAACGACGTTCCAGCCCTTTTCCTGGAAGAACTTCGCGGTTGTCTTGCCAATACCTGAGGACGCACCTGTGATTAAAATTGTCTGTGTCATAACTGAATTCCTTTTGAATTGTTTCTGACCTGAACATAATCGCACCAGTGTAAATCGTCCTGCCAATTCCTCCAAACAACTTGCCTATTTCTCCAGAAAACACATTTTTGGGTTGCTAACCTAATTCGTTAAAGTTATCAGAAAACATCCACGGAGATGTAAAAATGAATGATAATACCATCCAGAATATTGACCATTATGTCAAGAAATTTAGCCAATCTGACTATATTAAGGTCAAGGAAGTCGGAAATCTGATCGCAATTCGGCATACACAAATAACCACATTTGAAGGCAATGTTTACGAACCCATTGCTTGCTTAATTCTCCAAGGAGCAAAAGAAATAGGTATGAACGGGCATGTCGCTCAATTCACCGCTGGGCAAGCTCTTATTGTGAGCCATGACACATTGGTCACAGCACGTGTAACTGAAGCAAGCGTAGATAAACCATTCATCTCTTTGGTTTTATCGATTGATTTGGCGCTTCTTCGCGAAATCCACCTAGAGATGGGTGAACAGCACGATTTATCCGGCTTAGACCATCAAAAAGCTGGGTCATTGGAAATTGCACAAGCGGACGAGAAACTGGCAGATGCCATATGCCGCTATTTTGATATGTCCCAAGACCCGCTTGAAGCCAGCATCATGGCGCCGATTGTCATGAAAGAGATCCATTTCCGCCTTCTAACAGCGCACCACGGCGGTATGTTGCGGCAATTGCTGAACCGGGATAGCCATGCCAGCCGCATTTATAAAGCTATTGGCCAAATTCGCGAGAGTTTCTCACAAAGTCTGGTGGTGGCTGAACTGGCAAAATCTGTCGGCATGAGCGCATCTTCGTTTCACGAGCATTTCAAGACGGTCGCTGGGACCACACCCCTACAATATCAGAAAGAATTGAGGTTGTTGGAAGCGCGGAAAATCTTAGCCAACGGAGATATATCGGTTTCTCAAACCGCATTTGATGTGGGTTATGAGAGCGCAACACAGTTTAGCCGGGAATATGCGCGGAAATTTAATGTCTCACCACGTGAAGATGTCGGTCGCGAATTAATGGCTGTATGATTTATTTCACCCTTGTCCTCCATTTGGATGACATACGAATTGATCCAACTCGATTATCTTAAGGACCATGGTGATCATGCATCATCTTACTCCCAAGATAACGAGGCTAATTATGTCTATCCTGCAAACATCTATGTCGCATATTTCCGATCCTCCCAAGATTGTTTATACTGACGCTCGAGCGGAAGATGCCTACTACCCATGCGCATCAAGGTTACGAGTTAAACTTAAGAGCCAGACTGAGATTAGTCCGGCGGATCGTATCGCGTCTCTTTAAAGTTCAACGTGAACCGTCGCAAAAGTCACTTCTAACATCTAAACAAGCACCATTATGAAATCGTCCATGAAGCCAAATTCGATCATACAAGACAATTTTGATGCTGATGAAGCTGAGATTATGAGCGTTATTAAACGTGAAAGCGAAGCCTTTTACGCGCGAGACTTCGATGCTTGGGCCGATTGCTGGCATCAACATGAGGATTTGAACCGGTTTGGCTCCTGTGTGGGCGGTATGGATGTTCAAATGGGATGGGATGCCACATCCAACATGATCAAGGAGATGATGGCGCAAGTTCCCATTCCCAATCCGCGTGCAGCTGAAAATGTGCGGCGCGAAAATATCCGAATTCGCAAATCCACCGATATGGCCTGGATGAGCTTTGACCAGTTTAGCGGTCCTGATGATGATATATTCGTCACGATGGGCTTAAGCCACCAACTGCGCATTTTGGAAAAGCATAATGGCGCCTGGAAGATTGTGCATGTCGGCTCTTATGATGCATTGCTTGAATATATCAATCGACCCATCATCCGGCTTGATGAAACCGGCACGATCATTTGGATTAATGACGCAGCACGTTCCGGGCTTGAAAATCATCCTGTTTTGGTCGAGCGCCATGGCACAATCCGCACAAAGAAGACTGCAGACCAACTCATATTGCTCAAAACGCTGAAACGCGCGGCCGCCATGACAATCATTGATATGCGCGCGGCGGTACAATCTGATCTTGATAACCATGCGGCGATACCGCTTGTTTTGGATGAAGAATTTACTGATATACCCCATATCTTATGGATCTCGCTGCAGGACGGCATGTTGCTCTTGTCATTTGACGATTTGGATACGCAGGAAAAGCAGCTGAATATCGCCATGAAGATTTATAATTTATCCACGGCGCAGCGCCGTATGGCATCTGAGATTATGAAAGGCCATGATCTGGTTAAGGCATCGCAGAACTTGAATATCAGCGCCAGCACAGCACGAACGCATTTGCAGCGCATGTTTGATAAAACAGGTGTGCGCAGTCAAACCGCACTGGTGCGGGTTCTGATGACTGCCAGTGCGCATCACGGCTGATCTTTCCGAAACCACTTCTTGAAAGTTTTTGAAAATAATCTGTCACACATTCCTCTCGTCAATTGTCTAATGTTTTAGATACGCAAATGAGAGGTTTGTCTTTTGACGGAAAATATCAACAATTTGGTCGCTAAGGCCCAGAATGGTGACAAGTGGGCGCTCGAGCAGCTCGTCCTAGAGGTTCAGGATCAGATTTATCATTTATCCATGCGGATGCTGGTTGATCATGACGCGGCATTGGATGCAACGCAGGAAATTTTGATCATTCTGATCACCAAGCTTTCAACCTTTGAGTATGGTAGTCGGTTCCAAACTTGGGTCTATCGCGTTGCGACCAATTATTTGATCAATAGCAAGAAAGTGCAAAGCCGCGAAATGGGTCTTTCCTTCCCGATGTTTGGAGAGATGCTAGAAGCCGGGCTTGAGCAAAATGCGATCATTGACCCCGCCCCCTCGCCGGATCAAGCCGTCTTGCTCAATGAGCTTCGCATTTCCTGCACCATGGCTATGTTGCTATGCCTAGATCTAAAACATCGCATTGCCTATGTGCTGGGTGATATTTTAGAGCTTGAACATATCGAAGCGGCGCGAATCTTAGAGATTACACCGCAAAATTATCGCAAACGTCTGTCACGAGCCCGAAATGAGGTTGTGGCGTTTACCTCAAATAAATGCGGGATTGCCAATAAAAGCGCAAAATGCAGCTGCCCGGCGCGATTGCCGGATGCGATTAAACAGGGCCGCGTTGATCCATCCAATATGTCCTATGCGCTTTCGGGTGCACCTGAATATGCAGATATATTGCAACAGGTTACGCATGTGGTGGATGAATTGAAGGTGTTTAAGCTACAAAACGCCACGCCGAAATTCAAAACACCGGTGGACCTCGCGGCAAGGATTTCGGCCATCGTGGAAACCACCTAAAGCTTAGACGCTTATCAAGCATTTCAATTTTTTAATTGCTGAACTCCCCGTTCAGCGAACCGGCAAAGCTATGCCTAATCACGAGAGGAAAACCATGAAACGAACCACACTCATCACCGCGATACTAACATCGCTATTACTCACAAAATCAACGACTTATGCAGGAGATATTAAGAAAATGAATCAAACAGAAAAAGATGTCTATTCGACCATTGAAAACATGACAAATGCCTTTCACAAAGGTGATATCAAGGGCCTTATGGGATCCTATGAAGATCAAGCCGTTGTGGTTTTCGAACCTCATAAACCAGCCTCTGATGCGGATCAAATTCGCCAGATGTTTGAAGGCGCGTTTCAGATCAATCCAAACTTTACCTATGCTGGTCACGATGTGTTTGTCTCAGGTGACATCGCCCTTCACATCGCGCCATGGCAGATGACGGGTAAAACGCCGGACGGCGCGGACATTCAACAATCTGGATTGTCGGTTGCGGTGTTACGCAAACAGGTTGACGGCTCTTGGCTTATGGTCATTGATAATCCCCATGGCCAAATATTGATGGCTCAATAAGCGCGATTATGGCCGCTCAGTTTAGGGCGGCCGTTATTTTAAAGGCTAGATTGAGCCCGCTTCCACCATATAATTGTTGGCTGTGCACATGGCTGCATCATCAGATGCCAAGAATAACACCATGCGGGCAACATAAACTGGTTCAATCAAATCTGGCAGACATTGGTTTTTAAGGTGATTTTCCAAGCCTTCCGGTGTCGCCCAAAGTTCTTTTTGGCGATCGGTCATAATCCAACCGGGCACCACACAATTCACGCGGATACGATGCGGTCCAAGCTCATTGGCCATGCCGCGCGTTAAACCATGTACGGCTGCTTTTGCCATTGTATAGGCAGGAAATTCACCACCTTTTTCCCACCAGGAGTTGGAACCCATATTGATGATTGAACCGCCACCAGCATCAATCATATCTTGCGCCACTGCCTGAATGGCGAAAAGCTGGTGTTTGACATTGGTTGCCATGCGTTCATCAAAATACTCAGATGTAACCTCACGCCATCCGTGGCGATCATCTCGCGCAGCATTATTGACCAAAACATCAGCGCCACCAATTTTGGATTTGATATTGGCAAAGGCCGTTTTGAGCTGCTCAATGTCCCGAAGGTCACATTTTTCACAGACGATTTCTGAACCATATTTGGGACCAAATTCGGCGGCAAGTTTTTCAGCGCCTTCCAAATCCAGATCAACAATACCGATCTTTGATCCCTGTTGCGCAAATGCCTTGACCATTTCCATGCCAATGCCTTGCGAGCCGCCAGTAATGATTACGGTTTTGTCTTTTAAGCTGGGATAGTTAGCAAAATTATCAAGCATGATGTGTGGTCCTCCATAGGGTTCTTACATGCCTAGTTAAGTCAGTGCGAACAACATATCAATGGGTGAAATTATCAAGAGTTGGCTTGCATGTTTTTCCCACACAATTTATTGCTTGCACGAGAACAAGGCGGGTTCATTTATGGCGCATGAAAATCATTTCACACAAGGCGGTGCAGTTTATGCGCTCTCTCGTCCAACATATCCTTTAAGCCTTGCCGTTGAACTTGCTGATCTATGCGAAACAAAACAGCACGCCGTAGATATTGGATGTGGCACAGGGCAATTATCTGTGCTGCTTGCATCCCAATTTGATCGGGTCACTGCCCTTGATCCGAGTGCCTCACAAATAGCCAGCGCTGAGGCACATCCCAAGGTGCGATATGGTGTCAAAAGCGCTGAGGATACGGGACTAGTAGATTGTTCTGCAGATTTGATTGTGGCAGCGCAAGCCGCCCATTGGTTTGACCTTGATCGTTATTATGCCGAAGTGAGACGTGTTTTACATCCCAATGGCATTATGGCGTTAATCTCCTATGGTGTTCCGATTTTGCAAGGAGATATTGGCAAGCGTTTTGATCAGTTCTATTGGCGGGACATTTATCATTTTTGGCCAGAGGGCCGCAAACATGTTGAACGGGAATATAAGGATCTATATTTTCCGTTTGATGAGTTTAATTTAAAACCACTCGCAATTGAGCGTGATTGGACCCGAGATCAATTTTGGAACTATATCGAAACCTGGTCGGCCAAACGCAAAGCTGAAGAAGCTGGTGAACTTGACTTGTTTGATCAATATGCCGATGAGCTTAAAGCCGCATGGCCGGATGAAGAGACCCATAAAGTGATTTGGCCAATTACGGCGCGCATAGCAAGGATAAACGCAACATGACAAAATCCAAATGGATCACAATATTTGAGGTTAGCGGTTCAGTGCTCGCCATGGCTTATGCGCTTTTAATCGCATCGAATACGGGCAATGAAATTTTGGGGTTTTCGCTTCTGTTAATCTCAGCGCTTTTATTTGGTGCCTGGGGCTTTATTGATAAAAGATGGGCGTTTTTCGCGCTGCAATTTTTTTACGCGGCATCTGCGATTATCGGCATTATCCGCTGGTGGCAGTAATTCGCTCGAATATGATTCAGCTCAGAGCAGCTTGGACATAAAGACCTTATTGCCCTCTCGGGATGTCTCCTCCCAACCCAAATGCGTATAAAGCGCAACGTTTTCTGGCATATTCACATGCGTTGCGAGTTTAAGCTCTTTTATTGACCGATTGCGGCATTAATCTTCAGCACGCATGATCAGCGCTTTGCCAATACCCTTGCCCGCCTGCAAAGGATCAACGGCTATATTGGTCAAAACTGCGGGTTCCGGATTTAACATTAAAAACACGCCGCCTATTACGCCATCATCATCGGCCACCCAAACATTTCCGGTTTCTATTTCTTCGGCAACACCTGCAGATACATCCGGCAGATCTGGCAATTCAATCCTATAGATTTCATAAGCGCGGTCGATCACATCAATCAACGCTGCCGTGTCGGAACTAAGTGCTTTTCGGATATCCATGTGAATTACACGAGAATTTCAGAAAGCATATCATTGTCGGTGATATCCTGGAATGAAAACCCATTATCATTGAGCCGTGCGAATAGAGATGGAAAGCCATCGGGCGATTTCGTCTCAATACCGATCAACACAGCACCAAAGTTTCGCGCGGATTTTTTCAAATATTCAAAACGGGCAATATCATCTTCAGGGCCAAGCAGATTGAGGAAATCCTTCAAAGCACCGGGGCGCTGTGGCAATCGCAGGATGAGATATTTCTTGCGCCCTTCGTAGCGCATGGCACGTTCTTTGACGTCCGGTAAACGCTCGAAATCAAAATTACCGCCCGATGTGACGCACACTATGGATTTGCCCCTGATTTCTGATCGCAGATCTTTCAACGCGTCCACGGTCAAGGCACCCGCAGGCTCAAGCACGATGCCTTCTATATTGAGCATTTCAACAATGGTCGAGCATAATCGTTTCTCATCAATCCCGAGCACTTGGCTGGATGCGATATGCTTTAAAATTTCAAAATTCTTATCGCCGATACGCGCAACGGCTGCACCATCAACAAAATTATCAACATGGGGAAGCGTTACCAATTGCCCGGCTTGAAGCGCTGAATGAAGACTACGGCCGCCTGAAGGCTCGGTAAAGCGGAAATCAATATCAGGACCGGATTGGCTCATATAGCGCACAAGTCCGGCAGATAAACCACCGCCACCCACTGGCACAACAATCATGTCTGGCGTGTTACCGTCCAGCTGCGAAAGAATTTCAGACCCGACGGTGGCCTGCCCTTCAATCACATCGTGATCATCGTAAGGTGGCAAAAATCTTGCACCTTCGCGCTTACAGAAATCCTGTGCGGCACGGAGTGTATCGTCAAAATAGTCCCCCACCAACATGATCTCAACCCGTCCACCGCCAAAGATCGTGGTTTTGTTGATCTTCTGCTCAGGCGTGGTCACCGGCATAAAAATCACACCGCGCATACCAAAATGCTTGCAGGCAAAGGCCAAGCCTTGTGCGTGATTGCCCGCAGAGGCGCAGACAAATGTCGTGAGATTGGGTTCTTCCGCTAATGCTTTACGCATTGCGTTGAAAGCGCCGCGAATTTTATAGGATCGTACCGGTGATAGATCCTCGCGCTTTAAATAAATGTCGGCCTGATAATGTTTCGATAAATGTTCATTGCGTTGCAGCGGTGTAGGCGGAAACAACACACGTAGCTCTTGCTCAGCGTTTTGAACGCTTTGAGTGAAATCAATTTTCGAGCTTAATGCATCAGACATGGCGGGATTGCACCCTGTTTTTGTTATTTCAAATCAGTTGGCGGGATTCTAAGCTTCTGGGATTCCCATGGCAAGCGACAATGATATAGTTTCTTATAAATGTAAGAATGCAGACCTGTTGACGGGCATTCATACCATGCCTAATATGCTGAAAAAATTGGGGTTTCTTATAATGAAAATTTGCCGTCTTTTCACTTTTGCAATGCTTCCTGCTTTGCTGCTTGTTTCATCACTTTTTGGCTTTGTAACAACAACCGATCACGCACATGCCAAGCTTGAGGTTTGTAACGAGACCGATTTGCAGCGTGATATTGCGATTGGATATAAAGCAGATGGCAATTGGACCTCAGAAGGCTGGTGGAAGTTGGATGTGGGCGAATGTAAATCCGTCATAAAAGATGAGCTCTCCAGCACATTTTACTATTATCGCGCGGTGCATAAGGGGAAAGAATTTGACCCTGGAAAATTTGCATTTTGTACGCAAAGCAAGGTTTTCACCATTGTCGGCGATGAAGATTGCGATAATCGCGGTTATGACAAAAGCTTCTTTCGTGAGTTGAAACTCGCTAAAGGAACCCTCGGATTTCGCCTCACACTCAACAACGACAATGTCTATGATGAGGGTCGCCCGACGGCTAAGGCGCAACCAGCGCCAAAACCAGCACCAAAACCAGCTCCGGCACCCCAAATTGCAGCGCCTGGCACCCATGGTGAACCCTATACAATTGTTGGCATTTTCCGTGGTTGTGACTCAGATAGCGGGCCTTATATGTGCCGATTTGAAAGCGATGGCTGGCGTTATGCGGTGATCGATGATGGCAGAACGCCCTCTTCACTGATGAACGAATTGTCAAATTTGCAACTCAATAATAGCTACCAAATTGAGGGCGATATTATAAGCTTTGGCGACATCACTGCAGAAGTGACCGTTCGACGTTATTCAGAAGTTGCTCTGAGTGAAGAACAAAAACTGATGAACTCGCTGGTTGGTGATTGGCGCTCGGTGAGTGATCCAAAAGAGGTCATGCGATTTACCTCAGATTTTAGAAAATGGGATGAATATGACGGCGATTTTCAAGGCGAAGGCGAAGTTAGCTTCACCAAGGTTTGTGATGATCCCACAGTTCTTGTCAGTGACGAATATCTTATCCAAATCAATGATGCCAATAGCGCTGAAGATATCTATTGCTATGGCATAATAGACATCACAGATGACAATTTGGTGCTCATGTTCTTGCCGCGCGGTAATTTTCTTGAATATGAAAAATATACAGCGCCGAACTGATCGGTTCATTTTGCTAAAGCGCGTTTTTGACGTTGTAATAGGCGCGCCCGAGCATTTCTCGCACAAATAATGATGTTTGCGTCAGCGCACCTGCGCTCGGCAAATAAGACATGAAGGTTGTTTGTTCGGCCCGGACCTTAAAATCCACCGGATAAGGCGTAACGTTTAACCCTTGGGTTTTAAAAACATCCATCGCCCGTGGCATATGAAATGCCGACGTTACAAGCAGGATCGAGGCATCGGGCTTAGTTTGCAGCAATCCAAGTGTTGCAACGGCTTCTTCTTCGGTATTTTGAACAATTTCTGTCAACAAGATTGCCGTTTCCGGCACACCATCTTCGATGGCTTTTGCTTTAAGATAATCACCTTCTGGCACGCTTTTATCCGTCCATGGCAATTGGCCTCTGGTAAAGATCAGAATTGGCGCTCTGCCGGCGTTGTAAAGCTTTAAACCACCGAAATAACGATCCGGATCAAGCCATTCGGTTTGCAATCCACCCTCGCCTTCAATTGATGTTAAAATGCCGCTGAGCACAACAATAGCGTCAGCGTTTGGCATGGTATCTGCTTGTTTGAGCACCATGCCCCTTTCTAGTTGCGCCATCAGATAAGCGCCGGTGATTGGCATGCTCGACACCCAAAGGGCAACAATTGCCAAAAGCACCAAGCGACGCCGCTTCCACCATACAGCGAGCAGCAACACCGCCATGATCACAAAGAGCGGTGAGACAAGAATGGGCAGGATTTTGTGTAAGTAGATAGCCATGGGAGTTTAGCTATCCCCATGCCGCACAAAGGCGGAATAGCTCTCGGCATCAGATTTAAGGCTGCCATTATCGTCAAAATCACCATCAGCATTAAATTTGATGATATCGCGGCTGTCGAAATCGCGAATGACATTGATCTGATCGTCTAAAATGCCTTTGAGATATCGTTCGAGTTCAAGCTTAGTGTCACCCTCATGATAGGAGTGCACACCATGGGCGCAGACGGGCTTCATGGTTGTCATGCCCAGATAGCGCAATGTGTGCGCCATGGGCCATAAAAGCATTTCAAGATCACCCTCTTTGCCATTGGGTGCGCATTCATAGGCATTGGCACCAGTATTGACGCAAAACAAAGCGCGTGTGTTCTTAAATCGCCCATTGTCATAGCGCTCATCCACGGTGTGCATGGCGCTGCTGGCAAGCACCCGATCGCACCAGCCTTTTAGGATCGCAGGCTCCTTAAACCACCAGATTGGATAGTGAAATATGATACGGTCCGCTTGGCGCACTTTGTCTTGTTCGGACGCGATGTCGCTGGCAAAAGTGCCTTTCTCTGTGGCTTCATCCTGCTCTTTGAGCATGTCAAAATGCGCGCCTTCAACATGGTTCTTAAAGTTCGAGGCGCGTTCAACAGGATCAAAACCCATATCATAGAGGTCTGACCACAAAACTTCGTGACCCAGCGCTTCACAAGCCTGAGCGCTTTTGCGCGCCCAAGCATTAGTGAATGATTTTGGCTCCGGATGGGCGGTAACAATGAGCGTAGTGGGCATTTCAATTCCTAGGAAGGTTTCTGGAAAGAGCAAATTGATTTGCCGCACACTAGCACCATTAAAACCACAAAACACCCGCTTTCAAAAAGCAGGTGTTCATGATCTTAATTGAAGTTTTGTTAGTTCGCGTTCGTCCGCAATCTGGCAAAATGTTCGTCCCAACCTTTGTCCAGCGCCATGAGAAGCCCGACAGCGCCCTCGCCCACAGCTTCAGCGATACCTTCATGTTTCAGTGATAAACGCGTGCCATCGGCAAAGGCTTCAAGCACCCATGTGAGCGTTGTAGTATTATCCCCAAACGGACCGATATAGAATGTTGTTACCAATTTATGTGGCGATGCCATTTCAATAACCTTGCCGGTTACAATTGGCTTTTCTGAACCATCATCTGATGTCTCAAATAGCTCATAATCCTCGCCTTCGGACAAATCTGCGCGCGCCAGATGATACCAAGTCCCAAGCTTATCCTTATCAGTTAAGAAGCTCCAGACCACATCAGGCGTGGCATTGAAGAAAACCGTTTTGTGAATGGTTGTCGATGTCATGTTATTTTCCTTCCTTTTGGTTTTTCAGCTCATTTTCAACAGCTTGCTGCAAAGCTGAAAGTTTTTCGTCCCAGAACTGGTTAAAGTAGTTGAGCCAGTCGACCGCTGATTTCAGCCCCAATGGTTCAAGTTTGTTGATGCGCTCGCGACCGCTTATATGAACGGAAATCAAAGCGCCCTCTTCGAGAATATTGAGATGTTTTTTCACAGCGGCTCGGGTGATGTCGAAATGCTCGGACACATCACCAATGGTCATATCCTGCTCAGATAACAGCATTAAAATGCCACGCCGAGTGGGATCAGATAGCGCACGAAATGCGCCTTGGCTTTGCGTCAGGTTTGAATTTGAAAATCTGTCGGTTGAGATGTCATTGATCATGTTGCACGTCCAAATCTATATAATACCTTTTGGTTTCATTTCGTATATGATACCTTTTGGCATTATGTCAAGCAGGATCATCGAATACGTTGAAAAATCCATCACCGACAACAAACGTAGGAAAGATTGGAAAATTCAGAATCCTCGGCAGGAGAGCTTAATTGATCACAATTCACTGAACGGGGTCGTTCAAGTTCTAAGTGAAATTTGCGCGTTATCGCCCAATTTGATCGTCTGGAATGGTAATCCAACACCTATGGAAACCATCAGTTTTCCAATCGCAGTCCGTGTATGCATTTCCAAATCTGTCGAACCAGTTGATAGGAATAGTATAACCATTCCATTTGAATTTTCGGGTCGGGCAAATGATATAAAGTGTTGAGTTAATTTTGACTTTTCCGCTACTTTGACCCTTAGTATGCCAACTTGCTGCAAACGGGTCGCCAACAGAGCACCTCATCGGGTCCGGAATAGGGTCAAACTTGAGTTGCGATGGGATTTGGCCGGAATTTGTTGAACTTCTTTGTTTCGCAGATTCTTCGAATTCGGCGTCGTCAGCCACATCCTGCTTACCATCGTCAATGAAGCCCTCTGAAGCAATTTCCATGTAATAGGGAATTCGATCTTCTTTCATCTTTACACGATGGGCAGTCCAGCTAATGGTTGTGAACATGGCTGCCATTAAGAAAGAAAAAATGAAGGGAATGGCGACCGAACTCACTGGGTGTTATTCTCCAAAATCAACATTTACAATGATAACTCTTTTAAATTGCATTATTCTATACATAATTGCAAATTTCCGATGTAAATTAAACTGAAGGACCATAAAGATCTTTTGCTTCAGGTTGCTTCGTTTTACTTAATTTTTCGCACTTTTCTACAGTTTTTGACCCAGATCAACGCGGTTGGCGCTGGATATTGGTAATTTTGGCCATAACAGCAAAGGAGACAATATGTTCAACAACATCTTGATACCCGTGGACCTTGGCGACATGTCTCGCGCAACGGACAATTTTAAACGTGCCGCAGAATTAATTGATGATGGGGGCAAAATTACCCTGATCAATGTGGTGGAAGATATTCCGACTTACGTAGAGTTTGAAATGCCGGAAAACTATGCCGCCAAACACATGGTCACTGCGCAAGACCACCTTCAGAATATGGTTAAAAATGAAGGCATCAAGGCTGGATTTGACGTTTTGCGTGGCAAACCTGGGCCAGCGATTTTGGATTATGCAGAAGAAAATGATATCGATCTGATCATCATGGCGTCTCATAAGCCTGAATTGATGGATTACTTAATTGGATCAACTGCAGCACGCGTTGTCCGACATGCGAAATGTTCTGTGATGGTCATTCGCTAACGGGCGATCAACAGGGTTTCACAAAACTTTCATTTCCAATTGATCTCCCAATGTCCGACACATAAGCTTACAAAAGCCATTGAGTCTTAATTGGGAGGTCAAACTATGGACATCATGATGGAAAGCCCGTTCGCGCTGTTTATTATCAGCGTATTGGACCTGTTATCGACATTATTCGTCGTGTCACTGGGCGTTGTTTTTGCCATTATCGTGATCATGTTCATTATTGATGTAACCCAATCATCAGACGCTGTGCGGCGCAACTATCCGGTTCTCGGCCGCTTTCGTTATCTCTTCTCTGAGCTTGGTGAATTTTTCCGGCAATATTTCTTTGCCATGGACCGCGAAGAAATGCCGTTCAACCGTGCTGAGCGCGACTGGGTAGACCGTGCTGCAAAAGGTAAGAGCAATACGATTGCCTTTGGTTCGACGAAAAACTTAACACCTCCCGGAACATCGATCTTTGTCAACTCTCCCTTCCCTGCGCTAGACGAAGAAGCGGACATGATCCAGCCGCTTGAGATCGGACCTTATGCCAAGCACCCATATAATGCGCCTAGCTTCTTTAATATCTCAGGCATGAGTTATGGCGCATTGTCTGGTCCTGCAGTTCGTGCCCTTTCGCATGGCGCTAAAATGGCCAATTGCTGGCTCAATACAGGCGAAGGTGGTGTTGCGCCCCATCACCTTGAAAGCGGTGCAGATATTGTTTTCCAGATTGGTACGGCAAAATATGGTGTGCGCGATAAAGAAGGCAATCTTAACGATGATAAATTGCGCGAGGTTGCGGCGCATCCACAAATTAGAATGTTTGAATTGAAAATGAGCCAAGGCGCTAAGCCAGGCAAAGGCGGTATTTTGCCAGCGGTGAAAGTCACGGAACAAATAGCTAAAATACGCGGCATTGAGGAAGGCCAGGCCTCGATCTCCCCCAATCGCCATCCGGATATCAGCTCAGCTAAAGATATGTTAGACGTGATCAACCGCATTCAACGCGTCACAGGCAAGCCGGTTGGCTTTAAAGCCGTTATTGGTGAGTTCTCTTGGATTGAAGATATGTGTGTTGAAATCCACAAGCGCGGGATTGAATATGCGCCTGATTTTATAACGATCGATTCAGGAGACGGTGGGACGGGCGCGGCCCCTATGCCACTCATGGATAATGTTGGACTTACCATTCGCGAGTCCCTTCCTGCAACGGTCGATATTCTATGCAAATACGGGCTTCGTGACCGCATCCGGGTGATTGTTGGTGGTAAGTTGATCAATCCGTCTGAGGTTGCTTGGGCGATAGCCACAGGCGCTGATTTTGTCACCTCAGCGCGTGGGTTCATGTTTTCACTTGGGTGCATTCAAGCGCTTAAATGTAATAAAAACACCTGCCCGACCGGTATTACAACGCATAACAGACGCTTGCAGCGCGGACTTGATCCGGAAGATAAGGCTGTACGCGTCGCCAATTACCATAAAAACCTAGTGCATGAAGTTGAGATCATCTCCCATTCATGTGGTGTCGGACGCCCGCGCTTGATGACACGCAAACATGTGCGGGTGATGCAGGACAATGGCAAATCGCTCCCGATGAACGAGCTCTATCCTGAGCCAGAAACGAAACCAGAATATCTGAATTGGTAAAAAACTGACATGCTCAATAGGCTGCAGACACGTTCGCCATTAACCTTTAATTGTTACAACCGTTAACAATTCTGGGTAGTCTTCTTCGTATATACAACACTTGCAAGTCGTTTATTCTAAATTGCCCCGCTAGAAAAAATCATTATTTTCAACATGTTACCACTTGCATTAATTTGCCATTAATCCTGTTGGAATTCCACAAGCTCGTTTTAACGTAACTTTTGATCATCTTTGGCATACTGATCCCAATCGACCCGAACAATAATAAACGGGCATTCACAGGGAAGTATGAAAATGATCTATCACAAGTCGACAATTGAGCGCATCGCCGATTTCTTCGGACGAATTGGGTCTGGTGAAGAAGCAGAAGCAAAGCGCATCGCAAAATTTAATTTGGACCGTCAGTTTTACCAAAATGGTCATTCTGCAGCGCCACGTAATCCTGTTGCTGCACAACAATTGCAGTTGGAAACAGCATTTCGCAAGCCATCTCGCGAGCATTTTGAAACATATCTTGCGAACAAAGAAGAGCACGCGCCACGCAAAACCAAAACGGTTTTTGTATCCGGTAGCTCACTCAACGTGGCTGCTTAGTTAAAGGCATTCTCGCTCCAACTTTAAGTTGGTCAAATAAAGCGCAAAAGGCCTGCTGAGCAACCCCGCAGGCCTTTTTGCTATTTAGATAGCCACTGGCATCAGTCGACAAGTCACTCAATGAGCAATGCTTTTATTGAGACGCTATGCAATGTGGCTGCATTTCCGGCGTTCCTTTTACTCGCGAAGAACTGAATTTCGACTGTTATTCAGCTGGTTCTGCGCGCTTCATCTGCGCCTGACCCGCATCGAGATTTGCGCGCAGTTCAACCCGCTTTTGCTCTGCTTCGTCAATCGATATCAGCTTTACGTGACCAAACCCGCGAATATGTTCGGGCAATTCTAAAAGCGTGAGTGCATTTTTGGTGTTCAGCTGGTCTTTTTTACTTGAAATAACGTCGATATCACTTTGATATTTATCAATTAATTCACGTTCAAGTTTACGCTCAGACGCATATCCAAATATATCAAATACCCCACCGCGTAGGCTCTTCATTTTCGCTAAAACCTTAAACACAGGCAGGATCCAAGGCCCAAATTCGCGTTTTTTGATTTTGCCTGTCACCGGATCTGGTTTGGATAAGAAAGGTGGCGCCATGTGGAAAGTAAGTTTGTAATCCTGATCGCTGCCTGCAAATTGGCGTTCGAGGCTTTTTGCGAAAGCGCCGTTTGAATATAGTCTCGCGACCTCATACTCGTCTTTATAAGCCATGAGTTTGAAGGCATATTTTGCAGCGGCGCGGGTCAATTTTTGATCTTTGGTTGGATCGCTTGCTCGAACTTGCGCCACCATATCCTGGTAACGCTTTGCATAAGCTTCATCTTGATAGACTGTCAGAATGCCAGAACGATGGGCAATCAGCTCATCAAGCGATTTTTGCTTGGTTTTGGGCTTTTGCGTGCGGTCATAGCCCGCTTCTTGCTCGACCACATCTGGCTCAACCACCCATTGTCGGCCTTTATCAAAAGCTTGTTTATTTAAATCAATCGCAACGCCATTCAGCTCAATCGCGCGTAAGACAGCATCGCGTGAGAGTGGCAGCAAGCCCTTTTGATACGCCACGCCAACAATAAACATGTTGGACGCAATCGCATCGCCAAAGAGTTTGAGCGCGAGATCACTGGAATTCACTTGTGTAAGATTTCCCTCATCAACTGCATCTTTTAAGCGCTTATGCATGAGATTTGACGGCATTTGCAGATCTGGCTGACGGGTAAAATCGCCTGGCATGAATTCATGGGCATTCACAAGCGCCTTAGTGGATGGATTGAGCATCCCCAATACTTTTTCGCCTGAGCTGACGATGAGATCACCACCGAGCAATAAGTCTGCCCCACCTTCAGCAACGCGAATGGTTTTGATCTCAGATGGGCTGGCAGCAAGCTTTAAATGCGTGGTGACTGAACCACCCTTTTGCGCAAGACCTGCCATATCAACTATGCCACAGCCTTTGCTCTCTAGATGCGCGGCCATGCCTAAAATAGCGCCGACGGTCACAATGCCCGTGCCGCCAACGCCAGTGATAAGCACTGAATATGGCTGATCAAGAGAGACAAGTTGCGCAGGTTCCGGCAGCAACTTGGTTTTTGTCGCCCTCGCCTCAGCTTTCTTCAACTTTGCGCCGGTGACAGTGACAAAGCTTGGGCAGAAACCATCCACGCAGGTGAAATCTTTGTTACAGCTAAATTGATCGATCTTACGTTTACGACCAAATTCGGTTTCGACCGGTTGAACCGCGACACAATTGCTGGCGACCCCGCAATCGCCGCAGCCTTCGCAAACATCTTCATTGATGAAAATGTGTTTATCAGCGCCCTTATCAATGGCGCTCATGATACCGCGTTTTCTCCGGCGGCGTTTTTCTGAGGCACATGTCTGATCATAAATTAGCGCAGTGACGCCTCTAATCTGCGCCAATTCACGCTGAACAGCATCAAGCTCATCGCGCGGATAGACCTTAACTCCTGCAGGCAGTCGTCCTGTGTTAATTCGTGAAAGTTCATCACCTACAAAGACCAGCTTTTCAACGCCAATGGCTGTGATTTCATTGGCGATGCGGTAAACATCCACTTCACCATCCATCGGCTGGCCGCCCGTCAGCGCCACAGCGTCATTATATAATAGCTTGTAAGTGATGGTCGTTTTTGCGGCGACTGCGGCGCGTATCGCCAAAATGCCGGAATGATTATAGGTGCCATCGCCTAAATTTTGGAACACATGCTTGGTTTTAGAGAATTTGCTCTCGCCAATCCAATTGCTGCCCTCAGCCCCCATATGTGTGTAGGCATTGGTCTGGCGGTCCATAAACACCACCATTGTGTGGCAACCAATACCTGCATAGGCACGCGATCCTTCTGGCACTTTGGTCGATGTATTATGTGGGCAACCCGCACAGAAAAACAGACCGCGTTCAATTGGCAGCGCTGAAATCTCGCGATTGCGGTATTCCTGTAATTCAGTGATCCGCTCCGAAAGCTTCTTGTTTCGTTTTCTAGCAACAAGATTATTGCCGATCACAATGGCGATCTGAACAGGTGATAAATCCATTTCAGACTGAAGCTGGATGTTGCCCTTTGCGTCCTTTTTGCCAGTGATTTGCGGCCGGATTGGCAAATCATACAGAATTGTCTTGAGCTGATCTTCAATTAGTGCTCGTTTTTCTTCAACCACGATGATTTGCTCAAGACCTTGCGCAAATTCGCTGACACCTTCTGGCTCCAATGGCCAAGTGACAGCAACTTTGTAGATAGCAAGCCCAAGCTTGTCGGCTTTGGCTTCGTCAATTCCTAAAGCTTCGAGCGCCTGAAGCGTATCCATATAGGATTTGCCCGTTGTGATAATGCCGATGCGCGGATTATCACCGCCTGAATAGACAACCTTATCGAGCTTGTTGACTCTCACATAAGCGCGCACTGCATCCAATTTATACTTGTGCAGTGTCTGCTCGCGCATTTGTGGGCTATCACCCAGTTGAATGTTCAGCCCTTGGGGTGGCATATCGCATTCAGGCAATACCGGTTCAAACTCTTCATATCGATGCGTGATGGAGGATGTTGATTCGACATTGTCCTTCACACATTTTAGTCCACACCAGACACCTGCAAATCTCGACAAAGCCCATCCATGTAGGCCGTAATCTAATATTTCAGCGACGCCTGCTGGATTGAGAACCGGGATCATGGCATCTGCCATGGCAAATTCACTCTGGTGGCATGTCGTCGAGCTTTCGCATGTATGGTCATCACCCATGACAACCAAAACCCCGCCATGTGGTGACGAGCCGGCAAGATTACCGTGGCGAAGCGCGTCACCCGAACGGTCAACGCCTGGACCTTTTCCGTACCAAATCCCGAATACGCCGTCATAAAGTCCCTCACCGCGCAATTCGGCTTGCTGTGTGCCCCACAAAGCGGTTGCAGCGAGATCTTCGTTTATGCCTTCTTCAAAGAGAATGTTACGGGGTTCAAGCAAGGACTTGGCACGCGTGAATTGCTGATCAAGCGCGCCGAGTGGTGATCCACGATAACCTGAAATATAGCCTGCTGTGTTGAGGCCATTTTTCTCATCAATATGACTTTGTGTTAGACAAAGGCGGATCAGTGCCTGCGTGCCATTGAGAAAGACTTGTTCTTTTTGGATGTCGAATTTGTCGTTGAGATCAACATCTCGTAATTCAGGTATGTGCAGCATGGTTCCTCCCACTTCAGCCACATAAGCAAATCTGCCAATGGGCGGCAAGTGAAAGGCTGAAATTTTCTTGCCAGATGGTGTCACGATTGAGGAAAAACACAGATACTTGCGGTGCAGCACGGATATCAATTCGTTTGAAAGGCTCTGTTTTTGACTAAACGATCAATAACGTTTTTGAAACAGATTTTCGCCACATTTTCTAACCTGAACGATGAAAATGATCACAAACCCGCGGAAATATGCGACAATAAACCTGAATTTTTTACTCAAAAAAACTTTTTTTTCGCTTATTTTTGGCTCTAATTACGGTACTGTTCACGTAACTGTTTTTTTGAGTATTTGCCTAATATTTGGTTTTAAAGGCTTTTTTCTTTTCTATGTATTCAAAACGCCATTTCAAGGCATCAAACGCGAAAATTTGATCACATTTTTGTGCACTGGATTTGTGTTTGCAAAGCTCAGAATCGAGCCTATATTCCACTCATCGAAACGCCAAACGGCACTCCAATCAAACGGCCACAAACCTTGGTTAGAGACTTCGATAAAACAAACTAAATGAAACATTACGGTGCTCCACAAACAAATTTGCACCATTCTAAAAGGACTAAAATTATGAAAACTCTTATTGCTCTTGCAACTGTATCTTTAATGGCTATTTCTGGCGCGTCTGCACTTTCTTTCGGTCAGGTTGACTCAGATGCTGGTCAGTCTAGCGAATTCTCAAGCTACAACGCTGGTGACGGTTTCGTTTCTTACGACGAACTACGTGGTAAAACTGGTGCATACGATCGTGCAGACTTCAACGCTGCTGATGCTGATGGCAATGGTAAATTGTCACCAACTGAATTCCGTACACTCGGTTAATTTTCAAGTGAATTCCTGAAGGCCGGATCGGCCTTTAGGGATCATTGATTAGGTTTGATCCACTTAATCGTTTGACGTTGGAAGCCTGTGCAGAAATGTGCAGGCTTCGCGCCTTAAAGGCGAGATGAACGGATTATATGTGCAGAATTTAAAGAAAAAAGCTTTGCGCATAAAAAAAGAGAGACGCCACAAACATCTCTCTTTTAACACGTACCGGAATGCCACAAATCATTCCGAAAACCTAAAAGGCTCATTATGAAACATGTACAGAACCCAAATAATGGCATTTCTACGGCTTTGTCAATGTTAGAAATGATTTGCACACCGAAATGGTGCGACAATGTTGCATAATCACATCACCTGATAGTTTTACGGAGCTACTAGACATAGGATTTGAGGATTACCACATCAGGTCTGTAAAAGCGCGAAATCATTCATGAAACAAACAAAATGAGATCGGCGCAACCGCGTAATTCTCTCGTTTAATACACGCAACCTCACGCGTTTGTGCGTAAGTGTTAATTTTAAATGAGTGCGTAAAGTGTTAAAACATAGTTAATGCGATGCCCACCCACAAAGTTTTAAGCATCGAAAAGGCGTTATGAAAATATTCGTGCCACCCACAAATACCACAAATATTTTGGCACACACACAGAAAGGAATGAGTTATGAAACATGTACTGTCCATTCTTGCAATCACATTCTTATCTATCAATGTTGAAAGTGCAGCACTTAATTCAGGCGAAGCTAGCTATGCGTCCGGCATAGGCCCCATCACGATGACACCAAAAGGCACGGCTTCTATCGAGAAAAACCCTGTTCTAACGGGACCAAACTTCATGGAATCTCGTCTGTACATCAATGATATCAACCCAGAAATCGGCCTCATCCCATCCGAGATGATGAAATCCGCTGTCTAGTTGATGATAATTGCCGCAAGGCAAACCAAGTTTTAATTGGTCGCACCATTACCCTGCATTCGATTTATCGTTTGCGGGGTTTTGGTTTCTTGGGCCAATTTTCCTTTTACATCCGTTAGAAACGACAGAAAAATTAAACGCCCCAAAAGCCGCAACCAAAACGGCATTTTGAGGCGTTTTGCGTCCACGTCTTGGGAGGATTGATTACGAGATCACTTGATCATCTAATCACTGGCATGGACAAATGTCTGCGCATTGAGCGCGACGACCGAATAAATTTATGTACGCTGAGCCCCCCTCATCGGTTCGATATATTCTGCTAAAAATTTCGAATTTCATAAATCGAATCATAAACATAAACGAACAACATATTCGTACGCTCGAACAAAAGGGGTAACAATTATGAATTGTCACCCCTAAAATTTTTCAAAAACATCACTTTTGTATCAGCAACTGATCTAAAAGTTTAGTAATAGTCTCAAAATTACGAGTTTTGCGCTGCCGCTAGACCTTTATCCATCAGAGCTTTGATTTTAGCTTTTGATGTGCCAGCAACAATGCGTCCGAGCTCATTATCACCATTAAGGACCAATAAAGTGGAACGACGCGGGATTTTATATTTCGTTGCAATCTCTTCACGTGAATATACATCCCAATCCACACGAACAAAGACCATGTCATTATAGGCGTTGTTTTCAGACCGCAACGCGCTGATAGTGCGTTTTTGCGACGCACAAGTTGTGCACCAGTGCGTGGTGTAATCGATAAAGACTGTTTTGCCTTGACTCAGTGCATTTTTCACCACACCAGGCGTGTATTCAACAGTGTCAGCGGCGTTTGCGATATTTACGCCTGCAAACAATATTGCACCTGAGATCGCAGCACCTAAAGCTGCGCGTCGTGTCAATTTTATCGTCGACATATGTTTCTCCTTCAATCTTGGTTTAAAGTATAACAGAAAAATCAAGCAGCCAGGCGGGTAAAGTTTGCAAAGCCCAACTTTCAAGAACGTGGTGGATTTTAAAATAAATCATCAATCCGACTGCAACGAAGACAAATCCCAAAATGGGTTTGGACCGTTCAGCTAAAGATTTAAGCGCCTGCGTTCTGGTGCGAAGTGCTGATTGTGCACCCCATGACAGGCCCAAAATAAGCGTTGAAACGCCAAAGGCGAAAAACAACATGATTAGCATGGCCCAGATAAGGTTTTCGCCCTGAGATGCCAAGGCGATCGCTCCGCCAAGTGTTGGACCAATGCAAGGCGACCATACGGCACCAAGCAGAACACCGCCAAGGAATTGGCCGGAATATCCCGTTAGATCAAGGCCCAGCATTTGTTTATTGGCTGCACCGGCCACGCCTTGGGTTGCTGCTTCAAATCTTCGAGAAAAGGCCGGCACCAAAAGAACCAGACCAAACATGATCATCACCAATGCACCAATTTGCGCAAGACGATCCTGTGTGAGGCCAATTGAATAGCCTATTGTGGTGACAAACATGCCGAATGTCACAAAGGAAACAGTAAGACCAGCTGAGAGTGCCCATGGACCTGATCGACCTGCGTTTAACGCAGAAGCGAGTACAATGGGCAATACGGGAATGACGCAGGGATTAATCAGCGTCAAAATTCCAGCAAGATATGCGAAAATGAGTTCCATTTAAAAATGATCCCAGCAATACGACCTTTGGGATGTTGTAGAATTTAAGGTCGGACTTCTCAATCGAATTTAAACACACATGAATTCACAATGTCGTGTGATGATGGAGGGGATGAGCGTCTATTAAATGTTCAGAGTTTGATTCTGAAAACCAGCTTACAATATTGTTTTTAAAGCAAAACGCCCCGATCAAGTGGCATGACCGAGGCGAGACTAAAATGCCCTTTAGAGGGGGGTCGTGTGGGGCATTTCAGTGCCACCTTCCCAAGCTGATTGGGAAGGTGTCCAATGCCGGGAATTCTTATTGTGGTAGCAAAACAGTGTCGACGACGTGGATCACACCGTTTGACTGGTCTAGATCAACCGCTGTCACCGTGCCGATGTTACCGCTTTCGTCTTTCAACTTCACCATGTCGCCATCAAGCATCGCAACAATTGTGTCGCCTGATACTGTTTCAATTTCGAGCATACCACCGTCAGCTTCACCGATCATTTTTACAAGGTCGCCAGACATAATGTCACCAGCAACCACATGCGCTGTGAGTACTTTTGTCAAAGCATCTTTGCTTTCTGGCTTCAGCAATGTGTCCACTGTACCTTCTGGTAGAGCAGCAAATGCGTCATTTACTGGAGCGAATACTGTGAATGGGCCATCGCCTTTCAATGTGTCAACAAGACCAGCGGCTGTCACAGCTGCTACCAATGTTGAATGTGCGTCAGATGCGATAGCTGCATCAACAACGTCTTTTTTCATGCCACCAGCAAAGGCTGTTGCAGATGCGGCAAGTGCGATTACAGAAGCTGCTGCTGTGATTTTAAGTGTATTGATCATTTTTCTCTCCAATAAGATTAGGTTTGTTTCAAAACCCCGCAGTTATTGAAAGGAACGAATGCAGTTTCAAAAAAGTTTCAAAAAAATCTGTAAAAATGTGCTTTTTATAATTACGACATCTTTTCAATCAGTTAGACTTAATGAAATTGTTCCGAAAGGCTTTGAAAATGATCATTGAAATCAGGCATTACACGTTAAAATCAGGTCGTCGCGAAGACTTTATTGCTTATTTCGAAGCCAAGAACCGACCCGCGTTGCGCGATGCCGGTATGCTGGTTTTCGGTCCCATGAGAGATTTGGAAAATGACAATAAAGTCCATTGGATGAGGGCATTTTCATCACTTGAACATCGCGAAGAGATCAAGAATGCATTTTATGATGGCCCTGTTTGGAATGAAGAAATAGAAGCCGAAGTGATGCCGATGATTGAACATTACGAGGCAGACCTCGTTGAAACAACGCTCGGTTTTGAAGGCTTTTACGGCGAGCAAGTTTTTACCCAAAACAAAACTACATAGAACACGGATTGATAATTTGTGTTTTCTCGCATCAAACAGTAAGTTCTCACTTGCGACCACGGGCCTTTAAGAAACTTAAGGCCAATTCTTATGAACTGAAGCTTGCATCACCATGCAGTTAGTTTCAGTTCCAGAAAGCGTGATATGACAAAATATTCCATCAAAACTGAATTCCTCATTGAAAATGAGGTCGATCTGCGAGCACTTTTTCCGCCAACCCACGAGCTTGCGATTAAAAAAGAGCAGAACAAAATCGACAAACACGCGCAAGACTTCATTGCCCGCGCGCCATTTGTGTGCGTAGGCACGCATAATGATAAAGGCTTAAGCGATGTGAGCCCACGCGGTGACGCGCCAGGATTTGTACAAATCTTGGACGAGACTACGATTGCCATCCCCGATCGTCCGGGCAATAACCGTCTCGATACGCTTTCCAACATCACGCATAACCAAAATATTGGTCTGATGTTTTTCATCCCAGGGTTCGACGAAACATTGCGGATCAATGGCGAAGCTCAATTGACCACCGATCCAAAATTGCTGGCAACAATGGCGGTTAAAGGCCAAGTGCCCAAAATTGCGATACTTGTGCATATCAAAGAGCTCTATATGCATTGTGCGAAAGCATTTCGGCGGTCAAAATTGTGGGATCCAGCCTCTTTGCAGGATCGTAATAACATGCCATCACTCATGAAAATCATGCTTGATCAAGCCGATGAAGCACCTGATGATCAACAGGAGATGGAAAAGCTCGACGCGGCATTAGAAGATGCTTATCAAAAGAGCATGTATTAATGCCGAAACGCGCTAAGTGCCCTCACCCCAGCACTTATGTCAGCGTTTGGTAACGGTTTTTGGGAGAAGAGTAATGCCAGAATATCTAGGCGGTTGTTCATGCGGCGCAATCCGCTTTGCAACATCTAAAACCCCGTTGCGCGTGGGTGCTTGCCATTGCCTTGATTGCCGCAAGCATCATGGGGCACCTTTTTATGCCGCCGCAATTTATTCAATTGAAGATGTTACAATCACCGGCGATGCAAAAGCGCATAAAGGTCGATATTTCTGCGGCGAATGCGGATCATCGGTCTTTGCGATCACTGATGATGAGATTGAACTTCATTTAGGTTCATTTGATGAACCCAATCAATTTACCCCAACTTATGAATGCTGGACGATAAGACGCGAAAACTGGCTCACGCCTATTATCGGCGCTGAACAATTTGAGCGGGATCGTGATTGAGCTTATGATTGGTTTAATCTAGTTGTTCCCGCCGCCAATTTGTGTTCGCAATTTTTGCGAAATTTCAGCAGCAAAATCCAAACGTATCGCACATTTGGCATCGATGGGTATATGCGCGTCCTTGGGAGTTTGATCCACCACATCGAGAATTTGAACAAGATGAATGCCAGATAGTTTAATGTAATGCGCATGATCTCCAGAGCCCCTGTTGTAGAAACGACCCCACCAGTGTTTTGATCTTTTGTGTGCTCGAAGATCGTCATGCACCTTACGGGTAAGAAATACCGCCAAGCTATGTGGCGTATGCGCAGAGCGTTCTACCGCGTCGGACATTGCTCGACCGAGCGATGCGATACCACCTGTTTCACTAAAACCAATAGATTGACCTGTGGAATTGGATCGCGGTTCCTGCCCACCGACCAAATATGGCGGGATACTCTCCCAGTTAAAATTCGAATCTATTTGATGTTCAGTTGGCATTAAGGCCGCCTATTTAACTGGATTCATATCCAATAGTTTACACATATGGGCAAAGAATACACGTACTCATTGCAACAATGAACCAATAATTTTGAATAATTAAACCCGCGTCAATTCACCCAATGCAACCACCGGGCCTTGAGCCACGCCTGTGGGTGAACCGCCAATTTGCTCAATGGAAATGGCAAATTTGGCGTCTGGTGCGATCTCTAGGCCTTCTGGGTTCAACTCGCCGGATAAGACGCCCAGAGTGACCACTTCACCATCGGATTTGACCAACCAAAGCTCATAATCCTTATCTGCGGGTTTTGTGCCCTGGCTTTGCGTGACCGTGAGGCCCTGATCGGTAACTTGCGCTACGAAGGCTACTTGATAATCTTCAAGCGCATTGATTGAGCTTGTATAAATCACCTGCGGTGCAGTTATTTCAGCGAAATAGTCCATCACGCGCGGAGTGGCTGCAAAAATAAGGACAGCCAACAGGATGGGAATGCGATAACGCGTCAGCAGACCCAACATGCCTCCCGATGCAACGGGTTCGGCAAAGAGCTTATCGTCAATGGCTTTTTTGACAGATGCTGGCGCTTCAACTTCTTTAAATTCGTGATTTAACCCAGAGAGTTTTTCTTCCCAAGACGAAACAAGGCGCGCGAAATTGACGTCGTTCTCAACACGCTTTTGCGCGTTTTCACGCTCGGCACCTTCTAATACGCCCAAGGCGTATTCGGCGGCCAAGTCATCGTCATTATATTTTGCGTCGTCACTCATATATCATCTTCTAACGTTTGAACGTTGAGGCAAGCATGCCGCGTTCTAATTCGATTCAAGACATTCGCGCAAGCTTTTAAGGCTGCGGCGAAGCCATGTTCGCATGGTATTGAGCGGGATATGATACTTATCCGCCAATTCCTGATACGAATACCCTTCTACATAGGCGGACTTCACTGCATCCGCTTTGTCTTCATCCAACTGGCCCATGCAATAATCGATGCGACGTGCCTCGCCCATATTAACCGCGCTGTCTTCTGGGCTGGGAGCCTCACTGGCCATCACATCTGAGACGTCATCAATATCCGATGTTTTGGCGGATGATGTAGGCGCTTTACGGGTTCTTATGCGGTCAATCGCATGGTTTCTTGCAATTGCAATCAGCCACGACATTGCATTGGCCTCTTGTGTTGCAAAGCGATCTGCCTTTTGCCACACACGCACATAAACTTCCTGCAAAGCATCCTCTGCTTCAGCCCTGTCATTTAGTAAACGTAACAAGACGCCAAAAAGTTTCGCACTTGTTTGAGAATAAATGACATCAAACGCATCTCGGTCGCGGAGTGCGACTTGCGCGATCAATTCTGAGATATCGTAGGTCTTGGACAATTCAACTCTTTTCACGTCAACTCTTTTCACGGAGGGTCAATTTCGTCGTTAGAATTGACATGTTTTACGGTCCATTGAATAATATGGATCAACAAAGCTTAACGATTTTATTCAAATGCGATGAAATCATGTGACGGTGTGTTACATGCGCGCCTGAGTCAAACCTCCAATACACCGCGCATAACATCAACGCTGGAACCGGCGATTTCAACGATCGCGCCATCATCGCTCTCATGCATTTTAAGCTGCATGGCGCTGGGTCGCCCCATATCAACACCTTGTGTGACGTTGTAATATTCGCCGTTTAAGGGCGGTACACCCAAATCATGCGCAAAAGCGGCCATAGCTCCGCCAGCGCTACCGGTTGCAGGATCTTCATAAGGCTGGCCGCGGAAGGTGAACATGCGCGCTGACCAATCAAGGCCTTCTTCCACATCGCGCGTATAGGCATAGATGGCCTTTGCCGGTCCCTCTCCCACCATGGCGCGCGCTACATATTCATTTAAGCGCAAGGTTTTGAGCACGTCGCGTTTGTGCAATTCCACAACCACAAAATTAGCGCCAACACTGACATGTTGTGGGGTATGGTGATCGGCGTTCACGTCATCCAATTCGAGCGATAATGCGCGTGCCGCATCAATAGGATTATATTCAGCACCCTTAAAAAGTGGCATCGGGGAGGTAATCGCAGTCGTATCAACTTCACCATTTTCATCATAGCTTACAACCACTTCGACAAGGCCCACACGTTCTTCGAACACCAGTTTCTGTGGCGCGCCTGACGCCATATTAGCCAAAACATAGGACGTGCCGACATTTGGATGTCCGGCGAAATCCATCTCAGAATTGGGCGTAAATATCCGCACATGCGCAGTGTTTTCAGCGGTCTTTGGTTTCAGCACATAGCTGGTTTCAGAAAAATTGAACTCGCGGGCAATGGTCTGCATTTGCTCTGTAGAGAGTTCATCTGCATCCAACACGACAGCCAAAGGATTGCCGCCAAATCTTGTTTTGGTGAACACGTCAACAACGTGATAATTGAGTTTCATGGCCGCATCCATTTTGTTTTAAAAACCAAGCTTGAAACTACCAGAATTGCGGGATTAAGACACGTCAATTTTATCAATATAATGATCATTATTTTTCATTATGAAAATCACAAAATGTGCTTTAACAATGCCTCATGTTTGATTATTCGCTTTTACATTGGACGGCGTTTTTAACCGCAGCAATCTTGCTCAATATCTCGCCTGGTCCTGATATTGCTTATATGATCAGCCATTCGATCCGCGGTGGAAAGCGTGTCGGTTTTGCGGCCATGTTTGGAACTTGGGCCGGCACAATGGTGCATGTATTTGCGGCAGCCCTCGGTCTGACAGCGATCCTAGCAACCTCCGCCACCGCCTTTACAATCATCAAATGGCTAGGTGCTATTTATCTCATTTGGCTCGGGATCTCAGCTTTGCGATCAAGTGGCAAATCCACCTTTTCGCCAGATGTCACAAAACCCGCAAAACCAATAAGGACCGTCTTCACACAAGGTGCAATCGTTTCAGCGTTGAACCCCAAGATCGCTGTTTTCTTCTTAGCCTTTTTACCGCAATTTGTGGTCGAAGGCGCTGGCCCGATCTGGATGCAACTTGCGCTTCACGGCACGCTGATTTTGGCCGTATCTGCCTTTATCGAACCTTTATTCGTGTTGCTTGCTGATAAATTGACCCGCACTTTGCGAGCAAAGCCTCAATTTGGATTGTGGCTCGATCGTGCTTTGGGGGGCACATTGATCAGCCTTGGCGCATGGCTTGCCGCGAGCCAGCGTTAGCGTTTATCCAGCTCGAGATCAAACCAACTCCCATCCACACCCGTATAGATGATTATTGCCAATCTACCGTAGCCAAAGACCCACTTTATTTTTCAATTCGTTTGGGTGATACTGCGGTTCGGGGGCTTTTCGTTTGTTAAAGGGAAAGTAAAATGATCATCAGACTAATTGCGGCGCTCACATTGCTGGGCAGCGTTTCCGCGCATTCCGAAGAGCTTCCAATCTTTGACGCTCACCTTCATTATAGCCATGACGCCGCCTTGCAAATTCCAACCGAACAGGTTGTAAAGATCTTGCGCGATGCCGGTGTGAAGAAAGCGCTTGTCTCGAGTTCTGATGATGATGGCACGCAGAAATTAAAAGCCGCAGCGCCTGATATCGTTGTCCCTGCCCTTCGCCCCTATAAGCGTCGCGGCGCAATCGGCACATGGATGAATGATCTCAATGTGATCGATTATCTTGAAGATCGGCTATCACAGTTTGAATATGAAGCGATTGGCGAGTTCCATGCCTATGGCGATGATATCAACACGAAAGTCATTCAGCGCCTGATTGAGCTGGCAAAAGAGCGAAATCTGTTGCTGCATCATCATGGCGATCGCGCTGCCGTCGATCTCATTTTTGATGCATGGCCAGAAGCACGTGTTTTATGGGCACATTCAGGGTTTGCGGGTCCCGATGAAGTTGCCGATACGCTTGAGACTTACCCCAAGCTATGGGCTGATCTTGCCTATCGCTCGGACATGGCCAATGCCGAAGGCGTTGACCCTGACTGGGAAAAACTGTTCCTAAAATATCCTGACCGTTTCATGGTTGGCAGCGACACATTTGCCCCAGAACGCTGGTATTATGTGGGTGTGCACGCCGATTTTAGCCGCAGTTGGCTATCTGATTTACCCGATGATATCGCGCGAAAAATCGCTTTTGAAAATGCTGAAGCGATGATTGCAGCGAAATGATAAAGCTTGCCGTTTTGCCAAGCTTATTTGGGGCAAGTTTGCTCGCAACAACAAGTGCTCAAGCCTGTGCACCTGACGGTGCTGTTGAACTCACATCATCGCAGGAAGCACCCTTTCAAACCTATGCCGTGCTAGGATTAGAGACGATTTCAAAACCATTTGAAATCGATCTATATTTTTGTGGGGATGGGATTGAGAAGATCGATCGCATCAAAGTCGATGCCATCATGCCCGCTCATCAGCACGGAATGAATTACACGCCTGAAATTTCTGGTATCGAGCCTGGTATTTTTCAGGTCTTGGGGATGTTTTTCCATATGCCGGGTATGTGGGAGCTGCAAGTCAGCACGCATTCTACCTCCGAGACGAACGCACAATCCTATCTCTTCACGCTGGATATTTCAGCACGATGACGAAGCTTAGAAGCATTGCTCCGGTGGTCTTTGGAATGCTGGCAGGCTTCACAGCTGCCAAAGGCGATGTCTTATTGTCAGAGGATGAAATTGCGCAAACGCTTCTGCATGGGCCCTGGCCAATTGAATATGGCAATGATCCCAGCAATCGCGTGTCAGGAAATCTCGAAGCAATTGCATTTGGGAAAGCTCTGTTTTCAGACCCAATATTATCGCGCGATGAAAATATGTCCTGCGCCAGCTGTCATGATCCGAACAATGGATTTACCGACGCATTGCCGCGTGCTGTTGGGCAAAAGCTTTTGGATCGCAACACGCCATCCTTGATGAATTTGCGCAGCCATCGCTGGTTTGGTTGGGCGGGCGGCACAGATAACATTTGGGCGCAAAGCATTGATCCAATTCTCAACATTGATGAAATGGGTCATCAGGCCGAGAGCCTGAAAACTGCGGTCGAAGGCAGTACGTATTCTAAAACCTATGGCGCGTTATTTGGAGGCATTTCCGACCATGCCGCTGAAGATGTTTTGGTCAATATCTCCAAAGCAATCGCAGCCTATCAAGAAACATTGGTGACGGGTCAAACTTCCTTTGACCGATTTCGCGATGCGCTGGAAGCCGGTGACTTAACTACGGCTGGCACATATTCTGATTCTGCGCAGCGCGGGCTGCAATTGTTCCTAGGACGCGGAAATTGCAGCTTTTGTCATTCATGACCCGCCTTTACCAATGGCGAATTTCATGATGCTGGTGTGCCCTATTTCATCACTAAAACGCGCGTAGATGAAGGTCGATTTGGCGGCCTAAAGGCTATCAAACAAAACCCTTACACATTGGCGGGTGATTTTACCGATGATCCTGAAAGAACCGGCGCTTGGGCGGTCAATCAAGTTCGGTTTCAACATTCAGATTTTGGCACATTTCGTGTTCCGGGACTGCGTGGAGCCACTAAAACTGCACCCTATATGCATAATGGTAGTTTGAAAGACCTGGCTGCTGTTGTTGATCATTATGATGCGATTAACATGGAACGCTTGCATGTTGATGGCGAAGCGATTTTGCAGCCTTTGGGGCTTAACGCGCAAGAGAAGTTGGATTTGATCGCTTTCCTTGAAAGCTTAAGCGATGACGGGTCTTGAAAAAGTTTTCGAGGCGCATTTCAGGCTGGAGGTCCTTAAAGTGCATCCTCGAAAGATGGTGGGGATTTAATTTATGTGTGTTGCAGATTAAGCAGCTGGCTGAGGCTCAGCATCGACATCCGCATCAGCGTCATTCACTGGCTCAAATTCTGCATCTTCAACATCACGCTTTGGTTTTGCGATAAATGGTGCCGCCAACATGGCAAGACCCAAAGCAGCTAGCGCAAATACGCCCAAAAGTGCCATTGTCATAACGCCAAGGCCAGCCATCACAAGGCCAACAAGCAAGACTAGAGTTGAAGAAATCGTTGTTGAGACTTTTTCGATTAGGTTTTTCATAATGTGTATCCTTCGTGTTTGTTGTGTTCTTCGTTGTTTCGATGATGCTAATATGAAGGCGCTGTTTTACCAGCGCCTGTACACGAGTTTACATTTTTGTAAGGTTGGAATTTATTTTGTAAATTTCAGAACCGCCCGCAAACCTTGGGGCTTATTCTGGGACAATTCCAATTCCGCACGATGACGATCCGCCACGGCGCGTACCAATGCAAGACCAAGGCCCGAACCATCGGTTTGTCGCGCGCTATCTAAGCGCACCATAGGTTTGATGATCTCGTCAAAATGCTCTTCAGGCACGCCTTTTCCATTATCAAAAACACCGATTTCTTGAATATTTCCATTGGCTTGCGCAAAAAGTGTGATTTCATCACCGCCATGCACAATGGCGTTTTGAATAAGGTTGGCCACGGCTTGAATAAGCATTTGTTTATCCGCCGTCACAGCACCAGATTTAAGGTCCTTAAGCACCAGAGATTTACCGGTATCTTCAACCACAGGCCCGAATATATCTTCAATATCTGCAATAAATTCAGAAAGCTCAATACGCTCAAACCCATCTTCACCTTGCGCAGCTTCAATTCTCGCCACACGCATAATCGTGTCAAATATAACAGATAAGCGTCCGGCTTCTTCCAGTGCCGCCCCACGTTCTTCCCCTTCAGGCAACATTTCAAGCTGCGCTCGTAATCGTGCAAGTGGTGTTCGCAAATCATGAGCAATACTGGCGCTGAGATGACGCGTTTGCGTGACCAAACGTTCAAGCTCAGACGCTGTCACATCCAATTGACGCGCGAGATCGTCCAAATCATCAGATGATGTTTCAACGCCCGTGCGTGCGGTCAGCTCGCCATTTGCTAAGCGGCCCAAAGCGCCATTAATGCGTAAAAGCCGTCTTTGCGCTAGCAGACCCGCGGTGACACCAATCAGCAATGCGATGGCCAAAACCAAAGCTGCTGTGGTCCATAAAATACCAGAAAGAAGATTGAGCGCATCTTCGCTATCTTCAATCGGTAGCGCCACCAAAATAGGCGTGCCGTCCTTATCTTCGGTGATCTGGACGCGCCAGGCGTCAAATTGATTAAAGTCATCACCGAGATAGACAGAGCCACCTCCTTTTCGAACCGTGCGTTTGAAGGGATTAGGCAGGTTTCCAAGATCATCAAGTGGCCTGACAATGGCGATTAAGTTTTGATCGAGTGTTTCATTCACACTGACTGTCGAAGCTAAGCTTGTCAGCGCGGTATCCACGCGCTCGAGCACAGTTTCGCGACCAAAAGTTAGCGCTAAAAATATCGAAACCGCCATGCCGATCGCAAAGAGAACCGACAGCATCAACGTCAGTCGTAATGTTGATGATCGCAAGAGCCATCGAAACGGCTTTGCGGCGCGATAGGCCAATCGCTTGATCAGTCTATTAACACGCCGTGTATCGGATGTATTTGCGGATGATGTTGTTTGCTCATTTGCCGAAGACATAGCCTTCACCTCGTCTGGTGCGGATGAGCTCGCCATCAAATGGTTTATCAACCTTGGTGCGCAATCGGCTAATATGGGTTTCAACCACGCTGGTCGTCGGGTCAAAACTCATATCCCATACTTGTTCCAGTAGCATGGTACGGGTGACCAAACGTCCAGGTCGACGCATGAAATATTCAAGAAGCTTAAATTCCTTGGCCATTAAATCGATGGTTTGTCCCTGACGTTCGCAATGACGGGCGACGAGATCAAGGCTCAAATCGCCGTAGCGTAATGTCGTGGTTTCAACCGGGTCTGAACTTCCCCCTTCCCGTCTGCGGCCTAATGCATTAACGCGTGCAGAGAGTTCAGCAAAAGCAAATGGTTTGGTGAGATAGTCATCCCCGCCGGCTTCAAACCCTTCAACGCGCGCATCCACCTCGCCTAAAGCTGTTAAAAACAAAGCCGGGGTTTTGTTTTTCGACGCGCGAAGGGATTTTAGCACCGCAAGGCCATCAAGACCCGGCACCATCCGGTCGAGGATCAACAAATCATAATCTTGACCCATGGCCGCAATGAGCGCTTCTTTACCATCTTCAAATAGATCAACCACATGACCTTCTTCTTTAAGGCCTGAGGTCACCCATGGTCCGAGTTGGCTATCATCTTCTAAAACTAAAATACGCATAGGGCTCCTTAGCTTTTATTGATCAAGGGGTAAAGGCTGCCATGACTGACAGCCTGGTTTAGTTGATACGTTCTTGGTGCGAATGAGATTAGGATTTGCGCTTTTTCTTACCTTTTTTCTCGCCGTCATCTTCTTCAACAAGCAGAACTTCACCGCTCTCTGCATTGATCTCAACTTCCATTTCCAAGCCTTCCGCATTGACGATTTCGATCTCATAAATCGTTGTGCCATCTTCGTTTTCGAGCTCAGCTTCCAAGACAATGCCCGGCACTTCGGTATTTGCGATTTCAATCGCTTGGATCATGCTAACCGTTGGGGCTTCTGTGATCGCCTGCTTGTCTTTGGTATCCGCCATTGCAACACCAACGATGCCACCTGCTAGAACCATGCCTGCTGCGATATTTCCGATAATTAGTTTCTTGATCATTTTATTCTCCATTTAAGTTGTTAAAAAAGACGTTGTTGTCTTTCGATGAACCTAAGATGGCAGCTGTAAATTACAGATCTCTGTGATGAAGTTTACAATTTTGTAAGGCAGGAAAAAATTCTGATATTTTGTGACAAGTCCAATTTGCTTGATGATCTGACACCGCAAGTTTCGGGTGGTGAGGCCTAACGGCAATCACATATATCGTCTCCGATTTTCAAAGAATAAGGAGATGAAAATTGGAATTAAGCAATAAAACAATCATCATCACGGGCGCGAGCAGCGGGATTGGAGCCTCCGCTGCCCGCATGTTTGCCAATAGAGGTGCAAACGTGGTTTTGGGTGCACGCCGTTCGGAGCTTTTAAAGTCTCTAGCTGACGAAATCACAAGTTCTGGCGGCAAAGCTACTTATCTCGCAGGCGATGTGTCCGACGGGCAATATGCGGAGGATCTGGTGTCGATGGCCATCGATACTTACGGCCAATTGGATGGCGCATTTAACAATGCGGGTGTGATTGGCGACATGGTGCCTTTAACTGATATGGACGAACGCAATTGGGCGGATGTGATGGCGGTTAATCTGACGAGTGCCTATCACGCCGCAAAGCATCAAATCCCTGCAATGAAAGATGCAAATGGCGGATCCATTGTTTTCACCTCTACCTTTGTTGGCCACACGATTGGCCTGCCAGGAATGTCAGCCTATGCGGCATCGAAAGCAGGATTAATTGGACTAACCCAGGTGCTGGCTGTTGAACATGGCACAGATAATATCCGCGTGAACGCACTGCTTCCGGGCGGAACTAAAACTCAAATGGCGGGCGATGACCCACAAACCCACGAATAGGTGGCGGGACTTCATGCGCTTAAACGCATGGCAAAGCCTGAAGAAATAGCGAAAGCCGCAGGGTTTTTACTGTCCGACGACGCATCCTTTATAACAGGCAGCGCACTCATTGCAGATGGCGGCAATTCCATCAACAAGGTCTAGCGCGGTTACGTGTCAAAATCAGGGTGCTGGTTTGAAATCACACCCTGGTTCCATGCTTCATCATCCTCTAACTGCATGGGTTCAACACCCGGTAAATCGAATAATCCGTCAACAAAATGGCGTTTTGAATCAAGATTTACCTGTACAGTGGGTGGTGCTAAATCCGGATTATCAAGCGAACCAATGGAGAGCTCGACCCCCTCACCCGTTTCACTTTCAAATTCATAGGTTAAAGGCGTTCCGCATTTGGCACAAAATCCGCGCCAATTGCGATTGGAAGAATGGAATATCGCACGCTCACCACGGGTCCATTCAAGACCTTTTGCGCTGACCAAAGGACCAAAAAAACCACCAAATGCCTTTTGGCACATACGGCAATGACAGATAGATGCGCGTCCTAAACCTATTGCTCTATATCGCACTGCCCCGCATTGGCAGCCACCTGTAATCTCTTCCATAATTGGCCTCATTCATTTGCACCCATTGCCCACTATCTTTAATCAATTTTCCGGTCCATGATAAGAGCCAACCTGAGGAACCTCATCATTGTTCGATACAATATCTGAATTTACCAATCTGACACCCAATCTGATATGGATTGTGGTCGCGACCAGCTTGTTTGCGGGGATAATACGCGGTTTTACAGGTTTTGCGCTCTCGGCAGCGCTAATGGCAGTTTTATCGAATTTTATTGCCCCAATTGAGATGGTCGCGATCTGCTTGATTCTTGAGATCATTGCTTCGCTTGTGATGATGCGCGATGGCGTTAAAAATGCTGATATGCGTGTAGTTTGGGCCATGGTGATAGGCAGCGCTATTGGAACGCCTATTGGCTATTTTGTGTTGACCAACATTGATCAGGAAACCTCGCGCATTGTCGCGCTCTGTGTGATCTCTTCCCTTGCGATGCTTTTATTTATGAAGATCAAAGCCAGTATCTTAGAAGGCAAGGCTGGACCTTATGTTGCTGGCACGGGTGCAGGCATGGCCAATATCGCCTCCGTGGGCGGCATGGTGGTTGCGCTCTATATTCTCGCGCGTGACCGCGCTGCAAGTGAAATGCGCGGCACTTTGGTGATGTATTTGATGATTTCAATCCTAGGCAACATTATATTCCAGCTTATTTACGGTCTGATGACGGTCGAAGCGTTCAAGCGATCCGCGTTGATGACACCTTTTGTGATATTTGGGATTATGTTTGGCAGTTACTTTTTCCAGCCCTCCCTGCAAAAATATTATAAGCCTGTGTGCCTTCTGGTTCTGATCGGAATCTGTATCGCCGGACTCGTTCGACAATTGGTTTTCTAGCATGTGGAATCAGATCTTAAATTTCACTGGACTTGAGGCCGATATCCTCCCTTTCTTTATTGGAGCCATGTTTCTTGCAGGATTGATCCGCGGTTTTTCTGGCTTTGCCCTGTCAGCCACTGTGATGGCCTGTTTATCTAGCTTTATCGCACCAATTGAGATCATACCCATTTGCTTCGCGCTTGAAATATTAGCGGCGATCTTCATGTTTCGTGGCGGTTTTCAAGATGCAGATTTTTCGCTGGTCAAAGGATTGGCGATTGGCAATTTTATTGGCGTTCCGATCGGCTTGTTTATCCTTACGCAGCTCGATGTTGGCTCCTCAAGAATTGTGGCGCTGATCATGGTAATGGGTGCCGGTACATTGCTCTTATTTCGCGTTCGGGCAAGCTTTTTGGCAACTCAAAAAGGCCCCTATATCGGCGGCTTAACCGCAGGTATAGCCTCGGGGATTGCCTCCATCGGCGGAATGGTTGTGGCTTTGTTTGTGCTTACACTTGATAAGACACCGAAAGAAATTCGCGCATCGCTGATTATCTATCTGATGATCGCAATGGTCTCATCCGTCACCTATCTCATTTTATATGAGATTATGACATTCGACGCCGTTAAGCGTGCCATGGTCGCCAGCCCAATTATGATTATCGGCATATTGATCGGCAGCGCATTATTTAGACCAAGTCTGGCGAAATATTATCGACCATTTTGTTTGATCTTATTGCTGATCATCTGCGTGATCGCGCTTTCCCGACAAATATTTGTATAAGACTCGATGATAACTCTTAGGGCTTAAATCGCGCCAATCCGACGCCAAAACCGATAAAGACTGCCCCTGTGATGCCATTCAGCCAGCGCTTGAAATTTCGTTTAAATTGATCACTACGCGCAACATTTGAAAGCTTAGCCACCAAAATCGCCATGGATGAGAACCAAATCGCATTCAGGATGGCTTGTGATGTGACAAACCCATAAGCGATAGCGGCGCTGGTTTCTCCCACTTCGATAAATTGCGGAAAAGCAGACAAATAAAACAAAGATACCTTTGGGTTCAGCGCATTGGTCAAAAAGCCTTCAGTAAAGGCTTTTATCAGGGTGCGCTTGCGTTTTGCTGGGGTTACATGTTCAACCGACCCCTCGCCTTTGATCGCAGAATAAATCACTTTGATGCCGATCCAGCATAAATATGCAGCACCTAAATATTTAACAATCATAAAAGCGATCGCGCTTTGGGTCAGAAGGATGGAAATACCAAAAATGGCAAAGGTGCCGTGCACATAAAAACTTGCAAAAAACCCCGCAACATTGGCAAATCCTGCGGCTCTGCCCGAAGTTGGAACGGTTTTGGCAATCAATACACCATTAGGCCCGGGTGACATGACCATTAGTGCAGCGAGCAACATGAAAGAGATAATGTTGGAGTTAAGTAATTCGTCTATAAACATTAGGTCTAATCTCCTGTCACTTTCAACAAAGCTGCGCCGGTCATCTCTAACAGAGTTTTAGGGTCGATATCAAACACCGCATTGGGTGCGCCAGCTGCCGCCCAAACGCGATTAAATGTGAGCAAATGCGCATCCATAAAGGTTGCAAGCGGCGTTAAATGCCCAATGGGTGACACACCGCCAATCGCAAAACCAGTAACATCACGCACAGCGCGTACATCAGCGCGACCTAATTCTTCGCCAATCACTGATTTCACCGCTGTCATATCAACTTGGTGATCACCTGAGACAAGCAAAAGCTTCATCTCGCCACTCTCTTTGCCTAGGAAAATCAGTGACTTAACAATCTGACCAACTGCACATTTACACGCAACGGCGGCTTCTTCTGCCGTGCGGGTACTTTCGGGCATCCGGACAATGTCTGTTGCATGACCTGCCTCTGACAGAGCTTTTTCAACACGTTTTACGCTTTTTGACATGATGAATATAACCTATGAATTGCCAAAATCTAACTTGCAGTCTTCTGATTCCAAATTATATATTCTTGAAACGAAAACCCCGAATGAAAAGTCATAAATGCTTCGATTTTTGCTCACAACCTTGGCTCTGCCCATCTTACAGCGCGCTTTGCCGCATATTATCCGCGCTGGCAAGCAAGGCATGGATGAAGCACGTGCACGTCGAGCGGAAAAAGAGCGTGGCACCACGCAATATGACAGGATTGAAGATGTTGCTGTTGGCGTTTGTCACAAAATCGTCGATGGAGACAGTCTTTACATCGACACACATGACAAGCAAGTGCGGCTTTGGGGTGTCAACGCGCCTGAACGCCATGAAGTTGGATATAATGCTGCTACGCAGAGCCTGCGGGATCTTGCGTTTGGTCGCGAGTTGCGGGTCGAGATCGTTGGAAACGATAAATATGGCCGCACGCTTGGCCGGTGCTATTTCGATGATGGCATTGAGCTTAATCACGAATTGATCAAGACTGGCAATGTGAAAGAATATTTTCGTTTTACCAAGGGTTACTATTCAAATATTCGTTGATTTTGCTCGTGTTTTCCGTTTAACTTTGCGCCGAAGCAAATCAATCTGTGTGCATTAATGAAGACCCTCACCCTTGAACATTTCTATCCGGCAGATCCAAAAGACGTTTGGGATTTGGCGATTGATTTGGACGCTTTTCATGAAATTATGGGCCACATGATCACCTTTGAAGGATTGCCGTCTGGCAAGATTTATAAAGGACAATCCATTGATGTAAAAACATCCTTATTTGGCAAATTGCCCAAGCAAGCTTACCACATGGAAGTGGTGGAATGCGATCATGACAAAATGATGTTTTTGTCTTCCGAGCGTGGATCCGGGGTTCAAAAATGGCAGCATCATCTGACCATTACGCCTAAAGATGGTGGGGCATTGCTTAAAGATCATATCGAGATTGAAGCGAATATTAAGCTGCTGACACCGCTCTTTGCACTCTGGGCCAAGCATATCTATGAAGCGCGCCATCAGCCGCGTTTGGAAATATTAGCACGCAACGGATTGCTCAATTCTGAGGAACCAAAACAGATTGTTGATCTCGCTTAATGGATAAGGCTTCGACGGGCTCAATTGCATCAATTTTTAACGCCAAACTTCTCTTAACATAGACATTGAAATCGCGATGGTCTAAAGCCTCGTCATGGACCAATTATTTCTCGTATATTTGACATATTTTCTCGGGGTTGCGAGCCCGGGTCCGGCGAATTTTGCCATCATGCATACGTCTTTAGAGCAAGGTCGATTGTCCGGTATTGCCTTCGGATTTGGTGTCTTCACAATCTCGCTTTGCTTCGGAATTTCCTCCGCATTTGGACTGGGTGCAATCATCGCAAATGCACCGACGATTTACGATATTATGACCCTAATAGGCGCGATATATCTTCTCTATATGGGGTATAATATGGCGCGCAAAGTCATTGATTTAAAAGGCAATAATGTCGAACCGCCCGCGAATGATAATATGCCGTCCAAAACGCTTGTAACGCATTATATACGCGGGATTTTAATCCACGCCACCAATCCAAAAGCCATTACAGTTTGGCTTACGATCATTCTGCTCGCGACATCTGGCCAGGGCGGGAAATTCATCTCCCCGCTACAAGTGGTCATTGGATGTGCGATCATTGGGCTTACGTCGTTTATGAGTTATGCGATCTTTTTCTCATCGCGGCCCATGGTGGCGCTTTACACCCGCATTCGCAAACCTTTTACATTGACTTTAGCAGGCGTTTTCGTGCTCGCAGGATTGGTGATGTTGTTCCGGGCTTGGGCGGCGTTTAGATAGCCCATGGAAACTGAATTGGTTTGTTATCAGAGGCCAAACCGCCGCTTCCTATCTCTGTGGAGTTTGCGGCAACCGATTATACCCAACGCTAAACCCGACAAAAATGCGAGCGACAAAGTATAAACGCCCTGGCAAATGATATTACAATTTCCGATGCCCTTATTGGATAGTTCGGGGTATAAAACGTCAAGAAATAGAACTGAAAAATAAAACAGAGCAGCACCCGCAATAAAACACATGCAGAAGACAAAAGCATAGAACGACGTGAGAAAAAAAAGATTGCATAATTTATAAAACATCACTCGCTTTTGGCGTATAGATGTTAATAAAATGGTACAACTTATCAGCGCATTTTAGCGTGATATGAAAAAACTTGATTATTGTGTGTTTTGACCATCTTCCACGCAAACCCACGCGTCATAGTCAAAGTCATGTCCTGCATCGAGACACCCGCCGATCAGCGCGATATTCTCTTTATTCGCCACGGTGAACGCTGCCACAGACGAGACGATGAAAAACATGATGATCCAAAGGTTTTTTGGTTGAAACATGGGTGGTTTTTAGCTGTTCTCTTGGCGCTCATCAAGTGGGGCAAATTCTTCACCCACCAGATAAACACAGCATTCTTTCTCGCCATCCTCGGTTTGCACCATGACAGGCGTGCGGAAATAGCCCTCACCTTCAAACTCATCCAACCTTGCCCAATGATCTGGCAGATCAAAGCTTTCAAAGATGTGAAACTGCACTTCTGGCCCGTCTTCATCGATAATAAAGCCGGGAAATCCATAATGCACGCCCCAACCGGCTTTGATCAAACGGCCGCGTACGGTGCCCTTGGACCAAACGCCTTCCATGCCGTCCATCTGGTTATAATTACATTCTCCCGGCGCCAAGGTGCCATAGGATGCTAATCTTGTTTGTGCGGTGTGAATTTTATGGTCAGTCATGTCTCGTATTTCGCAGTTAACAAGCGCACACACTAAACCAATTATCGACCAATTGTCTCGGGTATTTTTTGCTTCAACAGGCCAATCGCAATATCATTTAAAATCTCCAACGTTCCGCCACCAATTGAAGCTGCAAAATTTTTAATTTTTGCCCAATCTTCATCACTTCGAATGGCCTGAACAAAGTCATGCCCCTTGCTGGTCATTCGATAGGCATGATTTTCGTAACATTTGAGATAGCCCGCTTCGACCAAGAGCTCACAATAAGCAAACTTTTTCTCTTCCTGCGCTGTCGCATCAACCAACAGCGCAACCACCATGAACCATTCATCCGAACGTTCAAATTCCAACAATAAGTCTCGGATATAATCATTATCTCGTGTCAAAATCATTCTCCGACGCAAGTAAATTTAGAGTATATGCTAAGTATTTTAACACCATTCATAAACAACTTATACTACTAAAATTAGTAATATTACGTCTTATTGGTTGTGGTTTTTGATAAAGTTAGTCACCACTTGCCAAACCATCCCCGCTGCGCTAGCCATTAGATCTTCGGGAATTGAGGGAAAATCGCATGCCATCCTATGATATTTTGATTGCGTTTATCATGGCAACCGCCTTATTTGGTTATATGCCAGGGCCTGCTTTGTTATATGCCTCAGCGCGGACGATTGCGGGCGGCAGAAAAGCTGGCTTTATGGCCGCGTTAGGTCTACATATTGGCGGCTACGTCCATGTATTTGCAGCTGCATTTGGTTTGGCCGCTCTATTCACTCTGGTGCCCGTGCTCTACACGATCTTAAAGTTCGCGGGCGCGGCTTATCTCATCTATTTGGGCGTGAAACTGATCATCAGCAAGCGCAATATCGACCTTGCACCTGATGAAATTGCCAAGAAGTCCCCGCGCCGCGCTTTTTTTGAAAGCATGACGGTGGAAATCCTCAACCCGAAAACAGCGATTTTTTACTTGGCTTTCTTGCCGCAATTCACCGATGTCGCAGCCAGCTTCCCCATCTGGTTGCAGCTTGTGATCCTTGGCGTTGTGGTCAATGTGGTCTTTTCGAGCGCAGATGTGGTTTGCGTCTTTTTGGCCAACAAAATCGCCACAACGTTCAAGCAATCAGCATCTGCCAATCGCTGGGCCGAACGCTTGGGCGGTGGTTTGCTTGTTGGGCTTGGAACGCATCTGGCGTTTTTCCAAAAATAGCTTAATTCAACGCTTTCGATGCAAAGCTGGATTTCTCGTCGGCATATTGGATATCAATATCTTCAGCACTCATGCTTTTTGAGCGGCGTTGATCGCGTTCAGCCTCGCGTTTGAGCAATGCTGGTGCATCCACAGTGGAAAGCTCTGTCTCATCGTCGCGCGCGATTTCATCATCGGCGATCAAAGACAAATATCGCCCCGCGCAGACCCGCAAAAAGGATGTGAAATTGCCCAAATCATGATCGGCATCCATGGCTTCAAGATATAATTTGGTGATGAGCTGATTGGTCGTCATATGATCGCGCTTTGCGATCTCAGACAGGATGGCCCAAAAGAAATTTTCCATCCGGATTGACGTCGCAACGCCGTCTATACGCAACGACTTTGTTCGCGATACCCATTTTTCACTTTCAGATCCGATGAATAATTCACACATTTGGGCCTCCCTTTTTAGCGCTTAAGAACTACAACAATGCCATGAATTGCTTCATCCAAGCTGGATGAGCCGGCCATGCAGGCGCTGTGACCAAGTTACCATCGGTCACCGCATCTGTCACTTCGATCTCAGCATATTTGCCACCCACGGCCGCAACTTCCGGCGCGCAAGCAGGGTAAGCCGAGCAGTTTTTACCCGACAGCACACCAGCAGCTGCTAATAGCTGCGCACCATGGCAAATGGCGGCAACAGGTTTATTTTCATCAAAGAAATGACGCACCATCGCCAAGACCTCTTTATTAAGGCGCAGATATTCAGGTGCTCTGCCCCCTGGAATGACCAGCGCATCGTAATCACCGACGTTAATATCTGAAAAACTGGCATTGAGCGCAAAATTATGCCCCGGCTTTTCGGTATAGGTCTGATCACCCTCAAAATCATGAATGGCCGTTTTCACACTATCCCCGGCATTTTTGCCCGGACAAATCGCATCCACCTCATGCGAACAGGCCAGCAGCGTTTGAAACGGCACCATTGTTTCATAGTCTTCAGTGAAATCACCTGTGATCATTAAAATCTTCGCCATGCTTATTCCTCCTTTGGCACGAAACGTAAGGAGACTGTGACATAAAGCGATGGGTGGTGGGTGTTATGTGAATACTACATTCTAAGTAGCTCGAAAAATGGCTATTCGTCCAATTCTCGCATCAGCGCGCGCATCCATTCGATCTCGGTACCAATATCGCTGGTCCCTAACCCATCAATGGCAGCATGGCGCACGTCATCTGGCTTGTTTTGAGACAATTTCCAGGTCCCTGAAATATCGGGTTGTGTTTCACCATCCTTGGTGATCTGATCAATGGTTAGCTTTACTGGCACGATTTGGCGGGTCATCTTTTCGAAGACCTCAGGCGTCATTTTATCAATGGTCCACGGTTTTTTGGGCGAAAGTCGTTCTTCGGTCACAGCTGATAAGCGCTCCAATACCCCTCGAATATCTTCTTGAGGCAAACGCTCTAATTTGCCGCGCACATGCACGGCAACATAATTCCATGTTGGCACTTGATCCGGCACGCCATACCAATCGGGCGAGATATAAGCATCAGGCCCTTGCACCGTGAAGACGACATTTTGCGACTCATCCAAGTGACGGAGAATCGGGTTTGATCGCACGAGGTGCATTTCCAGATATTCACCGCTCTCATCGAGTAAAAACGGTACATGAGAGACCAAAATGCCGTCAGAACGGGCAAAAATCAGTGATCCGAATACTTTTTTTGCCATTAGCTGATACTTTTTGTCGATTTCAATGTTCCTAAAACTACGATTTGGATGCATTATTTTTCCAATTTTCCGCTTAAGTCTCAATTATTGATGAAAAGCTTTGTAAGCACGTAATTAAATTAAATCACTGTAATTATTGATTTATCTATCAATAACACGCGATTTAGGCCAACATCTCACTTCATCCACTATTAGAATTTTATTCCACATCCCAAATTCCCCCCAACTATTGGGCTATAGAAACTTGGATTCGGCGTTAATTTATCATCAATAAACCTTAAATAATCTAGTTAAACTTTAGGCAATTAATCGGCTTATGTCGCTACCGCTCGATTGATAGATGCGTGTTTGCCATGTCCAATTTTATTTAAGAAATTTATTCGGATTTTATATTCGGCGGGGATAAATTTACCATGCGTCTTTCTCATCAATTATTACTTGCTATGTCGTTGACTACTGTCGTTGCCATTGGTGCAACCAGTTACACCGGAATAAAAGCTGCCTCGGGCAGTTTGGAAGAGGCATATAATGAAAAATTAGCGGCGATTGCTGATGGTCGCAGAAACCAGCTTGAGACATTCTTTAAAGGTGTTGATGACAATCTGGGCTCTCTTGCCAATAATGACAGCATGCTTGCAGCGCTCAATATGTTTAAAATAGGTATTGAGCAGGTTAAAGCTGAAAACGCTGCGGAAGCGATCAAAGGGCTCTACGATTTTAAAGGTGAGCAAAAAGACCTCTTTAAATATTATAAGGAAACTGGGCTTACCGGTTACAGCACGCAGTTGAAGAAATTTGGCCCAATCCTTAAGCAATTTGCCGCGGATAATTCACTTGGTGATCTTTATCTCGTCAACAAAAACGGTGTTGTGGTCTATTCCGCAACAGCAAACGCTGAACTTGGCACCAGTCTCATTGATGGCGAATTCGCTGGCACAAGCATTGGGGAACTTTACAATAATCTCGTCAAAGATTCTGAAGCCAAAGCAGCCGCTGCTGCTGAAGCATCTGACGCTGAAAAAGATGGCACGACTGAAATTCAGGACAATGTTGGCATCGCGAAGAACAAAGCCATCCAACTTCAAGACTTTGCTCCCTATTCCGTTCAGGGTAACAAACCAGTCGCATTTGTTGGTATTCCTGTCACAGATGAAGACTTCTTCTTTTATGGCGCAATTATCGCGCAATTGTCAGAAGAGCGCATCGCGCAAATCCTCAATAACGGCACTGGCTTAGGCAATACGGGTGAAACGGTGTTGCTACGCAATGATGGTGTGCTTTTGTCAGATTCAATGAAAACAGAAGCAATTGATCCACTTGTAACCCAAATTGACCTATCTGGCATTGGCGCCATTGAAGGCCGTGATATTGTCTCGGGCAAACTCAGCGGTTATCGCGATATGGACACAATGGCTGCATTTGCAAAAGTGTCTTATGGAACAGCACCTTGGCAGGTTGCTGCGATTGTTGACAATAATGAAGCGCTTCAAGGTGCAACAACTATGCGCTGGTGGATTTTATCCGTTGCATTGGTCGCACTTCTTGCAGCACTTGGCTTTGCATTCTGGTTTGCACGCAGCCTTACACGTCCAATCAATGCCGCGATTGAAAACATGCATGAATTGTCAAATGGCAACACAGATTTCGAACTGCGTGGTGAAAACCGTAAAGATGAAGTTGGTGACATTGTTCGCTCAATCGAACATTTCCGCCAATCTGAAATCGATAAATTGCGCATTGAAGAAGAATCTGTTGCAAACCGCGAGCGTGGTGAAAAAGAGCGCGAAGCAAATGAAGCTGAAAAGCAGCGCCAGTCAGAAGAAGTTTCTCAGACTGTTGATGAGCTTGCAAAAGGCTTGGAAATCCTAGCAAGTGGCGATCTTGTCGCTACTCTTGATAATCCATTCATGCAGGGCATGGAGCCTGTTCGCCAGAACTTTAATGTCTCTGTGGCCAAACTGCGCGAAACACTTTCAGGTATTAGCAATACTGCTGGTCTTATCCGCGACGATTCAAATGAGATCTCATCTGCGACAGATGACTTGTCTCGCCGCACAGAAACACAGGCTGCAGCACTTGAAGAAGCGGCTGCTGCCCTTACTGAATTGACTGAAAATGTGCGCTCAGCTGCTGAACAAGCTGCAGAAGCTGCAAGCTTAGCTCAGAGCGCGAAAACTGACACAGATCAATCAAGTGAAGTTGTCTCGAACGCGATGTCAGCCATGGCACGTATTGAAACAGCATCAAGTGATATTGGCGGCATTATCAATGTGATCGATGAAATTGCTTTCCAAACCAACCTTCTAGCTCTTAATGCGGGTGTGGAAGCGGCTCGTGCCGGTGAGGCCGGTAAAGGCTTTGCGGTGGTCGCACAGGAAGTTCGTGAACTTGCTGGCCGCTCAGCCGAAGCCGCTAAGGAGATCAAAAGCTTGATCAACACATCAAACACGGAAGTTGGCGAAGGCGTGAAGCTTGTTAAGAAAACTGGCGAAGTGCTTGAGAAAATTTCTGGTCAAGTTGAGACGATCGAAGAGCGCATTGCAGCTGTCGCAACGGGTGCCAGCGAACAGCTTGGTGGTATTGAAACAGTCAACACAACTGTGAACGAGATGGATCAGCGCATCCAACAGAACGCTGCAATGGCAGAAGAAACAACTGCTGCCACACAGCGTCTTGTCGATGAAATTAATCAACTTACCAGCATGGTTCAATCTTTCCGTATCGGGGATGGGAAACCAGCCACAAAGGCTTCTGCCCCTGCTCCCGCGCCTAAAGCGGAACCTGCGCCTAAAGCGGAACCTGCGCCTAAAGCGGAACCTGCGCCAAAAGCAAAACCTGCGGAGCAAGCAAGTCAGCTGAAAAATATGGCCACAACGATGAAAACAACATCACAGGCCAAACCAGCAGCTGCACAACAAGAATGGGAAGATGATGATTCATCCTGGGATGAGTTTTAATTCGGATCTCAATAATTGAACCGATTTCTCCAACACTAATTCGGTTCAACTCATACCCGTCAGTCTCTCGAGCTGGCGGGTTTATTTTTGCCTCAATTATATTGTTTAACCTTTGTTAAGCCTGTTTGGTGAAGGCCCTGTTCACGACAGTTTCGTTAAACCGCCATAAACAAATCCAGTTCAAAATAAAGCTTCGAATGTATTGCGAGTTTTAACAAATCCATGCGCTTGTCGGCAAAAATTATTACAACGATCACGTTTTGCTCAATCTTTGCAGCAATTGCGACCGGCTATGCTGGTATCTACTTAGGATCAAACGGTGCAGAAAATATCGGATTGTGGGTTACAGGCGTTGGCGTGCTTGCCTTGCTGGCTGTGCTTAATTTTGCGATTTTAATTGCCCGATTATCCACGCGACGCGTGCAGATCGCGCAAGTGCAATTACAAGAATTGGCGAAAGGCAACACGAATATCGTTGTTCGAGAGGACAATCGCCAAGATGAGATTTCTGATATCTCAAGGTCCATTGAACTCATCCGATTGCGGTTAGTTGAACAAAAACAATCGGCATTGGACGCAGATGACGAATTGAAAGCACTCAATATCAAAACTGCCCGCGAAACGGATGTATCCTTGGCATCACCTGACATACAGGCCAATAGCCTAAAGAATACCGCTGAGATCATGCGCTTTGCAGCCATGCCCACTTATGAAAAAGACAATGGCGATTGGGATGATGTATAGAAAAACCCGCCAGTGATGAACTCACAGGCGGGTCCTATGCCCACGACATAACAAGATGTCGCCCCCGGCATTTATCCGGAATCGACGAATAATCACCTAAATTAATATATCTAAAAATTGCTGCCTGCAAGTTTTATGACAGAGTGTTACGTTCATAGACGAAAGATCTTAGATCCGTCGGACCATCAATCGGCCTGAATCAATATAGTTTTGAAATCCGAATTTGCGATAAAAATCCTGCGCGTTTTCGGTCCCAAGCATAAAGCTCGGTATTTGCGATAGATCTTCATGGCTCAAAATTTCGTGCATGAGGCGTTTTGCGATACCATGACCGCGAAACTCCTCAAATACGAACAAATCAAAAATATAAGCAATAAAAGCATTATCGGTGACAACACGCGCAAAACCAATTTGCCGATTGTGATGAGGTCCATGGCTCGGATCGTGTAATCTTGCTATAAAACAAAGCGAATTTTCAAACGAAGTACGGATGGCAAAGGGTGATCGCCCCGCTCCCCAATAGGTGCTTTGTAGAAATGTACAGACACGTTCAAACTCAATATGACGTTTATCTGTGGTGATCTCGACGCCGTATGATTCTTTCATGAGTAGATGTTAGCGCTGAAATTCAAAATTGCGAGCAGTTAATTTTCAACGCGTTTTTTCAAATAACGTTCCCAAAAGATTATATTCAAAAATACAAACTTCCATTCTCAGCCCTTGCCATCCGATCTCTGACGTTAGATAAGCAGCCCATGGCATCACATTCAAATCATCGCAGTGCCGGCAAAATAACCAAGCCCGGCAAAAACAAACCTTGGAAGAAGAAAATCCCCAAGGAACGCGATCAAACACCGTCAAATCTCATCGAATTTGATTACCAGCCTCCTGCTGACATGCCGGAAGTGATATATTCAGATGACCAATTAGTTGTGTTTAGCAAGCCCAGTGGCCTCTTATCGGTGCCTGGCACACGACCAGGTAGACAGGACAGTTTGGTAAGCCGCGCCCAGACAATGTTTCCAACGGCACGCATTGTGCATCGGCTGGATATGGATACATCCGGCCTAATTGTCATGGCACTTAACGCTGATGCACATCGCAATTTATCCATGCAGTTTGAAGCGCGGAACATTGGCAAATTATATCATGCTTTGGTCGCAGGGCACCCAGATGATGATCAGGGGGTTGTCGAATTGCCGTTATTTGTGGATTGGCCAAACAGGCCCAAGCAAATGGTGGATTTTGAAAACGGCAAACCAGCCAAAACCGAATATGAAGTGGTTGAGACGTTGGAAAACGATGCCGGATTTAAATCCGCACGGGTTGCGCTCCACCCCATCACAGGCCGCTCACATCAGTTGCGAGTGCACATGCTTGAGATAGGGCATCCGATCTTGGGGGATGTGTTTTATGCTGAAGGTGATGCGTTAGAAGCATCTCCTCGCCTATGCCTTCATGCATCTGAATTAAGCTTTGATCACCCCGTTACACACGAAAGATTGCGCTTTTCAAAGCAACCTGATTTTTGATCTTGCTCAGGTCAAAAAATAAGTGCCATTTTTGAAACTGGTTGCAATCTTTTATTGTTTCCAGAATGACAATAATCAGGAGTTTTTAGTAAATTTTTTTAAAAATTACGCAACAATCAGTAATTACCATAGGACTGATATACAATATAAAGTTGGGAAAACTCACTACCAACACAAGAGGACAATTTCCTATTTTATTCCTATAACTTATATTTTCAACACATGAATTTCTAAATTTATAAAATATAATCCCTGATATTCTTTTTTTTGAAAATTTCTATTCCAATTAGCTTCGAATTCAACTTCAAAAACCACGCGCTCTTTGCTTGACAAGTTGCAGCATTGCTCCTTCAATATCACAACTGGTACTTTTCCCTACGGGAAGGAAGGGTGAAAAGTTTGGTGGAACAGGTCGCACGTGGAGAGATCATGAAGTCTCTTGATCGGATCTTATCTTCCGAAGAATTTGCCACGTCTCCTAACTTGCAAAAGTTTTTAAGCTATATCATCGAGCAAAAATTAAACGGCAATGAGGCTGGATTGAAAGCCTATTCAATAGCCATTGATGCGTTTGGCCGTTCGGAAGATTTTGATTCACAGATTGACCCGATCGTGCGCGTTCAAGCGGGTCGGCTTCGCAAGGAACTCGCCGCTTACTATGAAGGCGCTGGTGCCAATGACCCTGTTCGGATTGATGTGCCACGTGGCAGTTACCGACCAGAATTCTCCTATCAAAACGTCAATTTGGAATCTGCTGAAAATGAGAAAGACAAAATTTCATTCAATTCTAAATTCTCCAAGTACAAAATTATAGGCTTTACACTTGCGACCGTCGCGGTGATCATGCTTATCGCCGGCGTTACATATTTGCAGCATCGTGATGAACATCACGGCCTCCCACAAACAGTTGAAACGAGCAATGACATAGATACGATTAGTGTCGCCATTCATGGGGGGCTTGAAGCTGAAAGTGATCTGGATAGTAAAGACGTTCAGTTTGTCCAGGAATTCAGGCAGGCATTGTCACGGAACTCATCGCTTACAGTCCTTGTTTCAGAGAACCATGATGTTAATGCACCAACTGATTTCATCATTGAACAAAGCTTTCTGGGGACCCAATCCAATCGGCTAATCTCAATAGAATTGCTCAATGGAAGGACGATGGAGCTGGTTTGGGGCAACACATATGCCCGAGAAGAGAGCGAAGATTTATTGGCGCAAGTCACACGCGATGTGAATAGCCAGCTCTTTGGTGCATCGGTTCGCGCGCTTGAAGGGCGCGATCCCAGACGCCTGTCTGCAGCGCAATTATTTGTGCTCGCTACGTGGGTTCCGGGCCCTGCTAAGAGTACGCTCGAGTGGGAGAAAGAGCGTGTTGCGCTCGCACGTCTTGCCATTCAAAAGGACCCTAATTTTGGACCCGCCTATTCTGTTCTTGCAGATAAGCTCGCTTATCTCGCGGCTGTAGACGGACCATCCAACACACAAAAAGCGTTAGATGAGGCAGAAGAAAGTGCCCAACTTGCTGTTGAACTGAACGCAGGCGACCCAAATACGATTTTCAATGTCGCCCAATATAACTGGCATGCTGGCAATCTGGACGATTCAATTCGTTTGCAAAATCGTGTCCTTGAACTCGCACCCAATCACGGATTTGCCGGGTTCTTCGTTAATGTTCTGCCATTCTCCTGCCTTCCGCCTCCCGTGCGGGTTTTGCAAGAAGCCATCGCATTTGATCAATCATTAAGTGCGGATAATCCTGTCAGATGGGTCACACTGACCTGGATTGGTTGGCTGCATATGTTGCGCGGTGAATTAGAACAAGCGTTAGAAGCTGAGCAAAAAGCCGCGCAGATTTTCCAGATCCCTTACACGACTATAAGACGGGCTGCGATCTTAAATTTAATGGGTGACCGAGATCAGGCTGCGCAAGTGATATTGCAGCAACGCGCAAATTGGCCAAACCTCAGCCCTGATCATTTTGCTTATGTTACCTATCCGCGCATATGCCGTGATGTTGATAATCCGGATAAGGAGATATTGCTCGATATCTACCGAAAGCTTGCTGAGGACATGCAAGGTCGCGTCTAGGCTTTCATAACCAGTCTTTACAGGTATTCTGATCAGAATTATAAAATATGTCAGACTGGTCTTTTCTTTAAGACTCAAATAAATTGACCCTCCCTCGGGAATTATCCATCTAATTTGAAAGTTCATATATGACCTATACACCCGCAGCTGATCGCTACGAAAAAATGACCTATCGCAAATGCGGCAATTCCGGCCTGCAATTGCCTGCCATTTCATTGGGTTTGTGGCACAATTTTGGTGGTGATACACCGCACGATACTAAAGTTGATATATGTCGCACTGCATTTGACAATGGGATTACTCATTTTGATTTGGCCAATAACTATGGCCCGCCTGCTGGAAGCGCAGAAGAAGCTTTTGGCGAGATTTTGAAAACAGATTTTCGTGGCTATCGCGATGAATTGATCATCTCATCCAAAGCGGGATATAAAATGTATGACGGCCCTTATGGCGAATGGGGTAGCCGGAAATATTTGATCGCTTCTTGTGATGCGAGTTTAAAGCGTATGGGGCTTGATTATGTCGATATCTTCTACTCCCACCGTTTTGACCCAAACACACCATTGGAAGAAACAATGGGCGCACTTGATCAGATCGTGCGATCCGGTAAAGCGCTTTACGCGGGGATTTCGTCTTATAATTCAGAGCGTACGCGCCAAGCTGTGAAGATCCTAGAAGACTTAGGCACACCAATGCTTATTCACCAACCAAGTTACAATATGCTCAACCGTTGGGTGGAAAAGGATGGTCTGAAAGATACACTAAAAGAACTGGGCGTGGGTTCCATTGCATTCACACCACTTGCGCAAGGCATGTTGACCAATAAATATCTCAACGGCATTCCAGAAGGTTCGCGTGCGACACAGGGCAAATCTTTGCTGGATGGCTTTATCAATGAGCGCTCATTAGCGTCGATTAAAAAGCTCAATGAAGTTGCTGAAGGCCGTGGTCAAACACTAGCGCAAATGGCGCTTGCTTGGGTGCTACGCGAAGGCGGCATTACAACGGCCCTAATTGGCGCGTCCCGTGCATCGCAAGTGGTAGATTGCTGTGGTGCGATTGAAAACCTTGATTTCTCAGCTGAAGAATTGGCTTTGATCGATGAATATTCATCCGAAGAAGATATCAATCTCTGGGCACGCTCGAGTAGCGAATAGGTCAAGACAGTTTTAAGCTTAAATGATGCCGCGTTTGACCTTCAAGCGCGGCATTTCTTGTTTGAAATCGGGAATTCGAATTTACACTGCTGCCCCTAACCGCTCACGATATCTAACGGGAGGCACACCCATAGTTTTTCGAAATTCACGGCGGAAGGTTTCAGCAGATCCAAAGCCGCAGGCGCTCCAAACATCACTCAGCGGCACGTCGTCGTTTTCCAGCAATTCAACCGCGCGTGCAATGCGTTCTGTTGTCAGCCATTTAAGTGGCGTTGTCCCTGTTTCGTCGGTGAATTTGCGCGCAAGTGTACGCACGCTGGTTGCGGCTTCATCAGCCATGCGTTCGATCGGCCAAGCTTCATTAAGTGCGGCACGAATTTGATCTTGCAATTCCGAAAGGCCAGTGCCTGATCTGGTTTTTGGTTCAGGGCGCGGAACGAATTGCCTTTGCCCGCCGTCACGTTGCGCTGGAAGCACAAGGCGCCTTGCAACGTTGGCTGCAGCTTTTGCGCCAAAATCACTACGAATTATATGAAGTCCAAGATCTAAGCCTGCCGCGGACCCAGCAGAGGTGAAGATACGATCTTCCTCGACAAAGAGCACATCTTGATCGACTTCAATTTCGGGATATTTTTCACGAAGCTGGTCTGTATAGCGCCAATGGGTTGTCGCCCTGCTCCCATTGAGCAAACCAGATGCTGCCAAGACAAAAACACCTGAGCAGATTGACGCTATGCGCGCGCCATTTTTGTGTGCCGCTCTCAGTGCCTGACATAATTCCTCAGGCACAGGTGCATCCACTCCGCGCCAACCTGGGATTAGGATCAGGCTTGCATTTTCTAAAAAAGATAGATCATGTTCTGCATCGATCATAATACCACCTGTGGCTCGCACAGGCCCTGATTCAGCTTTAACGGCGGCAAATTGATACCAATGATCAAATTCCGGTCTGGGCAATGCAAAGAGCTCGACCGCTATGCCAAATTCAAAGGTGCAAAGACCATCATAGGCCAGCACGCAAACGAGCTGGCTCTTTTTATCAATCTGGTGTTCACTTTTCATAATGGCAGAATCCGACTGTATATTGTCATATCTGCCAGTATCGCAGATTTATCTGCTGTGGCAAGTCTAGATCATCACTTAATTACGGAGATCAAAACCATGCCATCACATCAAAGTTTAATCGATGCTGTTCAAACTTATTTCGACGCGCTCTACGAATGTAATACGGAAAAACTCAATTCCGTTTTTCATGAGACCTCAAGCCTATTTGACGTTGATAATGGAAAGGTTTTTGTCGAACCGATCGAGAGTTTTAGCAATGATGTTGCAACGCGAACATCGCCCGAAAGCAAAAATCAGGAACGCGAAGATGAGATCTTGATGATCGATTACTTATCACCCAATTGCGCAACGGTGAAAATCAGACTGCGCGCGCACCAAAACGTCTATGTTGACCATCTTGGCTTTGTTTACGGTGAAAACGGATGGCAAATTGTCTCCAAAATCTGGCATTTGGAGAGGTTGGTGGAAACGACATCCTAACGAATTGCGAGCAACCGCGCTCGCTCTACCCTTCTTCGAGGCGATCAGTTGCTGGCGCTGGGGTCATGCTCAGCTCGGTGATCTGTTTGTACAGCTCCTCGCTTATGGGGTAATTTTCAGCCTTTAGCGATGGCAAAAGCTGGAGCACAGAGCGTGCTGAGATAATGGGCGATGGGTGAGCCTGATGCGCTTTCACCCAGGCAACAGCTAAAGTGGCAGGGTTTGTCTGCAACCTGGCTGCCATCAAAGACAATTCAGCCGCTGTTTCATGCATCCAGGACTGATCATAGCGTGCTTTGTAACGCGCATCTTCGGTGAGGCGCCCTGTGCCACCCGTTGCATATTTACCAGTCAGTAGACCAGCACCAAGCGGTGAATATGGCACGAGTTGAATATTCTGATCCATACAAACAGGGATGATTTCAACTTCTGCCTGGCGTTTTACCAGCGAATACATCGGCTGAACCACATCAATTTTCGTCGACAAGGATTTTGCAATATCCTGCGCCTTCATAATTTGCCAGGCCGCATAATTGGACACACCGATATATCTGATCTGTCCTGAGGCTTGCAGTTCCGCCAGTGTTTCAAATGTTTCTTCAAGCGGTGTATCGTTGTCGAAACGGTGCATGTATAATAGATCAACCGCGTCTTCATTGAGTTGCTGTTTGCAAATATCAAAGTGCTTTTGAATATTGGATTTAGACGCGCCACCGACATAACCAACTTTGGTCGCGATAAACACATCATCGCGATCTTGCTTGATAAATGTGCCTAAGATCTTCTCCGACGCACCACCATTATAGCCGACGGCTGTGTCAAAATGATTGATGCCTTCGTCGCGGGCAGCTTCATACATCAATTTGCTTTGTTCAAGATCCGCATTTCCGCCAAACTGCATGGTGCCAAAGGTCAAACGGGATAAAGATGCGCCGTTTCGCGTCAACAATTGTGTCATAAAAATCTCCTCAAACCGCGCAGCTAACAGATCTAGATGACATTATTACGACTGTATACGCAAGCGCATAAACATCAGCACCCATCATTTAATTGTGTGTTTTTTATAATTGGCAAAAGCTGATATAAGCTTCAGGTTATTGATCGAATCTGCGGGAGAGCAACATGCTGAGATGGGGAATATTATCAACGGCGAAAATTGGCGTGAAAGACGTTATTCCAGCGATCTTGCGCTCGGACAATTCTGTCGTCACAGCCATTGCGTCACGAAATTTAGCGCGCGCCGAAGAGGTTGCCGCGCAATTTGGAGTGCCCCATGCTTTTGGTTCTTACGACGAATTGCTGGCCTCTGATGAAATCGATGCGGTTTACATCCCTCTAATCACCTCAGATCATGCGCATTGGTCGATAGAGGTAGCCAATGCAGGCAAACATGTTTTGTGTGAAAAACCGATCTCACTCAATGCTGAGGAGATCCATGCGATCATTCTCGCCGCAGGCCGTAATAAAGTGACCGTCGCAGAAGCCGTGATGATCACCTATCATCCGCAATGGCTGAAAGCGCGGTCACTGATTGCAGAAGGTGCGATTGGTACCCTCACTCACGTGCAGGGATCCTTCACCTATTTCAATGATGACGCCAATAATATGCGCAACGATCCCAAAAAAGGTGGTGGCGCTCTACTCGATATCGGGATTTACCCAGTTGCTGCGACGCGTTTCGCAACAGGCTTAGAGCCCAAACAGGTGATGTCAGATATTCGCATCGATCCAAAATTCGGCACGGATACACATTCAATCAACCGCATTGCCTTTGAGGGATTTGAATTATCGATGTATGTGTCTACGCAAATGGCTCTACGCCAATCTATGGTCTTCCATGGTGATAAAGGCTGGATTGAGATGTCTGCACCATTTAATGCTGGCAAATATGGTGATGATAGCGTGACACTCCATAATATCGACCGTAGCGAAATCACAACGTTCCGCTTCCCTGATGTTAATCAATACACCCACCAAGTTGAAGCATTTGCCCGCCATATTAAAGGCGAAGCACAGCCTGAAGGAATTGAAGTTCTCTCCCTTGAAAGCTCATTGCACAACCAGTGTGTTATCGACGCGCTGTTTGAAGCTGGCAAATCTGGCGGTTGGGTGGATGTACCAGAAGGGAAGAAGACTTAGAGCATTTGTTCTAAGAGGGTAAATTTAAAATCCTGATCACCAGACTATAGGTCCTTAAGCGTTAGCAAAAACCTTGCAGCGCGGCAATCTTATACAATAGCCAACTTGTCAGCCGTAATATGCATAGATATGTTCGAAATTGTTTTGGGTTTGGGGGATAAATGGCGCCGCTTGATACAATTTTGATTGTGCTAACTGTTGCAGCGACAGCTGTGATGGCCGCTTCTGGCGCTCTTCAAGGCGTCCGACAAGGTTTTGACCCATTTGGTACCGCTGTACTCGCCGTGACTACAGCGGTTGGTGGTGGAACAGTGCGCGATTTTTTAATCGGTGCGACACCTGTCTTCTGGATGGAGGATATGACATATCTCCTCACCGCTATCCCCGTCAGTTTGGCTGCACATTTTATCGGCCGACAACTCAAAGAAGGCACCGGCAAGCGCGATGCTTTGCTGCAATATTTTGATGCGATCGGTCTCGCACTCTTTACAATCGTTGGTGTCCAAGCCGGGCTTGATGCAGAACTCCCCTTTATAGCTGCGATTATATTGGGATGTGTGACAGGTTGCGTGGGCGGTATGATCCGCGATGTTCTATGTGGTCTGACCCCTACTGTCCTCAAGCAGGATCTTTATGCAACGATTTCTCTCATTGGCGGTGCGATTTATGTTGGTTTGCTAAATTACGTTCCGCTCGAACTGAGCCTGATTGCCGCCTTCTTGATCATGGTGATCTTACGGTTTTATGTCATTTGGCGACGCGCCCATCGCGCGTAGTAAGGAAAACAAAATGTCCAACAAGAACTATGAGGATATGATGGCTGGCCGCGCCCATAGCGGCGGCGATCCTTACCTCTTCGAGCTCAAACGCGAAGCGGCCAAGGCCAAGGCAAAATTGGATGCCATCCCCAATGATGACTTTAAGGCACGCATAGAAGCCAATAAAGATCTGTTCGCCGAAGGAAGCGGTCCTGCGATCGTCTTATCTCCGTTTAACATTCAATATGGCCGCCATGTTAAAATCGGCAAATGGACGTTCGTCAATTTTGGCGCAACATTCCTAGACGGCAATATGATCACATTGGGTGACCATGTAGCGGTGGGACCCAATGTTCAGTTTATCACCGATACGCACCCCCTACGCCCTGAAGATCGCTTCGGTCCACCAAAAGAAGGCAGTGAACTGCCTTTTAGCGTGGTCAATTATGCCCATCCGATAACAGTGGAAGATTATGCCTGGATTGGTGCCGGTGCAATCATACTGCCCGGCGTTACTATCGGCCGAGGCGCTGTTGTGGCAGCCGGATCGGTCGTAACTAAAGATGTAGCCTCGAGAATGATTGTAGCTGGTAACCCAGCCCGCGAAATCCGGTCAGTCGATGATGCATGAGATATTTCAAAATGAGGTCATTAATGGGTGGCTACTCAATAAGTCAGCTTGAAATATTGATCGTCAGAACTTTTTAAATTTATTCCACATTTTATTGAAAGGAAAGGCGAAAATATGCGAAGGCTCTATACCACCAAATACCATCCCGCAGGCAATAATCTCGGCGCCTGCATTTCGGCAAATTAATGCGCCTGATTGCCCAGGTTTTGCGCGACCACGCGTCATTCTAAATTGCCAGCACTCGGCATAATGTACAATAACGCCATCCACTTTTACGGGTAGCTTTTTGACTACACGCTCGGGGAATCCACATTCAAATTTCTCGCCCCCGACAACAAACCAATAATTATGATTTGACAATGTCGAGATGCCAGCAATTCGATCAATGTCATTCGTTTGATCTTGGATCATAAATTCATCCAGATCATATGCCGATGGAACTTCAATTACAGCAACATCATGCGTTGTAGTCATACCAGCGCGCAGTTTTGACACAGCCTGCAACTTACCCAGCTGATAGTAATTATTATCAACACGATTTTTAAAAGATGGGAGACCAGTTGCTCCATTATTTTCTACATCAACAACGACATGCGCATTCGTCATAAGTCGTTTTTGACCCATTTCATTTTCGTAGGCCAGCGCGCTGACACCATGATCGCCATCAAAACCGCGGATAACGTGTCCAGATCGAAGCCCGAATGCTCTAATCTCCCCTGCGATTTCCTGAACATCTGTTTGGATATCACCAACGAAATCACCATTTACTTTCTGGCAGCTAAAACTGCTGGGGAATTTCTCATCTTCTTCTAACCGCTCTTTCTTTTTCGAAACATAAGCAACCACAGCGCGCTCTCCAGTAGGAACACCTTTCCTTACTTTTTCGCCAAGAGTGACGTGGGATAAATTGGGAAGTCGATCCAAATCATCTGACTTTGCAATCACAGAACGTCTTATATCCCATAAGTTCATGGACAGTTTCTGCATTGGATTTACTGTATTTCTTTCGTGCCCTCGCCGGGCTGATAAGTTTGTGTCGTTTGCTGCGGAACCACGATTAGTCCAGATGATGAAATTAGTGGCGTTAATCCAACAAACTCACCCAATTCATCAAACTCAAACTTGAACACACCGTAAAGGTTACCTGCTCCACTGGTTTCTCCTTCTTCACCACTAAAGGCAGCCCCTATCGGTGTTCCTTCTTCGATAGATTGCTGAACAAGTTCAATCAATTTCAAACCGACTTCAGTGGTGTCCTGATCACTTTTTATACTGGTCAAGTTTGCACCACTAAATGTCGCTTCAAAATTATGTTTGGCCAGAAATGAACCAAATCGAAGCGCAGAACCTTTGTTTGGATTACCCGCGTAGATAACCTTTGTTTCTGAGCCAGTAACCACAAGTAAGGGGATTTGATCAGGAACTCTAATCCCATTGGTATAGTCACTCGCATCGTAAGAATACGACGAAACATATGCGCATCCAGACAATATTATGAAAAACAGCATCGCCGCTGATACTTTTAATAATCGCATTTTTGCACCTCACAATAGCATTTTCATATAAAGCTATTCTAGGTTGTATAATACGTCAAGTACAACTTTAAATCTTTACTCACTAAAAACACTTCGCTGAAATATTGATATCCCCGCAATCGTCCAGTGGAATGGGTATGTCTGCCGATAATTGGTCGATAATCTGCCAACCCTGACAAGTACTGATCAGCGCAATGGGGTGAATGGCGCGCGGATTGGCAGAACGCGCATTGATGCGAACGATGTTTCGTCTTGGTATAGCCGCTGAGAATGCAGCAATCCGAGGATCAGGGTTTTCCGGCTCAGTTTCTTCAAACTGCAATTCACTTTGCATCTGCTTCACAATATGACGAGACCTATCCGGCAAAGATTCAATCAGCTTCCGTCGCGCAGAGCCGCCGGCTTTCGAAAGACCAATTGCATCGAGCTCGGGCATTGGCTTTGACAAAATCACTGCGAGCGCCCGCGCTTCATCTGTCGAGAGCCCCGTCAAACGTGTGCGGTAATTAAAACCGAGCTCGATACCGCCCTGATTGCCTTGCAAGACAACAATTGGCAACCCTGCCTCAGTCATTGCATCAACATCTCGCAGGATCGTTCGCCGTGTAACTTCCAGCTCATCAGCTAATTCGAGCGAAGACATGCGCCCCCTATTTTGGAGTAGGAGCATGATCTGCAATAATCTGGCGGCACGCAAAATTTATCACCTTCATTCAAATATGACATAAAATGTCATATAAGGCTGTTTATATGATTGGGTCAATTGCACTCAAAAATCGAGGAACCCCTTGTGAAATACAACGAATTTAGCAGTAAGATTGACGCGGACCCCAACACAATTTGGGAGATTTTGACCCACGCGAAAACACTCGTCGACGGCGATGTGGGCGTAACACGAATTGATGGTGACATCCGCCTAGGCAATAAAATCAAGCTATGGGCTGAAGTCGGTGGTGATCGAGCTTTTCCGATTAAGATCATCGAAATGGATTATCAACGCAAAATGATCTGGCAAGGCGGCATGCCCTTTGGCCTTTTTAAAGGCACACGCGTTTTTAACCTCACCGAAGATGGCGACGAAACAATCTTTACACTACGCGAAGATTATACCGGACTAATGGTGCCACTTATTTGGAATTCGATGCCAGATATGGCGCCTTCATTTGAAAAGTTCGTCCTTGGTGTTAAACGCCTCGCGGAGGCCAAAACCAAATGAGTATGATTACTTATGGAACCGGTGAAGAAGATGATCCGTGGATCTTAAAAACCCCGCCGCTGAGCTCTGAGTTTCAAGCTTGGAAGGGTATGACCAAAGACACACCAGCCTTGGTCATTCAAGTCGGGAAAACTCAGCTATCTTATCAATTGCGCGCGATTGAAGATTTACATCAAATGCTCCTTGCTCACGGAGACTGGATGCTGCTGGGCAACGCAGATGAGGGTAAACCGGTTAAAGACAACACGGTCGAAGCCTGGGCAAGATCGGCAGAAAATCCCGTTGGCGGCTATTATGGTTTACGCAAAGGCTATCGCGGACGGTTTGCCAATTATGTGCCCCCGGTTCTTGAGCTATTGGGTCTTGTGGAACTTGAACATAATACACGTAACAACCGCGTGAGGGCATTAATCCCAGGTTAGGATGACGGTTCATTCATCGAGTTTCGCAAATGACCAATTATCGCCATTGCGATAGATTTTGTAAAAAGTCCCGTTTTGCAATGTATATTGTTCTTGGTCGCCAAACCTTATGGAGACTTTTGTATCAGCGACGCCATCGAGTTCAAATGTGATCACTTCATTTTCTTCCATAGGGATCAATTTTGAGTCTCTAGTGAAATTCAATTTTGTATTGGTCAGGTTAATAACACCTACTCGCCCTTCTCGAACGCGTAATCCGGTAAATCTGTCTGGATATAATAATACCGGGCTCACAAGTGCAGGTGCGCGCCTTTTTATTAACTCTGGCATTGCCTTTGGCGTAATCTCTGTGGATGGCTGCACTATTATTTCTTTTGGATATATGGGTATTGGTTTCTCTTCCCAATCCCAACCAGATCCTGGGGGTGGTAAATCGAAGGAATTTTTGTCTGCGGCTATTCCGGACCCGCCTGTCCTGCCGTCGGAAAGTGTTTGCCCAGCGCCAACACCCCCATCACCTGCCAATGATGGAGCTGTAAAAAACATACTAAATAAGACGTATATGACTGGCCTAACTTTACGCATCTGATGTTCCTTTTTTAAGGCTATATGTTGGCGACTTAATCGTTATTGGCCAACATCATCCGTTACCTGCAGGCTTTGCAGCTGGTGCATTTGATGCCTGGACCGGTACTTTGTTGGGTTCCCCTCTATTTGCTTGCGCTCTGCCGAAAACATAGCCCAAGACAGAACCTAGTATTCCAAATACGGGAGCCACTTGTTTTTCATCATATCCGGCAACCATCAAAAACAGCGCCGCAAAGATTGCCATAATCACGATAAATGATTGAATGAACATTTCCGTTAGCTTGCCAATCGCCGCCATTGCGCAGAGCAAAACTGCCATGGAAATAGCCAAAACTATCGTTGCCCCGCTTAGATAGACCTCGTAGGGGGTTTTTATGGAGTAGCTTTGTTGGCTCAAACCCCAGCTTGTTTGTTCCTGCCTCCCTCTTGTCGCCTCAACCTGAACGCCATCATTCGCTTCAAGCTTCTGCTGATCCAGCTGCGCGGGAGATGGGGTTTCGTCAATGAGTGTTATACCTTCGCTCTCTATGTCTTGCGCTTGAACTTGGCCAGAATCCCAACCCAGACTAAAAGCTGCGATGGAGATCAATATCACCGACAAATAAATCCAAACTCTCTGCATGTAATGCTCCAATTTTCTCTTATTAGTTGCATTTCAATAATTGATAGTCAAGGTTGCATATATTCAAGATTTTTATTGCAATGAGACTTGCTTTCCTTGTGCGCTTTATCTTAGCCTGACAAAGTGTTTGGGGGGATTGATCCATGGTTGTACGAATAAGTGTCAAACTTTCGCGCTTTGCATTGGCAGCACTGACCGTCTTTGTGCTGATGATGGGTCTAGCGCATGTCGCAAAAGCTGCCGAGATCTCCGTACCCGACAGCCCCTATTGCAAGGTTAAATTGGATGGGGTGATTAGCCCTGGCGACACTGATAAATTAACGGCTTTCGTAAAAAACAACAAAATTGTTGATCTAGAACGATATGACCCCGGCTATGCGCTTTGCCTCAACAGTGCTGGCGGGTCATTAAACGAAGCGCTCAAACTCGCCAAGTATTTTCAAAATGATGTGGTCACAACAGTGATTGATCAAAATGATGCGTGCTTGTCTGCCTGCTCGATCGCCTTCATGTTTGGCACGGAAGCTGCTGGCGACTATATCGGCTCAAAACGCGCCATGCACTTCACAGCAAGGCTTGGATTTCACCGCCCATCATTGAGCATACCCAATCGCGCCGATTACACTGATGAGCAGATCGACAAAGCGCTCAAAGTAGTGCTCGACAGTGTTGTCAATCTCCTTATTGAGGCCAATAAAGTCTTCTTCGGACATTCTCAACCCATCATGACCTCCGACCTGATCGAGAAAATGTTTGATCATGAAGGAGAGGATTTCTATGAGATTACAACAGTGGACCAAGTGGGACGTTGGAATATTGACGTGTTGGGTTGGCGTCCACCTGAGCGTATGGAACTTCATCATGCCCACAATGCTTGCATGAACATCTTGAGCTGGCCTGTTGGTCTGACAACCAATTATCGGCCTCTCAATTTTGCCTCAGGGCTGGAAATCACAGGGTTTGAATCCTTTCAGTATAATGGCGATGCCTCGACAGGTTATAAAACAGCGCGTGCAGAGGGCCAGGCTGCGCGGATTGCGCTGAACACCCCCTCGCCGGCAGGAGATGACAATGGCGGCGGCCAGTGCATTTTCTCACGTGAGGTTTCAACACCTTCCGCAGAGGAAAGCTATGGGCCAGTTGCGCTCATAAACGCAGGCATTCAAGGATGTGGGTCTGATTCATCCACTTCTGTTGATTTCGGACAGGGTGAGTGCAGCACCTATACCTTTGAAAAAAATCCTTATGGCAATGCGTTTTTCTTCGATCAATTCCTAAGCGCAATTGCGATGGCCAATCCCAAGGCAACCCTTTCCGAACTGGCTTCGCAGCGTGCCTTTGACGAACCCGTATATATGACGGACTGCTTTGTTTTGCGTAATCGATCCGAGCTTGAACGCAATAAGTGTTCAGCGACGGTTCATAAAAAAGGTAATGGGGAACAAGCAGAATATTTTAAAACATTCACTTGGCCATCCAGTAATAAAACCATCATTGCGCATGATAAGACTGGCGTGAAGATCAACGGAAAACGCGGCATCCCGCGCGACCGCCAAGAATTGGGTTCATTTGTCGAATGCGTGACAAATACCAGTTCAGGCAATGAATTCTGCCACGGCGTGCGCAGGAATTAATCCAAGCCAATATTATTGGTTTCAACGCGCCAATCTAAGCATTTGCCTTATTTCTGCCTTACAATGTGAAGGGTTACGAACACTAAGTTACGTTACGTGATTTCGACTTTTGAGAAGAATCAGGCATTGTAATCCCATTCACACCTGCAACCAGTGAGGTAAACACATGCGTTACGTCCCGAGTTCCCGTTTGATTTATATTGCGCCACAAAGTTCCGGAAAAGGTTTTGCCAAAGCCTTTACGCTGGGTCTGTTCGGCATTTCAGTTCTGATTGTCGTGAGTATTTTCAGCTAGATTACAGCGCGTAATCTTAATAACTCATATTTCGCAGTTCATGTCGTTAGGACGGCTGCGTCTGAGATTTACGTGTGGCAATATAAACCCCCAAAGCAGCAACTCCCATGCCCAGCCAGGCTAAAACGGGCATGTGTTCATCTAACACCATCCACGCAAAGAATGCGGCAAGTGGTGGCACCATGTAAAACAGTGCAGAGACCTTTGTGACATCCCCTGCCCTTATCATGGCCCATAAAAGTCCGACACCTATTAATGATGATCCAATGACTAACCAGGCCAAGGATATTACCAATTGCCAGGACCAGCTCACCGTTAAATCCTCCAATATCAACATAAATGGTAATACGCCCAAAAGGCCTGCTGCAAAACCAATGAAATTAGCGGTTACTGGATGATGGGAGGTGCCAAAACGCTTTTCCCACAAAGAAGCGCCAGTTATGCCGGCAAGCGCTAAAAACGCAAATGTGAAACTGATGATCGTCGGCGGTTCGATGTCTGACCTTGCTAAAATCACAATGACGGCGCCGGACAAACCTAATAACAACCCCATCCATTGCTTCATAACTACAGCCTCACCAGACCAGCGCGGTGCGACGAGGCCGACCAGTATCGGCTGCAACGACAAAAGCAGCGACAAAGTGCCCACCGCCATCCCTGAGGTGAATGCCATATAGCAAAAACCAAAATAGACTGCCTGCATCAATAAACCGACAATGGAAAGATGAACCCAATCTTTACCAGATTTCGGCAAAGGTGGACGCAGAACTAAATATAATACCGCAATGATGATCACGATCACGCCATAACGCAGCACTAAAAATGTGAAGGGCTCAACAAAACCGAGACCAAATTTGGCTGCGACATAGCCTGTCGACCAAACAAATAGAAATATAGAAGGCGCGAAAACCAGCCACAATGGTTTTTGTGTATTTTCAATCATAGCCATCTGCGCCCCTCAACGATAACCAGGTGAGACATCGATGACTAGAACAATTGGTTGAAGCAATCAATTGATTCTTGGCGAATCTATCCAGCCATTTCCCTTCAAAAAACTAATTTAATCCCATATCCAAGTGAAAATACTGCACGCAAAAATTTAATCTAGAAAGTTGCAACTGCGTTATTTCAATCCAACTCGCTAATTACCAAAAAAATGCACCAAAATTTGCCACCAAAATTTGTTAAAAAAGTATCAGATTAATGGACATTTTGTAGTGGCAGGCATCTCTAATACAGTAAGATTACCGAAAAAAACCGTTTAAATTCAACCATCATAGGTTTATCCAATTAAGCTGATAAGAATTTAGTATTAATTAATTTATACTTGTAAAATAAAATAAAAAAAATTATATACTTTAAATATCAAAGTTTACTGACACCAAGTCATAGTTTTATTAAAGCATTTATTAACTTAATGGGTCCAGCTTAATGTTACAATTTTGCCTCCTAGACACTCGTAAAAATTGCGAATTATTCAATTATTCGAGCAGTCAATCGGATCACAAAAGCTGAATTAATTGCGGAAGAAACCATGGCCACGAACGATACAAAAGCTCATAATAAAACCATTTTCGCCGACGAAAAACTGAATGGAATTTCGCAACGAATAGACGAAATGGCTGCGAAAACAATTGCTGTCTTCTCGCAGCGGAGCGAGGAAGTCTGTGATCTGGTCAATGTGCGGGCTGAATTTGAAATGCAGACGAAACATTCAGCAAAAGAGGCTGGATTGGAACTTTTAAATACAGGATAGCCAAATAGGCGATTACCGCCAATTGGTTATTCAGAAAATCTCAATGTGATTAGCGACCATGAGCATTGAGAGGAGGCTGGAGAGCACCCCGCAATACTCCAGCCTCACTTTTTTTCCGTTTATCTCTCTCCAGATAAACCTTAGACATATTTGAGTTCAATGAGGTTCTTGAACTTGAATTATTGTTCACTTAACACCGAATTCGCCATCGCGATTTCGGTGTTTTTCGTTTTTAATCAAACAAATTCAGATAGTTAGAAAAAAACACAAAAATTAATCGAATAATTTTCCGAGCTTCGACGTTCACTCCATAATCGCACAGATCTAAACCGTCATAGATAATTATGAATCTTGGTCTTGCGATCAAAATTCGGAGGAAACATATAAATGAATTTTAAACATCTATTTGCGGGCACGGTCATCGGAGCGGCTACAATTTTCACAAGCAGCGCAGTAATCGCTGGCGGACATGCAGCTTGGACTTCTGTTGCAGATCAATCCAGCATCGCTTTCGGTTCGATCAAGAAAGATGTAGCCGGTGAGGTCCACCATTTTGAAAATGTCGTTGCCACGGTCTCAGAGGAAGGCAAAGTTGAGATCAAGATTGATCTAACGTCTATAGAAACCAATATTGATATTCGTAACGAGCGCATGGCTGAACATGTCTTTAAAGGCGGTGCAGAAGCGACAATCATCGGCGAGATTGATATGGACGAAGTCAAAGAAATCGCCCCTGGCGATACAGGACTGGTTGATATTGAAGCCACTTTGATGCTGGCTGGTTTGGAAGTCGAGATCGAAGCGGAAATGCTCGTGGCTCCATTGTCTGACTCTCGTGTGCTCGTCACAACATCTGATTTCATTTTCGTTTCAACTGCTGATCTTGGGATTGATGACGGGATCGACATGATGGTGAAACTCGCCAAGCTTCCAGGCATTACCCGAACCACACCGGTTTCGGTTCGTATGGTTTTCGAAAAATAAGCATAAAAAATTGCACCTTGGCAATCACGCAAGAATTGCCGGCTGCGATAGAGGTGGTCGTTGTGCGACCCGACCACCTCACCCTATTCTCTGATTGTTTTATCAAATCAAGATCGCACTCTTAGCCAACACTTAAAGGTAGATTTATGAAACTTACAGCAATTGCGATATCCACACTTCTTGCTTTCACTGTGTCCGCGTCAGCGGAGGGTGACATCAAAAAAGGCAAGAAAGTTTTCAAAAAATGCGCTGCATGCCACACTGTTAAGGAAGGCAAACACAAATTGGGTCCAAGTTTATATGGCATATTTGGCCGCACGGCTGGAACTGTTGAGGGCGTGAAATATTCCGATGCTCTGATTGCCTCCGGTATTGTCTGGGATGAGACCAATATGCGCGAATTCCTTGCCAAACCGCGGGAATATGTCAAAGGCACCAGCATGGCATTTGGCGGTATAAAAAAGGAAGATCAGATGGATGATTTGATCGCTTACATGAAAGATAAAACCATTCCAGAATAATCGCTTAATTTATCGGTATCTTTTGATGCAAATCAATTTAACCTTGGCTCAGCTTTGCTAAATGCTGGTTATAACGTGCGACAATAATCTCACTCCAAGGCACGACCACAATATCATAAATTGATTTGAAAGCTTAAAACGAGGATTACTGATGAAAATTACCATGCTGGCATGTGGTGCCCTTCTTGCAATTTCCACCCCTGTATTGGCTGAAGGTGACGTGGGTAAAGGCGAAAAAATCTTTAGAAAGTGCATTGCGTGCCATACGCTTGAAGAAGGTAAAAACAAAGTTGGCCCAACCCTTTACGGCATCTTTGGTCGAACAGCGGGCGCGCTTGAAGATTATAAATACTCAAAGGCAATGATTGAATCTGGCATTGTTTGGGATGATGAAAATATGGATGGCTATTTGAAGAAGCCACGTGCTTTCCTAAAGGGAACAAAAATGGCATTCGCGGGCATCAAAAAAGATGATCAACGTGCGGATCTTATTGCATTTCTGAAAGAAAAGTCGGCACCAGCGGAGTAAATCTCTGTTCTGTTATATTTGAGGAAATTTGCAGCTGTAAGGTTTTGCCTGCTCAGGTAATTCCGGGATGAGATAGAAATTCACATTCTGCAGCTGCTTTTTCAAGACTGGCCACATTTCACGGTATCCGTCCAAGATCGAAGCATTGGGCTTCGGCAGATCATGTTTGATGCGTTCGTGAAGCTGAGGCAAAGCATGATATGGCACCATCAAAAACATGTGGTGCTCGATATGATAGTTCATATTCCAATAGACAAATCGGCTGATCGGATTCATCATAACGGTCCGCGTATTGGCCCTGTGATCCGTCACATTTTCAGCCAGTCCGCCATGCTGTAATAAGCCTGTAAGAACATGATGCCAAGCACCGTAAAGCCTTGGTAATCCGATCAGCATGAAGGGCAAAACTGAACCCATTTCAACCGCGCCAATCAAAGTTGCGCAATAGATCCCAATCCAAATCCGTGCGGCTAAAATCGCGCTTTTTGCCTGCCCGTCTGGCACATAAGTTTGCTCGGCTTCGTTTAAACCTTTGACCCCAATCCTGAACATGTCTTTGATACCATTAATCGTATCGATGATACCAAAAAAGTTGAATGCTATACGCATGAGATCGGCCGGACGCATGAGTGCAATTTCCGGATCCCGCCCCACAACAATTGTATCTGCGTGATGGCGGGTATGTGACCAGCGCCAGACAACAGGATTCCGTATCATCATAAAACACGCAATGTGATAGATGACCCTGTTCATCCATTGAGTTTTGAAGGCTGTGCCATGACCGCATTCGTGCCAGCGGCTGTCGCCAGCAGAACCATATAGAACCTCATAAACAAAGAAAAATGGGACACACCATATCGTACCCCATAACTGCATTGTGACCAGCCCGGATATTCCAAGCATTAAGAACCAAATCGCAGTATCGCGAATGGCTGTCCCATCTTTGCGCTCCATCAAACTTTTAAGCGCTTTTTTATCCACATCGGTGCGATACCAACGTATCTTATCCAAACCTTCATCCACAGCGCGCTGCGCCGCCTCACCGGTTAATGAATAATCTGGTTTTATCTTAGCTGTGGTCATTGCGGCAAAAACTATGAACTGAGCCGCAAGGTGTCAAGATCGTACAGCCCCGCCTCATCGATCTTCTGAGATCAATTTAGCCCGGAAAAGGGATTAAAACGGGCTTCAGCAGGCGCAAAGATAATTTCAATCTTCTTGCTGCGTTTCGAAGCCAATTCTTCGTAAAATTTCAAAGTGCTATCAAAAGACTGAACTGGGGCAACACTGAAATTCTTTTGTTTATCTTTGTTAAATTGCACCATATCTCCGTCCCAGTGGATCGGAATGACCCGTTTTGGATCGGTCGCATTGATGATGTTATTCCAATAATCTTGTCTCGTGTGCTTCCAAACAAGTCCCAAACCACCCAAGCCCAAAAACACAACATCGGCAGCGAGTTCCCCGTCTTTGAATGACGGCACAAACGGACCTGCAGAGGGCAAGATCAGGAACCGTTTATTTTTATATTCAACCAAAACGGAAACAGATACACCTAGGCCCATATTTCTCAATTTTGTTGGAAATCTTATTCTTTCAGACGTCTTGGGCTTTAAAAGGCTCGTCGCAATATTTTTCGCATGTTTGGTTTTTATTAATGTCACCTTTAAATCGCCGATCACCAAATGCCGAGTGTTTTGCCCTGTTTTGTCATCGGTAAATATGTCTTCGAAGTGAAAGTTTTCCCATTCAAATTCTGTTCGTCCCGGAGAATGTTCCTGACTTGCCTGTTTCAAAACCTGGATAGATGTGTCCCCGTACAAATCAGCATTTGCCCATGCCGCAAAATATGTAGAATCCAGAGCGTGATCATAATGACCATGCACGGGAATAACGGCTTTTAAACGCCTTTTCTTGGGGTGGGCACATATCTTGGCAGGATGCGGCTTAGAAGTACAAATCCTAAACCTACGAATGACATCGACAATCATGTAAGGATCAGGAGCAATCCTTCCAATAAACATATGCTTCTTACGGGTAACGAAACCGTCAATAAGCAGCTGCGTCGCACCCGCCTCAATCAAGAAACTGCTGCTTCCGAAGAAAACTACGTTAAAATCATCATAGATTGAGCTTACCGGCAAAATGTCGTTAGAAGACCTTTTCTTCAGGTAACTTGACCCTGAAAACCCGCTCAATATCACCACTGAAAAAGTGACAAATATAAGACGAAATAGACCATTAAAACCGATCACGATCACAACCACCCCCGTCAAATTCTTAATCATTACGATATTAATCTGGACTTTACACAAAGTACACGAAAAAATTGCATCATAAAAATTCTAGCGTTATCGAATTATAACACTCACTTTTTCCTAATTCCCTTCGCTATTAACAAGGCAGCTTAAAAAAGACACATTTTCTGTGCAACTTTTACGGCAAAGGGAGTTTAACATGACACAAAATAAGAGCTTCACCGTCGCGACATTTAATGTTCGTAATCTGGTAAATGCAAAAACCAATTATTATTTCAACAAAGACACTGGCAAATGGAAACGCTATAGCCAAAAAGCCTTTGATCAAAAAATCAATTGGTTGGCCGAACAGCTTTATCGCATGAATGCTGATCATGTTTGCCTGCAGGAGATTTTCCATAAAGCAGCACTGAAAAAACTGGTAAAGGCACATGCGGACCTCATCACAGCCCGCAACAGTTCACAAAAACCTTATATTGAAATTTTGCATGCTGAAAATATTGACAGCCAAACTGACGACCCACGCCCCGGTTTAGCATTTATCTCGCGCTCTAAGGTTCTTACCCACGAAACCGTGCAGGATATCTCAACTAATCCAATAGAAGTCGATGGCGAAAACGGATTTTCGTACAAGTTGGACCGTGTTAGCCGACCTATTCAAATGATTGAAGTGGATCTGGGTTTGGGAGTTTCCGGCTGGATTTTCAATGCGCATTTAAAATCTAAACGCCCTCAAATTGACGACGAATCTGATGCTGCCGATGAAGCAAATGCGCTTTTTCTAGAGCGGACATTTGGTATTTTCCGCTCACTCGCATTGCGCGCTGGTGAAGCATTAGCACTCAGGCGCGAGATCCTCAACAAAGCAAAAGGCAATGATACACCCATAATTGTAGTGGGCGATTTAAATGATGAAACCGGTGCTGTGACAACAGAAATGGTTGCGGGCGAAGCGCCCTATCGCACTTTTGACGATGAAGTAAAGAAACTGTTTTGGGATGTCGAGTTACATCATGCAGCGCGCATGCATTTACGGCGCAGCGAGCATTCTGATTTTTACACACATATTCACAACGGTCACTACGGGACAATTGACCATGTGTTTGTAAGCCAAGAATTTTACTATCGCGCAGCCAACCGAATTGGCGATGTGTCCTATGTAACTGTGTTTAACGATCATCTTTCTGATGACAGCATTCAGGGCGCGCCGAGCAATCGCAACGCGTCTGACCACGCTCAGATCGTTGTGAAAATAAAACTCGATGCAAAACGGATCAAGGCCCAGAACGCGAGTTCATAAAATCCATGAAATGATGAAGCATTTCAGTTTTCGGCACCCCGTTGCTAGCCTAAAAACTCTTCGAGATGTTTCATCAATTCATCAGGCTTTGAAACTTGAGGTATGTGATCTGTATCAATATTTCCCACATTTGATGGAGGAATGGCTGCGGCTTGAAGCATGTCATTTTGTGAATTTATCGGAATCACATCGTCCTCAGAGCACGTCACATAATAGCGCGTGAGGGAGTTATACGCGTTCAAATTCGCTGTTGGAATTTCAAAATCCTTGAGGAACAATTTCAGGGACTGAGATGCAAATACATTTGGATGATTTTTGAAATATGGTTTCAATTGCTCAGATAGCTTTTCAAAATCGAACCCCAGATTGAGCATCACTTTAGCTATGCTCTGACCGTCTTTGGGAATAAATGCCGTTACATAAATCAGTTTCTCAATTCGCTCCGGATATTGGGCGGCGACAGCGGAAATAACCTGCCCTCCCATAGAATGGCCAATCAAGACAACCTTCTCTCCCCCTTTAGGAAATTGCGCAACAACTGAATCTACATAGTCTGAAAATTTGGTGAAATCTGTCAGGGCTGCCAACCATGTCTGAAAAATATTTTTCGGATTGACGTATTTGCCTTCATGTCCCGGCAAAGTTTCAAAAGTTATGTCATCATAGCCAGCTGAATTTAATCTGTTTGGAACATCGAACCAACTCAGTTTATTTGCAGCCATTCCGTGAACTAGAATAATCCTCATTTCCTTTACCTCCCCAATTCTCACTCACAGCAAGCTATACAATAAGATAACATTTTTCAAATATAGGGAGTATTTTATATAATAATTATCTTTTAAGTTGCTGACATGAAGGTCTATCAGGTTTGTAAAACAGATAAATCGGCTTTGCCTTATGCTCTCGTTTTGCCATAGTAGGCGCACTAATTTTATTCGGGAGCCTTTCATGATTACCTTATACAGCTGGTCGACACCCAACGGTCGCAAGATTTCCATTGCCTTGGAAGAAATGGGACTGAGCTATAAATCCGTTTCCATCGATATTGGCAAAGATCAGCAATTTGCACCAGAATTCTTGAAAATCGCCCCGAATAACAAGATCCCCGCGATCACCGATGGCAATTTTGCTTTGTTTGAATCAGGTGCAATTTTGCAATATTTGGCGGCAAAAACCGGCAAGTTCACACCTGCTTATGGCACGCCGGAATATTGGGAAATGACCCAATGGTTGATGTGGCAGATGGGTGGTTTCGGCCCGATGATCGGCCAGGCGCATCATTTCCTTCAGTTTAAACCCGGCACCTCAGAATATGCTGAAAAACGCTTCCACACTGAAACCAAGCGGCTTTACGGCGTGCTGGACAAGCAATTGGCGCAGTCTGAGTTTTTGGTGAGCGAATTATCCATTGCAGATTTCGCCATTTGGCCATGGGCGTCACGTTTTGACTATCACAAGATCAATCTCAATGATTATCCCAATGTTTGCCGCTGGTATAAACAACTTGCCGCCCGCCCCGGATTTATCAAAGGCTATAAAGTGCCAAAAGATACCGGCGATATCCCGATGCCGGAGTGATTAGAAGGTCTAACCCCAGCCTTTTACATAGTCTTGCAGTGTCACGCCTAACCGGCGTTTGAATGCGCGGCGCATGCGTTGCACATCGCCAAACCCGGATGAGCTGGCAACTTGTTTGAGCACAAGGCCTTGGGATAACAAATCTCGGGCCTTATCAAGCCGGACCTGTTCGACAAATTCAGCCGGTGTCGTGGCAAATTGTTGATTAAATTTGCGCGTTAATGTGCGCGCATTCATGGCGGCAAAACTGGCCATATTGGTGAGCGACCAATCTTGTGTTGGTTGATCATTAATTTCAGCCACCAAACGCGCCACCGCATCTTTGCCCGATGTTTGAGCTTCATATTGCTGAATGAGATAGTTAGAAAACTGGCTCTGCCCGCCTGAGCGTTTTAAAAACACGACCAATTCACGTGCCACATCAAGTGCTGCTTTTGCGCCCAAATCCTGCGCTATGATGGAGAGCGCAAGGTCAATGCCTGTGGTGACCCCGGCGGAGGTATAAATCTGTTTTTCTCGCGTTTCCGGGGCGATATAAATCTTATCCAAATTCCAATCAACATGCGGAAATTACACCTTGCTTTGAGCTTCACGGCCCCAATGCGTGGTGGCTTCCATACCATCCAATAGCCCAGCATCAGCGAGCAGCAAAGCACCGGAACATATTGATATAATTCGGTTATTTATATCTTCCGAAGCGTATTCGTTCAAGGCTTTTTGAATGTTAGATTTTGATAAATAGTGATCAACACCATTACCACCTGGCACTAATAAATCGCTTTGACATCCTGCCTGACCGATCGCTGCATCTGCATGCACTCGCATGCCGCAACATGCTGTAATGGGTGCACCATCAAGCGACAAATAGCGATGCTTATAGGCATAATGATCACCATCTTTAGCGGTGGAGAAAGCCTGTACAGGACCTGCGACATCAAGCAGGTTCATGCCGTTATAAATAAACACATCGATTTGGCGACGATTGGTCGTTCTGGTCATATCTGGCTCGTCTGAGATTAACGCAAATTGTCTATATTTGATGTTAAATATCGTTTTCAGACATATTCATGATCGATTATAAGGGTGTTTGTCAAATTCAAAGTGAGGTCAAAGACATGACGGGCGCATCACCAACAATCCAACGAAGCAATCTCGATTTCATCTTTATTTTGCTCGCCAATGCGATTTTGGGCGCTGCCATGCCCATGCTGATTGTGCTGGGAGGTTTGGCCGGATTAATGCTCACCCCCTCACCTGTTTTATCGACATTGCCATTTTCCATTCAAATGCTAGCAGGCTTATTTGCCGCTGCGCCCATGGCATGGTGCATGGGTAAATTTGGCCGCAAACTCGGTTTCACCTTTGGCGCTATTCTTGCCGCGCTTGGCGGGTTAATGGGTGGTGCGGCAATGATCTATGAGCAGTTTTGGCTGTTAATCCTTGCCCATATCAGTCTGGGCGCGGCGCTTGCCTGTTTTCAATATTTCCGTTTTGCCGCTGCTGAAGTTGTTTCAGATGCATGGCAACCGGTAGCGATTTCACTTGTTCTGTCATCGGGTTTATTCGCTGCTTTCATTGGGCCGGAAATCTTTATCCAAACCAAGGATCTTCTGGCACCCGTCTCTTTTGCTGGCGCCTATTTTGCCATTATCCCGCTCAGCATTGTCGGCGTTTTGCCGGTTCTCGTCACACGATTTGCGGCCGTTGATGTGAAAGACGACACCAACGCGCCAGAGGTTTCCATTCGAGAAGTGTTAACGCGCAAACCCGTAGCGCTTGCGGTTGCGGCTGCGTCCATCTCTGGCGGCATTATGGTGCTTCTTATGACCCCTACGCCACTTGCCATGGTTGCTTGCGGGTTCACAGACGCCAATGCCAGTGATGTGATCCGCTGGCATGTGATTGCAATGTTCGCACCAAGCTTTGTGACGGGCCTCATCATCAAACGTTTTGGCGTGGTCAATGTGATCATGACAGGTGTTGCGCTGTTAGCTCTTGCTGCCGGTCTTGCGATCTCCGGCATAGAGATACATCATTTTTACGCCAGCCTGATCATCTTGGGCGTGGGTTGGAATTTCGGCTTTATCGGTGCAACCAGCTTGCTTGCTGCTTCACTCAAGCCACATGAACGCACAAAAATGCAAGGTGTAAACGATACTTGCGTTGCGCTTGCCTTCACATTCGCGAGCTTTTCGTCCGGCGTGTTGGTCACCAGCTTTTCCTGGACCATTGTCGCGATCAGCGCATTACCGATTTTGGCGATCATGATGTTTGGCTTAATGATGTTCCGCAAAGAGGTTTGATTAAAGCTCAGGCATTAGTTTGGTCAACGCTTCATCTGACAGCGGCTCTAATTCAAGCATAGCTTCATAGGGATCACCTTTAAGGTCTAAAAGCTGCGCAAAAGCGGGTTCGGTTTTGATGCCTTCTTGTTTAAGTGCAATCACTTTGGATTTCAGCGCTGGAAACAATTTCAGAAGTCGCCGTTCGATATAAAAGTGCCTCGCACCCCATTGCTCACGTGTTGGCATTGTCTGGCAGAAGAGTTCGATATCCCAAGCGAGCGCATGAAATTTAGCCACACAGGCGGGCTCGCTGAGATGTTGGATATCACGGATTTCAAAGGCGTGATGTCGACCGAATTTCGCTTGAATAATTTCTGCGAAAACACCCAAATCGGACTCGGAACACGCAATATCAATATCGCTGCCTTCAACCGCAATTCCGAGCGGCGGCGTACCGATCACGACAGGGTCAAAGTCAGCCAGCGCCGCGATTAAATCCAGTTGGTCAATCACTTGCTGATAGTTTGGCCGAGATTCGAGCTGGCTCATTGAATCAGGTCTTCCCACCAATTGTTATTGGTCAGTTGATCATTGATTTCGATGATCTCGCCAATGATTGGAGTGACAAGCGCAACATCTGTTTCAGCCAACGCCTTTGCAAACCGCGTGATTGGGTCATGCCAGGCATGATAGGACAGCTCAAACATGCCCCAATGTACCGGCATGGCCCGTTTGGCTTTTAATTCGACTGAAGCCTCCGCCGCTTCTTCCGGGAACAAATGCACTGCCGGCCAACGCGGATTATATTGACCATCTTCGACCAACGCTAAGTCAAACGGACCATAACGTTCACCGATGGTTTTAAAATGAATATCAAAGCCGGAATCACCACTGAAATAAAGATTGGAATTATCCGTTCTGATCACCCAAGACGCCCATAAAGTACTATTGTTTTTAATCCCATCGCGCCCAGAAAAATGTTGTGATGGTGCTGCAATAAATTCAACATCGCCGATTTTATGCGTTTCCCACCAGTCTTTTTCAATGATCTGTGTGTCCCGCACACCCCAACGGCGTAAATGGGAACTCAGGCCCAAAGGTGCGATGAAGGAAATATCGCGCTTGGCGAAATAACGGATAGAAGACATATCCAGATGATCATAATGATCATGCGACAACAGCACGATATCAATGGGTGGCAATTCTTCAAGCGTTAGGACAGGTGGCTGAAAACGCTGACCGATAATGGCCAATGGTGACGCGACTTGCGAGAACATAGGGTCAACCATGATGATCGTGCCAGCCATATTCAGCAAAAAGCTGGAATGTCCGAACCATATGAGCTTGGTATTTTCAGAAGGCGCTAAAAACGCGTCAAGATCCGGTTTCACCTCCGGCAGCAATTGCTCAGGCCGCCCTGCACTGCGCTCCTCAAACCATTCACCCAGCATGGTTGGGATCGACATATTGGCCCGCATTTCAGCAAAGACATTTGGCTGACGGTTCTGGAACTCTTCGGTCTCAATGTTAAACTGTGGCGAGCTGGCAAAAGATTTGATCTGCGCTGCATCGGGATGTGCACCAAAGACCGGGGTTTGCAAAAATATATAAATTCCAATCACACATACAATGACGATCGATAACAGCACGGCCAGCCAGCGGCTGAGTTTTCTGATAATTTTTGCCAAGCGAATTCACCCCATATATTGAGTTAAAAGGCTTAAGCGAATTTGCCCGGTTTTTAAAGCTGTGTAACGCACACTGTTTATCGGAAAGATCTGTTTGTAGCCAATTTGTCACTCTTTTTTGGCCAGGGCTTTGCTGTTACCCTAGGCGCATAATTTTTCGGGCGACAAATAATTATGAGACAGTCTGACAATAAGATCCTCGTCATTGGTGCCTATGGGTTTATCGGTGCTCATATTGTTGCGCGCCTATTGGTGGGAAGTTTTCAAGTGTCCGGACTGGGACGGAACGAAAATACAGCGGAGAAAGTTCTCCCCGGTATAAAGTGGCATATTGCTGACATTGCCAAGATGGCAAGCCCCGATGACTGGCACGAAATCACAAAGACCTATCCCACGGTCATCAATTGCGCTGGTGCGCTCCAAGATGGAGGGAGTGACGATCTGGAAGCCTTACACTTCCACGCTGTCAAAGCGCTGGCTGATGCCTGCATAACCCATAATACAAAACTCATCCAGATTTCAGCAGTGGGTGCGGAGTTAGATGCCAATACGCCATTTATGCGCACAAAAGCGATGGGTGATGATTATATTCGCAAAAATGCTGATGATTACGTGATTTTCCGGCCGGGTTTGGTTCTGGCTAAAAATGCCTATGGCGGATCAGCTTTGCTTCGTATGTTAGCGGCTTTCCCATTCATTCAACCGATCGCGCTTAAAGATGCAAAGGTTCAATGCACATCGATTGATGATCTGACCATTGCGGTTCAAATGGCTGTGGCCGGAGAGATTACGCCCAATTTGACTTATGACTTGGTTGAAACCGAAACACGAACGCTGAGCAATGTGGTGGCAGAAACGCGGAAATGGCTGGGTTTTTCACCGGCGAAATGGCAAGTTCCTCTTCCCAGTTGGTTGGTATTCGCTGTTGCAAAATTAGCAGATGCTCTGGGCTATCTGGGATGGCGGTCGCCCCTGCGCACAAATGCAATCAAGGTGCTTCAAAACGGGATTATCGGGGATGCAGCGCCTTGGCGAGATGAAACAGGCAAAGCATTGCGTTCGCTTGATCAGGCGAATTTTATTGCACCTGCCGCTGCAGAAGATCGGCTTTTTGCGCGTGTGTCACTGTTAATGCCGGTTGTTATTTTCACACTTTCAATCTTCTGGCTCATCTCCGGCATCATAGGATTTTGGCAGATCGAACGGGCGGCAAGTGTTTTAACGACAGTTGGCTGGCCAGAGCAAACTGCCAGATTGTCAGTTGGATTTTGGTCCATTGTCGATATTGCGCTTGGGATCGGCATCTTGATCCGCAAATTTGCGAAAGCTGCTTGTTGGGCAATGATCTTTGTTAGCGTCATCTATCTGGTTTCTGCTGCTATAATTACACCCCAATTATGGTCCGATCCACTAGGCCCCATGGTTAAAGTCCTGCCAGCCACCGTTTTGGCATTGATTGCACGCGTTACATTGGAGAACAGGTAGCAAGATGGAATGGTTTGATATTGAGATTTTTGCGCGCTGGCTTCATGTCATTGGTGCAACAGTTTTACTAGGCACAGGCGCTGGAATAGCTTTCTTTGCATTGATGGCACATCTTAGCAAAAATGTCGGCGCTGTCGCACACACCATGTCGATTGTTGTGATTGCGGACACAATTTTCACCGCAACCGCTGCCATCGTGCAACCCATTACCGGCATCTGGCTGGCTTCAATTGTTGGCTGGCCTCTATCAGAGGGTTGGATTGTTGTGTCTATCGGGCTTTATGTTTTTATAGGCCTATTCTGGCTGCCGGTGGTCTGGATACAAATTAAAATGCGTAATCTGGCGCAAACGTCACTGCAAAACGGCGAAGGTCTCTCAAATGAATATCATCGCTATTTCAAAATCTGGTTTGCCTGCGGGATCCCGGCGTTCTTGGCGATCCTGGTGATATTCTGGCTGATGCTCGCGCGTCCGGGCGTCAGTTTTTAAACCTTCACATTTTAACTCTTCATTTACCAAGCCGTTCCAAAACCATTTAAAATACGATCTAAATCATTCATAATATCGTAAGAAAGTTCATATGGTTAGCACCCTACATTTCATTTCCAAACCACAATTGGAGAGTTCATGTCGAACGTTAAATTAACCGCCATTGGCGCAAGTCTATTCGTCCCTATTATGCTGGTTGGCGCGCAAAATGCGCAGGCTGAAGGTTTGTCATTCAGTTTTGGTGGCATTGCCGTCATTGCGCCCAAATATGAGGGTTCGAAAAGCTATAAGGCAATTGGGTTTCCTCTCGCCATTCCACATTCAGCATCTGACGCTGAAACTAGCTCCTTCGGCTCACGCATCAGCTTTAAAGGTATCGACGATGTCCGATTTAAACTTCTAGATACAAATGGCATTGAACTTGGTCCGGTTGCAGGTTATCGCGGCGGTCGAAAACAAACCGACGGCAATCTCCTTGGTGGTCTTGGTGATGTGGATGGGGGATTGGTTTTAGGTGCCTATGGCGCTTACACAACAAACGGCTTCACATTTGATGCTTCTTATGCCGACCAGCTAACCGGCGATAACACTGGTGGGCAACTTAAGCTCGGCGCATCCACCATGATCGCGCTTACAGACGGTGTGGATGTGAAAGCTGGTATTGGCACAACATATTCAACCAACGAATATATGGACACATTTTTTGGCGTTACGAGCGCGCAAAGCGGTACATCGACCGCGAGCCTTGCTCCGTATGACCCAAGCGCCGGCTTTAAGGATGTGAATTTCAGCCTTTCCAGCGATATTGCATTGACGCCGAAATGGACCATGAAATTGGGCGGAAAATATTCACGTTTGATTGGCGATGCGGCGAACAGCCCGGTAATTGAAACCAAAAACCAATTCTCTGGTTCGCTAGGTCTATTGTATAAATTCGGTAGTTAGATCTGTGATTTAGGGTAGCAGAGTTACTGGGAGTTTCGCTTCACCCAATCGATCGCCTGTTCTAATCTGTCATTGCCCCAAAATAGTTCACCATCTTCGGTGACGAAACTTGGCGCGCCAAAAAGGCCCTTTTCTTGCGCCTCTTCAGTGACTTGGCGCAATTTATCTTTCATCGAAAGATCGCTTTTAGCTTGATGGAGAAGCGCGTCGCCGTCCTGTCCCAGATCGTTCAAGCTTGTTACGATCAATTCATCGCTGATCAAAGCGGCTTTTGTGAACTGCGCGAAAAAAATCGATTTGATAAATTGTGGCACCCAGTCCTCCCCTGCATAAAAGGCGGCAATGCGCGCGGCGCGTAGGCCATTTTGAGGAAACGGATCGGGCTTGGTGAAAGCTGGTAGATCATAATATTGAGCCAATCGTTCCAAGTCGCGCCACATGTTTTTGCCCTTTATTTCAAAGAGATTAAAGGGTGAAGTTTCATAACCTTGCGCTTTAAATATCGGCCCCAGCAAAAATTGCTGCCAGATAATGTCTATGTCCGTATCTGCGGCAAGATTTTCAATTCGCATGGCTGAGAGATAGGAATAGGTTGAGGCAAAATCGAACCAGTATGTGAGTTTGGGTTTGGTCATTTTATGCTTTCTTCTGGCATGAACTTTGAGCGAATTCGTGGAGCGTAACGTCTCTTAAAATCTCCGACAATCTCTTTGCAGCTGGTGTAAGATTTTCATGTTCCATATGATGAACGTAAATCGATGGAAGTTTGGGTAGGTTGAGGATTGTGTCAACCCTCAAAAACTCAGCCGGTGTTTGATGTCTGGTCCGCACAGTTACACCTAAATCGGCAGATAACGCTGCCCAAATACCGGCCAGACTTGGGGTTGTTAAAGCACTACGCCAACTCATACCGTTCTTTTCCAAAGCATCGACACTATGTTTGCGAAATTCGCATGGATAGCTAAAGGCAACCAGCGGCAATGGCTCGTTCGGATCAAGTTTACTAAGATTCTCTGACCCAGCCCAGATCATGTCCAGTTCAGCAATACAATCGCCTAATTCCGGTTCCTGCTCGGAGGAAAATGCAAGCGCAACATCAACCTGCCCGGCCCGAACCGCATCTGCTAATGCATAATTCCGCCCAATATGCGCTTCTACGTGAACATGGGAATATTCTTTCGAAAACCGTTTCAAAACCTTTTGCAAAATTCCATTAGCAAAGTCTTGTGGAACCCCCAATTGCACAGTAGCGCCATTTGGTTTGCTACTGATTGAGGCAGCCGCTTCGTCATTGAGCGCGATCATTTGCTTGGCATATTCGAGCAGTTTTTGACCAGCCTCAGTAGGTACGAGCTTATTACCACGTCTTGTGAACAATTGTGCGCCGGCTTGTTCTTCGAGCTTTTTAATCTGCATGCTAACAGCTGATTGGGAACGACCAAGATGCTCGGCCGCGCGTGCGAAACTGCCGAGTTTTTCACCCGTTACGATGGTTCTTAAAGCTGTGAGATCAAATGTGCGATTCATACTTCAATATTTCTAAAGTCAAACTTCAAATCTATTCGTTATGCGAAAGTAATATCCTTTGTTAAACATTAAGGCAAGAGCCTCAAAGGATGCGAGATGGAATACAAGCGACACGACAAACTTCTAAACCCCATATTGATTTCTTGCTGTGTGATTATTCTCACAAGCTTTGCAGTGCGGGCATCATTTGGTGTTTTTCAGTTGCCTATTGCGACAGAGTTTAATTGGCCACGGGCAGAGTTTTCTTTTGCGATCGCCATCCAGAATTTATTTTGGGGAATTGGTCAGCCGATTTTTAGCGCGATTGCCGAAAAATTTGGAGACAAGAAGGCGATCACATTGGGCGCCCTCTCCTATGCTGCAGGATTGATTTTATCATCTTATGCGATTACGCCCGAACAGCATCAATGGTTTGAAATTTTGGTGGGGATGGGCATTGCTGGCATGGGCTTCGGTGTTATTCTTGCCGTGGTCGGCCGCGCAACATCCGATAAAAATCGCTCATTGGCGCTCGGTATCGCGACTGCTGCAGGTTCTGCTGGCCAAATTATCGGACCGCCGCTAGCGGAAATTCTCCTGCAACATTTGGCATGGCAATCCGTCTTCTTCATATTTGCATACATCATTTTAGCATCGCTTATCTCGTTGTTTTTCATGGGAGATATCCCAAAACCCACAACGGCAAAAAACGAAGATGGCTTAGCTAAAGTCGTAAAACAAGCGATTAAAGATCCGACATTCGCAATGATCTTTATTGGCTTTTTCTCATGCGGGTATCAATTAGCCTTTATCACGGCGCATTTTCCCGCTTATGTCACTGAAATATGTGCAGCTATATCGCCAGGGAGCCTCATTAGTTCGATCGGTATTACGACCACTTCAGCGCTGGGAGCAGCATCTATTGCGCTTATCGGACTTGCCAATATTGGTGGCACGATTTTGGCGGGCTGGCTGGGAAGTCTTTACTCACGTAAGCTCCTCCTCGTCGCCATTTATCTCGCTCGTACCATTGTTGCGATGATCTTTATTTTACTCCCCATGACACCTTGGTCTGTGATCATATTCTCCATTGCAATGGGCGCATTGTGGCTGGCAACGGTGCCACTCACGTCTGGGCTGGTGGCGCAAATCTACGGATTAAAATATATGGGCACCCTATATGGCCTTGTGTTCTTCTCACACCAGCTGGGCGGTTTTTTGGGCGTTTGGTTAGGTGGAAGAATGTATGACCTTCACGGAGATTATACTGCGGTTTGGTGGATTGGCATTGGTGTTGGGCTATTATCGGCCATTATCCATATACCGATCAACGAACGCCCCATTGCAGAGCGACGTGGATTGGCACCTGCGGAATAGTGAGTGCTGGCAGTATTCTGTGATGACAATACAAGTGAAGGCATCAGATCTTCCCTCACACATTGTTGAAGTAAGTTGAAGGCGATGGATATTCCCCGTTGCCTTTGATCACGTTAGCTTGCCCGCAAATTGAAATTGTTGGGAACACACATGCTAAAATATATTTACGTCTTATCTGCCATTATGATGGCAGGCGTCGCACATGCTGAAACTCGAACCGTATTGATCAATCCAGGTGCTGTTAAAACCATCGCCCAACCTCATACGACCGGTGCCAATTGTAATTCAGGACAAATCCGAGTTTCTGTAACGAAATCTCCAAAGTTGGGTTCGATTAAGGTTTCAGATAAGAAAGTGAAAGGCTGCAATGGCAAACGCATTTCGTTTCGCCCCACAAGCAAGGGCAAAGATAGCGCCACCATTAAAGTAACCTATCCCAATGGATCGTCAACCACCATAAAATACAAATTGAAGATCAAGTAAACTACCATAAAAGTAGCCCTACCGGTCTGCCTTGTGATCCAACTTATCTTCAAGGTTTTTGAGTGCTGCCAATATTTGCTGGAACTGGTCATTATGATTTCGCGAACGTTCTTCGAGCACCATAACCCGTGCTCGAAGCATAAAATGTGACCCCGTAACCCCCACAACGAGCACCAGAAAATACATAAAGTCTTTAATCGCTATTTCCATCCCTGCTCTTTCCGAAATTCTGATGCCGCCAGCTTCGTTTTTCAAAAGGTCGCGTCAGAAAATAAGCGCCAAAAACAATCATCTGCAAATGCCAATATTGAGGAGGTAATGTATCTGTGGCTCCCCAACCAAAAACTTTGTCCCACACCACGATTTTAAAGTTGTAAATAACAAATGGCAGTGCAAAAGCGGGCCGTATCCATCGTGTAATTTTGCTTGATTGCTCTGAAATAAGCACAGCTTGTTGCGCTTCCAGGCGCGCAATTTGTTGCTCTGCGGCGATGCGTGCCTCATCATTTTCGGCTTTTAACTTTACTTCATAAGCACGGGCTAACTGACCACTGATAACTTCAAAAGCACCGGATGAGAGCCAAGCAAATAATTGACCCATTATGATTTACCCAAAGGGGTTGTGGTGATCGAGCGCAGATAAAGATTTACCAGTGCAATCATAATGGCATAAGGCGCTTCATAATTGTCTGGCAAGACGTCCAGCATCTCGCTCATTTCCAATATCGGCATAATGGTCAGCAGAATATTGACGAACAAAGTTCTAAAGCCCTTAAGTTGATTTATCAGCCTCATAATTTGATTCATTTCTTCCACCTAATTCACTGAAATAGTTTCAAAATTTTATGGGACAGCGCAGTTGCAAACTCTGAGATTGATGTCGCGAGTATGAGGATTGATCGCAGTGAGGATGCTTGCTTATCAACCGCCTCATCAGGCAACAATTCCGAGGGTTTATCGAGGGACAAAGCACTGAGCGAAACACGCTTGCCACTTGACCAAAGTACCTTTCCTTTTGCTGTCGACGAATAAACATTGACCTTGCCTTTGCCAAAATATTTGGCTTTGAAAAACAGGTCACATTCAGCTTGTCGTCGAGGAATGATTTCACGTGGCTTACGCCATTTCATGAATGCATGCCTGGCGCTTTGATCATTTCCCGAATTAAACAATTTGACCCAGGATGCACGGTGAATACCGCCGGTGTTAAAATCGAACGAGACCGCAGCATCAAATTGCGATTGCGTAATTTTTCGCGTGAATGCCTTGGTGACACGCTTTTCAAATTTCGTAATGTCGCGGGCGAAAATTTCCATCACCTCTTGAAGGGATAATGCTCCGTCCACACTTTCCGGATCCGGTGATCCAGCGTTTTTGGTGTGACCTATACCAATGGTCCAAACACCGACACTGTCCTTGTATTTAGACAAGACGATACCTTCGTGGGCGGCAATTTCAGCCAAGCCCCGTTGTGAGGTTTTCATGAGTTTCTCCGGTTTTTTTTGAAGGAATACAGCGCGGCGGCGTTGTTGTGATGCCTAATTAAAGTGAGCGTTCAGAACGTCATCCATACGCGATTTTTCGAGCAATCCCGCACCTACCAAAGCTTCCAATCCAAGCGCTGTTTCTGCATGATCGAGACTGAATTTTGGGCCACCCATGGCCTTGTCATACCACAACTTTATCATCGGATTGCTTTGTGTGGCAGCAATAATTTTCAACTGCTCATCCATTGTAAACAGTTTGATAAAATCGCAAAATGCACCAATTCGAGCAGGAACCGACTTCGGGTCGATTGGTTCTAAATGTGCGTTGTCTGGCATTGTCATGCCCAATTGAGTAATTGTGTGGTGAGAACCATCAGATAACCAATATTCAACCCCTCGATGGTCGATAACATTTCCCCATTTTTGCCCGTCAAAAACCGCGACTTCGCCGGAATTAGCAAATTCAGGAGCAAGTTTTGTTGCCGATGCTGGAATTATATATTCACCGGGTTCTAGCGGATTTTCATCAGCCTCTGTGGTACCTAAAAACTCCCCCGTTATTGTATGATAATTATAAATTTGCATTGAACAGCTCCTAATATTTAATGCAGGCCGTCATGGCCAAGTTGCGCGGGCGGGTTTCACTGCCGCCTGTTGCTGCGGCGCGCCATATATCGGCATAGCCTCCCGATCCGTGAACTGAATCAGGAATATAAGTGAAGACTGCATCAACACCCAAAGCTCCAAATTCTGTAGCGTGTGTGTGCCCGGGAGGGCCCATTACCATATGCTCGTGGGAGCGGATCTCGTCATTTTGCAACGTAGCTAAATTGCGGGACGGATCTACGCCTCTCCCTTCGTCCAGGCCGCGAATAAATTCGCCACGTAAATCGGGCAATTGAAATGTGGTTGATCCATCGCCGCTGCCATACAAAGTACCTATAGTGGCAAAGAGATTTGCGAAAGTAGAACGAGACAACAGCGCGCCATTAGCTTTGAGCCAACCATCGGGTGCGTTGTGACTTGCAAAGAAAGCGATCTGACCAGCAATTTGACCATTGGCGCTCGCAAGATGCGCCATAACGGTCTTTACGCTGAGATCCACATATCCATCTATCAACCCACCATTAACGGCTAGGTCAAAGTTTTGTGTTGGGTCTTCGCTATAGTCCAAAATACTGTTTTTGCTCATATATTCTCCTGTTTTCCAACGGCAAATTCTGATGAATTTAAAGTCCTGATTGCGCCCAACACGCGCGGCGACCAGCTGCCAACTCGATCATAAGTCACAAACGAGTTGAATATTTGAGCTGCTTACGCAGCCAAACATGTTGAATTTGAACGCGCGATTTTGGTCGATTTCTACGGAATTATTCCGTCAGATTAGGCACATCGACATCTAAAACTGAATAATTGTAATCATGGTCATAGTTGAAGAAAAAATGACCAAATGTACGCACGCAAATATAAAAGAAGTAGGATAAAGTAATTGCAAGCAATACCTTACTATATCGCAGCCAACCCCGCTTTTGCCGCCGGGCATCAAGCAACATGGCCTGCAGGAACAGACGATCATAGTGCTGACGGTGGGTTTCGGTGTGCCCCATCCGATAACCAAAATCATGATGGCGCCAGGAGGCGTCTTGGAAAAACCACGAGACCCAATGTGTAATCACATAACGTAACCATTCAGGAAACCAATCTGGCCCTACCCCATTTCCAAAGGCTTGCTGCTGTTCGGGTGTGAGATCAGAAAAGCAAGGACGGTCACGCATCTCACAATTTACAACATCGTGAAGTGCCTGCACAAATTCATCGCTTGCTGACTTGTCGCTCATTTTCGCTCCCAAATCCATCCTCAGACCACAGTTAGACTGCAGCCAAGCTTTAATTCAACTAAAATTTTGGTGATCAATATCCATACGGTCAGTAAATGTATTTTCAGACACGCGAACCGCTATAATGTCATATATACCCTACTTAACCTGTCTTGGCCAGCAAAATAGGATTATTTTCTTATTTTAGATGAATATCATCTACGAGTTTATTTGTAGATCAGACAATGGGACGTGAAAAAAGCGCGGTGTTTTAAGGTTTCGTACAGAAGTGGTTCGGAAATTTTGAACAAGAGATTTAAGTGAAATTTTGACCTGTCAGTGGCACTATGTGCCGAACACAG
>JAEPMD010000011.1:5144-109174 GCA_017644105.1 Rhizobiaceae bacterium | reverse complement strand
AGAATAAATCCGCTCGGTTAGAGAACCACACAAATGGACATAATGGGAGAAAGATACAATACTTAATAAGTTTTTAACAAAACTTGCTCGAAACCCGTTGCTTATCGGCAACAGGTATAGCCTGTAAAAACACTGTATTATGGCTGATGTGTCAAACTTCCGGAAATCATATTTTCATGTAAAATATCAATGGTTTTTGCAAGTTTTTCATCGATAATGTGAAGATATTCTGTCCAGTCTTCTAGCTTATCAAGCTCTTCTTTTCCGTCCGAGATCCCGCGAAGCGAGATTAATGGCAACTCAAAAAGATGACACGCGCGCAATATGGCAAAGGTTTCCATATCCACCATGTCTGCATCAATCTCATCATAAGCACTTCCAGACACGACATTTGCGCCAGTGGATAGTCGAACCGCTTCAACCCCGCTTATCAAAACAGGCATAGTCAGTTCCTTTGGCAGGTCCAATAAAGGTGTCGTCCCCTTTTCAAATCCAAGAGCGCTCGCATCCATATCGCGATAGGAAACAGTTTTAGCTTGATAAACTCCTGTTTGTTCAAGACTTCTTGAACCTGCAGAGCCCAAAGACACAACGTAATCTGGCAAATCTCCAGATGACTTAAGCTGGGTTAGCGCATGTGTTACATTCACCCCTGATTCAACAGGACCGATACCGCACATAAGAGGATTGATCCGCGCTTGCAAAGCCACACCATATTCAGGTTGCGCTGCCATAACATATAGGAGCTTTTTATCGCCGACCGCCTTTAAAGAATAAGTCATGATTTATGCCGGTTTCAATTCAGGGGTTAAAATTGACAGCAACATCTTTGTTGCCAAAACATCATCGATGTTATCCGTCAGACCTTCATAAGCATCAGCCAATTGCTTATCGTCAAACAGCGCCTCACCTTTTGCATCCAAGAGATCACGAATAAATTCTGCATCCATTTCAGGATGTGGCTGCATCGACATGCCCTTATTGCCATAAGAAAGGCCGGCATACTGGCAGAATTCTGAACTTAATATCGGCTCACTACCCTCCGGTGCTTTAATGACTTGGTCTTGATGGAAGGCATTTAAAGTGACAGTTTTGCCATCGCGAGATGTATAATCGACTTTACCGACACTCCATCCGGCAGCAAATTTTTCCACTTTACCGCCCAATGCCTGCGCCATTAATTGATGACCAAAGCAAATACCGATCACGGGAATTGAAGCGGCGAAACAATCGCGAACCAATTGTTCTAAAGGTGCAATCCAATCATGATCTTCGTAAACACCATGCCGCGAACCTGTGATGATATAGCCATCGCAGGCACCAATATGATCAGGAAACTCACCATAATTCACGCGATATGTTTGAAATGATAGATGATGACCACCAAACATCTTTTCAAACAAAGCACTGTGGGAGTGGTGCTTCTTCGCAACCTCTTCCGGATGATCACCACATTGCAAAATTCCAATTTTAGTCACGATGAAAACCCTATTGAAATGCTGTTTCGGTAAAGCTTCGAAGTTTCCGCGAATGAAGCCGCGCAACAGGCATTTCAGACAAGAGTTCCATTGCCCGAATACCGATGCGTAGATGCTGATCAACCTGCGTCCGATAAAAGTCAGACGCCATACCGGGCAATTTCAACTCCCCATGAAGCGGTTTATCCGACACACAAAGCAAAGTGCCGTAAGGTACGCGGAAGCGGAACCCATTAGCAGCAATCGTTGCGGATTCCATATCGAGCGCGACAGCGCGGGATTGAGACAAGCGCTGCACTGGTCCGCGTTGATCACGTAATTCCCAATTTCGATTATCAATGGTTGCGACTGTTCCGGTCCGCATAATGCGTTTGAGATCGTAACCATCATAACCTGTGACTTCAGCAACCGCATCTTGAAGCGCAACTTGCACCTCTGCCAATGCGGGAATAGGTACCCATACTGGCAAATCTGAATCCAGCACATGATCTTCGCGGACATAAGCATGCGCAAGGACGTAATCACCCAAGCTTTGGCTATTCCGCAGACCGGCGCAATGACCAAGCATAAGCCAAACATGCGGGCGCAGCACGGCCACATGATCAGTAATTGTTTTTGCGTTCGATGGTCCAACACCAATATTGACCATAGTGATACCACCATGGCCGGGCTTTTTAAGATGATAAGCCGGCATCTGTGGTGTTTTTGTAATTGGGTTTTCACCCGCAACTTCACCAGCCTTGGTAATAAAGTTCCCAGGCTCCACAAAGCTTTCGTAACCACCGCCACCTTCAGCCATCAATTTTTTGGCATATTCACTAAACTCATCAATATAAAACTGATAGTTCGTGAACAAAACAAAGTTTTGATAATGATCGGGATCTGTCGCAGTATAATGCGACAAACGCGCCAATGAGTAATCCACCCTTTGTGCTGTAAAAGGTGCCAGTGGTCGCGTTTCACCCGGCGCGTGCTCCAATGTACCGTTCACAATTGAATCATCCGTAATGGATAAATCTGGTGTGTCAAAGTAGTCGCGCAGCGATAGTTTAAAGTCTGGTCCTAGATTCGCATTTACACTTGTCTCGCTGATAATCGCAAAATGAAGCGGAATGGGCGTATCTGATTCACCAATGACAAAGACCGCATCATGATTCTCCCCAATAAAACTTAACTGTTGAATGAGATAGGATCGGAACAGTTTAGGGTTTGTAATCGTTGCGCTGTAAACACCTGGCGATGAAAAATGTCCAAAAGATAGACGAGAATCAATATGCTCAAATGAGTGGCAAGAAATGCAGATCTCGGGATAATAAGCCCGGTAAAACTGTTTGATACTCGGGTCAAAAGCTTCGAAGGATTGTCGTAAGAAATTGACATTCCGTTCGTAAATTGTTGTGAGCGCGTCAACCGCTTCGGTCACGCTTTTATACTCGCAAGCTTCAATCGGCTCGGGAGTTGTGAAATTGTTTGTTTTAATATGATTGTCCATGAGATGTTATAACCAAAGTTTTTTGACAGTGGAATAACTGATTTATTGCAACTTGATAATTTTGAACAATTGTGTGGAGTTTTAGCCACGCTGCAAACTGTTGATCAGCACTAATCCAGCTGTGCTTGCATCATTACTATATGAACGTTCCTGGCTGATTTTCATGGCGCAAAGCGGACCTGCAAGCATGCATGTGAACAAAGAAACTCTGACAATTAAAGAAAACATTTTAGAAAACCCTATGACACTCTACTTTTGAACAAATGTGTTGTTTGCACCACAAACCGGTTCATTGCCGGTTGTACAGACGAATAGTTCACCTGAGAGATATGGGCTTCTGGCGGCTTTATTTTTGTGAACGGCGTCAGCCATTAAAAACGCAAAAATCATCAGCACTAAACTGATGATCGAAAATCGTCGGGCCAAAACAGTCATATGGTCATCCTTACTCAATTTGGAGATCTGTCTCTCCGCAACACTATGGGTAACAATCTGCCATATCGGAACTGAACCTATTCTGAGGGGCCCGTTCATATTCAGTTCAAATTGGTAAACAACGCTAGAAATCACCGCGTATTAAGCCGGTTCGAGAGCCTCAAACAGCGAGAAATAATCTGCAATTTTAATAAAACTCGATTTTGTCTTCGTACAACTTGGTTACTCAAAGGTTGAAATTCAAATCTGAATCAAGCGTTAAAATCGCCCCGAATCACAGTGGAATCAGGCGTATTGATGTTTAACAAAATCTCAAATTTACCATTCGTTTTTGTTTTGTTTATTTCATATTAATCAAGGAATTTAACAGCATTTTCAAAACATTGCGGCATTCTACCCAACATCAAATAAGCGCTGGCTAACAGTGCAGATAAAGAACGAAAAGTTCAAAAAAGACAGGCAAATGCTCCTCAAGAGCAAACAGGGACAAACCCGTATTTAAAGACGGGAATAATAAGCCCAGAAGGGCAAAGACATAATAAGCCGAAAACGGCACACCCCTTCTGGGGGAACAAGCAAACAACGACCGAGACGGTCAACATGACAGGGAATATTTAAAATGGCACGTTTTGAAATTACTGATATGAATAACCCGATGATCGCAGGCGAAGTCCGCGCTGACATCTTGTGTGACATGGGCCTTATGTATGCAACTGGTAGAGATTGCGATGTTGATATGATCGCAGCTCATAAATGGCTCAACATTGCAGCGATCAAAGGATCTGAGCGCGCTGCAACTTTGCGCGCAGAATTGACAGGTTCAATGTCAAAATCTGATATCGCCAAGGCGCTTCGTGAAGCTCGCGAATGGATGACAATGCACTAAGCATTAGTGTCTTTATTAAAATAACCCTTGCAACCATCTATTTCCTCCCGGATGGCTGCGAGGGTTATTTTGTTTAGCTAGTTAATTTGTGCGACGACCTCTTTCAATGCCGCTGCAAGCCGATCTATTTCTTCATCTGGCCCAACGCTTACACGGATACATCGATCCAGCGGAGCAACACCCGGCATTCTGACAAATATGCCGCGATCCATAAGTTCCTTCAGTATATTCCGGGCATAATCACCATCGCGACCACAATCGATCGTGACGAAATTGGTCGCTGATAGGATTGCTTTAAATCCGTAATTTTCAGCAATTTTCTCGATTTTTTTTCGCGAATTTGAGATGAGACCGAGGACCTTCTCGAGCCAAGCATCATCATTGATCGCCGCCAAAGCAGCTTTTTGCGATAAACGCGACATGCCAAAATGATTGCGTACACGTTCAAACATGGCGATCGTATCTTTCTGCCCAATCACATAGCCAACGCGCAAGCCGGCCAAACCATAAGCCTTTGAGAAAGTACGCATGCGTACTACATTTGGCATGTCTAAGAACGCTGTCATTGCAGGCACAGCCTCTTCTGGTGCCATTTCGACATAGGCTTCATCCAAGATCAGCATGGTTGTTGCGGGCAGATTTTTGGCAAATTCAACAATATCTTCTGAGGACCACCATGTTCCCATCGGATTGTCGGGATTTGCAAAATAAACCAGAGGCGCCTTTGTCTCGCGCACTTTATCAAGCAATGCGCCCAAATCCTCGCGATCATCCTTATAAGGCACAGCATGCAATTGTCCGCCAAAGCCGGTCACGTGAAAATTAAAAGTTGGATAGGCGCCGATTGAAGTGACAACCGGCACGCCCGGTTCAACAATCATCCGCACCATGAGGCCCAAAAGGCTATCAATACCCTCGCCCACAACGATCTGATTAAACTCAACACCCAGCTTGGCGCTGATCGCATTTTTCAGATCAAAACTCTCAGGATCTCCATAACGCCAAGATAAATGTGCCTCTTCCTCAATGGTTTTTTGGACTATCGGCGAAAAGCCAAAACCATTTTCATTGGCCCCAATTCTGGCTGAAAACAGTTTTCCGCTGGCGCGCTCAGAGGTTTCAGGACCAACAAACGGAACACTTGCCGGCAGCGATTGTGCCAATGGTGTAAAACTCTTAAATCCTGACATGACCCCGCCTTTCTGTGTTTTATGAGAATTATCCATTTGCGCTTTCCTTGGCAAGGATTTACCTTTGAGCTCCATCCACAAATGACAAAGTCCACAAAATGCCGCCTTATATTGAAACCATTCTCTATATCTTTTCGCTTATTGGCTTGGGGTATATAGCAGTTGCAACCAAATATCTTAAACCTGAGATCGGTGATGGACTGACGAGCTTTATATATAATGTTGGCGTGCCGTTATTATTGTTCAAAAATATTTTGAATGCCGATTTCGGCACCGGCGAAGTTCTGGTGATTTGGGCGGTCTATTTCAGCGCTGGAACTGTCATCTGGGCATCATCGCATTTAGTTATCCAGTTCGTATTTGGTAGGGATACGCGCGCCGGCGTGGTGGCGGGCGTTACCGGCGCATTTTCAAACTGCGTTTTGGTCGGCATTCCCTTTGTCACAGGTGTTTATGGCGAAGAAGGGGTGGCGATCTTATCAAAAATTCTGACCATCCACTTGCCGGTCATGTTAGCTGCAACCATTATTCAATTTGAATGGGCCAGCCGCAAAGATGGCGCAGTTGAAACCGAGCTCAATATGCTCAGCGTGTTACAAAAATTCTTTAAACAATTGCTTTCCAACCCCCTTGTCTTGGGCATTCTAGCAGGTTTTATCGTCAAGATGCTTGCTATGAGCCCGCCACCTTTGGCCGACCGATTGATTGAGAATATCAGTGCGACTGTGGGACCATTGGCACTCTTTGCTGTTGGCATGGCAACGAGACGATATGGTGTATCAGGGCAAATCCCACCCGCCTTGGTGCTGGTTTCATTTAAACTGATGTTGATGCCCGCGATTGTCTTGGGTCTATCGCTCATCTTCGGCATACCTGAATTCACTACACGCGTGCTTGTTTCAATCGCAGCTCTACCAGTTGGAATTAATTCATGGGTTGTCGCGCAGCAATTTGGCACCGGACAACGACTAGCCGCAACATCAATCACCATTGGAACTGCGACCGCTGTGATAACAACAGGTTTATGGCTGCTCATTTGCGACCTTGTCTTTTAACAGGAGTTGATCATCATGATTTCTGGATTTGAACAAAAATCGATAAATATATTAGGGCTAAACTTAGCAGTATGGACAGCTGGTCGTGGTACACCGATCTTACTCATGCATGGTTACCCGCAATCATCTTACATGTGGCGGTTTTTGGCCCCGGAACTTGCCAAAACGCATGAAGTAATCCTGGTTGATCTACCTGGTTATGGCGAAAGCGAAGGTCCTGAACCTGACGCAGGAAATTACGCTTATTCCAAACGCAATCTCGCTGAAATCATTGTTGCACTTATGTCAGAACTCGGGCATGAGAAATTTCAAGTGCTTGGTCATGACCGTGGTGCGCGCGTTGGATTTCGCATGTGCCTCGATCACCCCGAAAAAGTCACAGCATATTGTGCACTCGATATCGTTCCAACATTATCTGTTTGGGATAATATGGACTGGAACAACGCAATGGGCACCTATCACTGGCTTTTCCTTGCCCAACCCGCCCCGATGCCGGAAACATTGATTGCAGCGGAACCAGACCATTATATGGAGCATATTTTTGCAAGATGGGCTGGCGATGAAACTCAACTCTCTCCAGAATCCATCGAAAAATACAAAACACAATTCAGATCCAATAATGTGATTGCCGCTTCATGCGCTGATTATCGTTCTGGCGCCACAAAAGATGTCGAACATGACCGCGAAGACCAACAAAAAGGTACAAAAATCCAGTGCCCGGTGCTCGCCGTTTATGGCAGCAGCTTTTTAAAAAACATGGCTGATACCCCCCGCAAAGAATGGGAACCTTGGGCTGATAATTTAAAAGATTTACAGCTGTCTTGCGGGCATTTTGTTGCTGAAGAAGCGCCCGATGAATGTCTTCAAACGATTTTAGAATTTTTTAATCATAATTGAACTCAAAATCGGCAAATACCGAAAAATTAAGACGTCTTGTATCTAATGATCCCATGAACTTAGTTTCTGGTTATGATTAGGAGTTTTCTCTATGACTGGACGTAAATTATTTCAAATTCTCAAACCGATTATCACGGTATTGAACGCTATTTTTGCAATTCTACCGCGGTTTTTATTCAAGATGACATGGCCTATTTTGGAACTTATGCCATGGAAACTCGGCATCTTTTTGCGCTATTTGTGGGCCAAACGTTTGGCCAAATCATGCGGTGAAAATGTTCTGTTCGAAACAGGCGTTCGCATCACCTATTGGGAAGAGATCGAATTTGGCGACAATGTCGCGATCTTCGAAACTTGTTATCTCGATGGCAAGGGCGGCATTAAAATCGGTGATAATGTTTCGATTGCTCACCAGACATCGCTGATTAGTTTTGATTTCGACATTGATAATGCCGAAGGACCGCTGAAATATGCGCCCATTCGCAAAAAACAGATCACTATTGGCGTAGATGCCCTCATCTTCTCAGGCGTTCGTATTTTAGCAGGTGCCAATCTTGCACCAAAAACTGTGGTTGCGGCCAATGCTGTGGTCAAAGAGGGCAATTACGAAAGCGGCATCTATGCAGGCATGCCTGCGAAAAAGAAACGTTCATTTGAAAAAGCAATTGAAGCGGATGCAAAAGCAAAAGCTGCTTAATTCGGTTTAGGTCAAACAAATAAAAAACGGCTGCAGGATCTCCTGCAGCCGTTTTCGTTTCTTACGCTAAAAAAGCTTACATATTCGGATATCCTACATATTAGGATACATGGGCCCCTCGCCGCCCTGCGGCACAGTCCAATTGATGTTCTGATTAGGGTCTTTGATGTCACATGTTTTACAATGCACACAGTTTTGCGAATTGATCACGAAGTTCTGTTTGCCTTCATCTTCCACCCATTCATAAACCCCCGCCGGGCAATATCGGTTTGAAGGGCCAGCAAACACATCAAGTTCAGATGATTTTTGCAAATCAGCATCAGCAAGTTTGAGGTGAACAGGCTGATCTTCATCATGATTGGTGCTGGATAAGAACACAGATGACAAACGATCAAAGCTGACTTCATTATCCGGTTTTGGATATTCAATCGGCTTATGCTTGCTTGCAGGCTCCAAACACTCATGGTCAGGCTTGCCATGCTTCATCGTGCCAAATGGCGACCATTTGATCAATGTGTTGAGCCACATGTCCAGACCACCAAGGCCGACACCAATAATTGTACCGAATTTTGACCAAAGCGGCTTCACATTGCGCACTTTTTTCAAATCTTCACCGATTTGCGAGCCACGCCATTCATTTTCATATTCGATGATCTCATCCTGCGCGCGACCGGCTGAAAGCGCCGCAGCCACTTTTTCAGCGGCCAACATGCCAGACAGCATCGCATTATGAGAACCCTTAATACGCGGCACATTAACAAAACCGGCTGAACAACCGATCAAAGCGCCACCTGGGAAGGTAAGTTTCGGCACCGATTGGAACCCACCTTCGGTAATCGCACGCGCACCATAAGAGAGGCGCTTGCCACCTTCAAAAGTTGGTTTAATCGATGGATGGGTTTTAAATCTCTGGAATTCTTCAAACGGCGACAAATATGGGTTTTTGTAATTCAGGTGGATAACAAAACCAACCGCAACCATATTGTCTTCAAGGTGATAAAGGAACGTGCCACCGCCCGTTTTCATATCAAGTGGCCAACCAAAGGAGTGCTGAACCAAGCCTTTTTTATGGTTCTCTGGTTTAACCTGCCAAAGCTCTTTAATACCGATACCAAACTTTTGCGGTTCGCGATCAGCGCTCAGGTCAAATTTGTTGATGATCTGCTTGGCAAGCGAGCCGCGCACACCTTCACCAATCAATACATATTTGCCCAAAAGTTCCATGCCTGGCTCATGATTTGGCCCTGGCTCGCCATCTTTGCCGATACCCATATCACCAGTCGCAACGCCGATAACGGCACCATCGTCATTGTATAGCACTTCCGCTGCGGCAAAACCCGGATAAACCTCAACGCCCAGCGCTTCAGCCTTTTCGCCAAGCCAGCGACACACATTTCCCAACGAGACAATGTAATTGCCGTGATTGTTCATCAAAGGCGGCATTGCAAAATTTGGCAGGCGGATTGAACCCGCTGGTCCAAGCACAAGAAAATGGTCATCTTTCACTTCTGTTTTAAACGGATGATCACTCTCTTCGCGCCAGCCAGGTATTAGTTTATCAACACCGACCGGATCAACAACGGCTCCAGATAGAATGTGAGCACCAACCTCGGCACCCTTTTCCAAAACCACAACAGAAAGGTTCTCATCCAGTTGTTTTAAACGAATTGCAGCTGAAAGACCCGCAGGCCCAGCACCTACGATGACAACGTCGAATTCCATGCTTTCGCGTTCAGACATAATAATTCCCTTGTTTCTCTGGCATTAGCACCAGTTATATCTCGCATCACACACATTTTTCTAATCTATCTGCGTAATACCCCTGTATTTTGTTCATAGTACCACCACAATTAAATGTAAAAGCCAATTTGCACAGGAATGAAGGTTTCTGCGTTTTTTTCATTTTTAAACACACCAAGCACCAGAGAATATGTTCAATATCCATACTTAGTGCAATTAATCATTGGCTTTTTGTGCGTAGTTCACTATAGCTTCGCGACAAATACGAAAATACATGAGGTTCCATTCCGTGTCTGAGACGTTTAACAAAGTTGCAGAAATCATTGCCGAAACCAGCGAGATCGACCTAGAGACAATCACTCCAGACAGTAACACTGTGGATGATTTGGGTATCGATAGCTTGGACTTTTTGGATATCGTTTTCGCCATTGATAAAGAATTTGGCATCAAAGTCCCGCTTGAGCAGTGGACTCAGGAAATCAATGACGGCAAAGCCGATGCAGATGATTACTTCATTTTGAAAAATCTCTGTGGCAAAATTGATGAGCTAAGAGCAGCAAAAGACTAATTTGTTTCGTCTAGTTCAGGTCTGACACGATGCTTTTAGAATATTTTCAAATGCTTGATCACGTCAAAAGCATTGACTTTGCGGATCAGAGCATTGTGGTGGAATCTGTTGTTCCCGAAAAAAGCCCGATATTTGAGGGTCATTTCCCCGGCATGCCGCTCATGCCGGGTGTTCTGTTAATCGAAAGCATGGCGCAAGCCTCCGGCATTTTATATATGGCATTGTCTGAATTTAAAGTCATGCCGTTCTTAATGTCCGTCGATACGGCCAAAATGCGCCAATTTGTAAATCCATCGGAAACCCTTCAGATCAATTCAAAAATTGAACATCAAGGCTCAGGTTTCGTCGTCTCAAAATGTTCGATTTCAGTGGATGGAAAACGCGTTTGTAATAGTCAGCTTAAATTTGCAACGCGATCATTTGACGAGGTGCCAACTCTTGAGCATATTATGGAGCTCGCGGAGAGAGTAAGCCTGCAAGATGCGATAGATACATACAAAGCTGGCGCACAATCTTAAAAATTCACATATAGGGAAACCTTGATGAATACAAAAAGCAAGAATGATGTTGTCATCACTGGCATTGGGCTTGTCACATCCCTTGGTGTTGGTGTCGGCGCACATGAAGAGCTGCTAAATAGCGGCGCAATCGCACCAGCTGTTAACGACCAACTCATTCCACCCTATCCATTACATCCCATGCCGGAGATTGACTGGAACGAACAAATTCCACGCCGCGGTGATCAGCGTCAAATGGGCAATTGGCAAAAGCTGGGTGTCTATGCAGCTGGTCTAGCGCTTGATGATGCCGGTTTCAAAGAAGATGCAGATGCGTGTTCAACCATGGACATGATTGTCTGTGGCGGCGGCGGTGAGCGCGACTCCGATGTCGATACAATCATAATCGAAGAATCGCTTAAGCGAAATGACAAAGATGTCCTTTTAAATGAAAAGCTGCGAACTGAAGTTCGCCCAACGCTGTTCTTGTCGCAATTATCGAACTTAATGGCCGGCAATATCTCAATTGTGCACAAAGTCACCGGTTCTTCTCGTACCTTTATGGGTGAAGAAGGTTCAGGTGTCTCGTCAATTGAAACAGCCGTCGCGCGCATTCAAGCAGGTTCATCCACCCATTGCCTCGTTGGCGGCGCCTTCGTTGCCGAGCGCGAGGATTATCTTTATGTGATTGAAGCGGTAAACGCGCTTGAAACATCCCCTGCCCGACCCATTTGGCAACGCGATGATAAACGTGGCATTGTGTTCGGCTCAGCCGGTGTATTCTTGATTTTAGAATCAAAAGAACATGCGACAGCGCGCAGCGCAAAAATTTATGCGACAATAGACGGCGTGTTAGGTGATGCAGGTGCACGAGATGAAGCTGCATTTAATAAACGTATGACCCGACTTAACACTGAACTAAATGCATCAGATGATGCAGATACTTTGGTCTTGTCCGGCACAAGTGGCCGCAGTCAAGCGATGCAACTGGAGAAAAATTATCTCACATCGCATCATGCAAATTCAGCGATCAGAACCACAAGTGCAGTGTTTGGCCATACATTGGAAGCACAATTCCCATTGGGTCTGGCGCTTGGCGCCATTGCGCTTAAAAATGACGTGCAAATTGCACCATTTGCAGAAGATCTTGATGCGCCAATGTCGAAATCGGCAACGAAAGCGGTTGTCACCAGTGTTGGTCACCATCGTTCCGAAGGTTTGGCAACATTGTCAAAAGCTTAAGCGAAAAGTGTAAGGTAAGGAAATCCACATGACATCACCTGCATTTACAGATCATATGGGCCGGCCCATCGTCGTTGTTACTGGCATGGGCGTTGTATCTTCTTTGGGCGAAGGCTTGGAAGAAAACTGGAATAAGCTTAGCTCTGGCATCTCCGGGATCCATAAAATTGAACGCTTTGCCACAAATGAGCTATCCACGCTCATCTGCGGCAGTGTTGATTTCATCGGCGCTGAGGCAAACTCAATCGTTGATCGCACTTATATTTTGGCAGAAAACACCACAGTCGAAGCATTGGCGGATGCTGAAATTAATGGTGAATTTAACGGGCCATTATTTCTTGCAGCTCCGCCTGCAGAACCGGATTGGGAAGATCGGTTTGAACTCGCTAAAGAACTAACGCCAGAACAAAAGGAAGGGTCTGTTTATAGAAAATTCCTCGATATCTTGCATGATAAGCCAAAGCGTTCGTTTTTTGAATCATCACAATTCGGCATGGTGTCTGAACGTTTAGCCGATAAATTTGGTACACGTGGATTGCCCGTTACATTGTCAACAGCATGTGCATCGGGTGCAACGGCCATCCAGCTTGGCGTTGAAGCCATCCAACAAGGCCGCACTGATCGTGCACTCGCTGTTGCAACGGATGGATCTGTGAACGCTGAGCAAGTCATTCGCTTCTCGCTTCTCTCAGCACTTTCAACACAAAATGATCCACCAGAGAAAGCATCGAAACCCTTTTCTAAAGATAGAGATGGATTTGTAATTGCCGAAGGCGCTGCGACCCTTGTATTGGAATCGCTTGAGGCTGCAACAGCTCGCGGCGCAAAAATTCATGGTGTCATTCAAGGTTGTGGAGAAAAAGCTGATCATTTCCATAGAACGCGTTCTTCACCGGATGCTGCGCCAGCAATGGCGGCCATTCATGCAGCACTCGATGATGCCGGGATCAAGCCAGAAGACATTGGCTATATCAACGCGCATGGCACATCAACACCTGAAAATGATAAAATGGAGTATCTTGCGCTTCATAATGTGTTTGGCGACAATCTGAGCAAAATCCCGGTCTCTTCAAACAAATCCATGATTGGGCACACACTTACAGCTGCCGGTGCGGTAGAAGCCATATTCTCCGTTATGACCATCAAAACAGGGACGCTGCCGCCGACTATCAATTATGACAATCCAGACACGGCTATCGAATTGGATGTTGTTCCGAACGTCAAACGTGAGATGCAGGTGGACTCAATCCTGTCCAACTCGTTTGGATTTGGTGGACAAAACGCCTGTCTTGTCATATCAGCTAGCCCAGCATAAATAAAACCAAGCACTTTCATGATGCTGGGAAACAATAATACTACAAGGATTGTCGATGCGCGCGCTGCAATTGGTCGAAGACCGCAAACTTGAGATCACTGAGGTCGATGAACCGGGCGCTCCGGGCGTTGGCGAGGTTAAACTTTCTATCAAGGCAGTGGCGCTCAACCATATCGATGTTTGGGGTTGGCGCGGCATGGCTTTTGCTAAGCGCAAAATGCCATTGGTTATTGGTGCGGAAGCCTCTGGCGTTGTTGAAGAAGTTGGTCCAGGAACCGCAGGTCTCGTACCAGGACAACTCGTTTCCATTTATGGCGCGCGAGTTTGTGGACTTTGTAAAAACTGCCAGGACGGCCGCGATAATCTTTGTACAGAAGTTGGCGGTGTTCATGGTTTTCACCTTGATGGCTTTGCTCGTGAACGCGTGAACTACCCTGCTCGCTTGCTGGTGCCGGCGCCGCCAAATGTTGATGCAATTGGCGCAGCCCTTGCGCCTGTAACCTTTGGAACTGTCGAGCACATGCTATTTGACAATGCAAAGCTTCAGCCAGGCGAATGGATCTTGATCCATGCAGGCGGTTCCGGCATAGGCACAGCCGCTATCCAATTGGCGAAAAAGATGGGCTGTACTGTCATCACGACAGTGGGTTCAGACGATAAAATCGAAAAAGCCAAAGCACTCGGAGCAGATTACGTGATTAATTATCGCGAAGATCGCTTTGAAGGTCGCGTCAGAAAAATCACCAAAAAACAAGGTGTTGATGTGGTGTTTGAACATGTAGGCGCCGACACTTGGGCCGGCTCAATGTTTAGCCTCAAAAAAGGTGGTCGCTTGGTAACATGCGGTTCGACTTCCGGCGTATCTACACAAATCAACTTGATGATGTTGTTCCAACAACAACTCAAACTCATGGGATCATTTGGTTGCACCATGGACAACATGAAAAACGCAATGATGAAAATGTCTCAAGGTCTGGTCGAACCCGTCATTGATACCGAGGTGGATATGGAAAATATCCATAAGGCCTTGGAACGCATGGAAACTCGCCAAGTCTTTGGCAAAATCATTTTAAAGTTCTAATCATCAGCGAATTGGATATCCATTGACAAAACTTGTCAGAAGATGTGTCGCAGAATTTAGAAAATTCGCAAAAAATGCCAGCGATTGGATTGTGGCGCAATTTGTTCTAGTGCTGTTGTTTGTCCTTCGTCTCATGCCGATGAAAACTGCGTTGAATGTGATGGGGCGCCTTGCAAAAATCGTTGGTCCAAAGACAAAACGCCACAAACTTGCAATAAAAAACCTGCAGCTCGCTTTTCCTGAAAAAACAGATGTCGAACGTGAACAGATCGCATTGGAAATGTGGACGAATATGGCGCGTTTGGCTGCGGAATATGTCTATCTCGACCAAATATCTGTTTTCGATCCCGACTCAGACGAAAAAAGCAATATTGAAGTGATAGGGCGGGAGGTCTTCTTAGATCTCGTAGAGAATAAACGGCCTTTTATTGTTTTTACCATTCATAGTGGTAACTTCGAGCTTCTCCCCATAATATCTCAGCGCTTTGATTTGAGCGTTAGTGCGCTTTTCCGCCCACCAAACAACAAATACATAGCCGAAAAGGTACTTGCAGCACGTGGCGAGCATATGAAAGACCTTGTTGCCTCAACGGCAGGCGCTGCATGGAATTTAGCACGCAAACTCGACAGCGGTGGCGGTGTCGGAATGTTAGTTGATCAAAAATTCTCTAAGGGTGGAGAAACACAATTCTTCGGCCATACCGTAAAAACAAATCCGCTTCTGGCAAAACTCGCGCGCCAATACAAATGTGATGTGTTCCCGGCGCGCTGCGTTCGATTGCCCCAAGGACGCTTTAGACTTGAGCTTGAACCTGCCATTGATCTCCCCAAAACACACAATGGCGAGATCGATATTCCGGCCACGTCTCAATTACTCAATGACAAAGTCGAAGAATGGGTGCGTGAATATCCTGGTCAATGGCAATGGTTCCACGACCGATGGAACATTAAACACACCATATAAAAAAACCCTCACCGATCAAAAACCGGCAAGGGCATATTTTCAAACATATGTTTTTGCGTTTAATGCTTGATCACAACGCGTGTGTTTTTCAAACCTGTACGCTCAACAAGATTATAAAACTTGGATGCATTTTCCGGGTGCAAACGGATGCAGCCGTGTGATGCTGGTCGTCCAAGACGTGAGATCGCGTCTGTACCGTGCACCGCATAACCACCATGGAAAAACACCGCATATGGCATTGGCGCATTGTTATATTTGCGCGAGCGGTGATGCTTAGACAACCATTTTGCCGACCAACGACCTGTTGGTGTGCTATAGCCTTTACGGCCGCTCGAAATCTTCCATCTATATTTTACTTTCCCGTTCTTTTTGACCACCATTGTCTGAGATGACAAATCGATACGGGCTTCCAAAGGCGCTGCAATCGCATTGGAGGCAGGTAAAATCATAAACACAACAGCGAGTGCTGCCAAAAAATTACGCATGGTGAAACTCCCCACAATTTCAAAAAATATAAGTAATTGACACTAAAAATAGCGGAATTATGGGACAATTACCAGTTGAAGCTTTATCTATGGTTAAGCCCAAACGCTAGTTAGAAGAACAAAGAAGACAATTACGGCTTCGATTACGCAAGCCAACCAAAACAATTTTGACGCTGCTTCAAGGTCCAAATGCGTGAGTTTTAGACGCCCGGTGGGATTAAGATAAGGCTCATGCGTGATCTTACCATTATAGGTTCTTGGACCAGATAGAACGATGCCAAGCGCTCCAGCCATCGCCGTTTCCGGCCAGCCTGCATTGGGTGAACGATGCAGCGACGCATTGTTCAACACCGTCCAAATCGCGTTTTTGAAAGACTGGACACCAAGTGAGATGAGCGCCGCCATTGCGATCAGCAATGCGGAAATTCTTGCGGGCAAGCAATTGGCGACATCATCTAGTTTGGCTGATGCCCAGCCAAAATCTTCATGCTCGACCGTTTTATGTCCGATCATGCTATCTGCTGTGTTGAGCATTTTATACATCAAAATACCTGGGAGCCCCAAAATAGCATACCAAAATATTGGTGCGACAACGCCATCTGAGAAATTTTCTGCCAAACTTTCAATGGAGGAGCGCGTAACATCAGATGTTTCCATCTCAGCCGTCTGGCGCCCGACAATCATACTCACCGCGGTTCGAGCACCTTCGATATCACCCGTCGACAGTGGTTCGATGATCGCGTTGATATGGTCAGACATACTCTTCTGCGCAATTAAAACCGCCACCATAACGATCTCAATGGCAAACCCAATTAGTCCGAGCTGACCAAATAAACCAACCAATAAAAGTCCGGCAACCAAAGCCAGCAAGAGCATGATCGCCAGTGCGAGAATACCGAGTTTCTTGCGCATTTGGCGGTTGTCTCTGATGCGATTGAGACGTTGATCGAGTATGGATATGACTTTACCAAAGCCAACAACCGGATGTGGAAACTTACGCCATAGCCAGTCCGGGTCACCGACGACCATGTCCAAGATTATCGCAAGTAGAAGAATAAGAAGATGATGGTCCGTCACCGATCAACAAAGGATGATATTGCATCTCTCAAACGGCCATCCTCCTCCTGATCACGGGTTAATCCCAAACGTAACCATTTGGAATGATAACTAAATTTTCTGGTGAGGATTTTATGCTTCAACAAATATGCATGCAGATCAATTGCATTTTCATGACCGACAAGCATAAACAATTTGGTACCCCCAATAATCTCAACTCCAGTATCTTTGAGCATATTTAACATGTCCGTATGTCGGGTCGTGATCTTTTTCAACAGATCTTGATGGATATGGTTTGACATTAATACATGTTTGGCAACAGCCATGCTGGGACCAGATATGGCCCAAGGGCCCTGTAATTGTTCAATCTGATGCAAAATATTATCCTGCGCAAAGACAAAGCCAATTCGTGCACCAGCGAGACCAAAAAATTTGCCGAACGATCGCAACACGATCAGATTATCAATTGAGTTCCCTGACAACATGGCCGCTTGATCACACACATCACAAAAGGCTTCATCGACAACCAAATATCCGCCACGGGCTGAGAGCTTCGCAGCCAGATTTAACAGCTCATCCCGAGAGAATACTCGACCCGTTGGATTATTCGGATTGGCAAGGATGATGGATTGCACATCACCAATGTCATCGATGGAACTAATCGACGTAAAATGACGGTTTTGTCGCGCGAAAGCACCGGCATATTCGCCATATGTAGGCTCGACGATACCGACATCACCTTCGAGCAAATCAGGCAGATGATTAATCACAAATTGAGAACCTGATGTGACGACGCATTTTTGATCAGCGCCATAATATCGCTGAGCTAAATGAGCCAATTCCGACAGCGAAGAGGGTTCTGGTAATCTCTGCCAGTCGTCAAGGCTGATTTCAGGCATAGGCGTAGTAAACGGGCTTATTCCTGTTGAAATATCGATCCATTCAGATCGCTCGCCACCATAGACTTTAATGGCTTCTTCTAGATTTCCCCCGTGCTCGATCTTCATTACCCATCCGCCCGATCAATGATGTGCAAATACGAACCCGCAATATTTCCAACTTGTGCACCAAATGAACCCAAATCACGCCCCAAAGCATCCGTGGCTGAAAAGAGCGGCGCTTTTCCGCTGTTCTTAACTTCGGTTGAATAGTGAAACTCATGGGCGGTGAAATTCGAGACACCGAAAAAGTCTGACTTCACTTTGACATTGCGATACCCAAGATTTCGCTTTCGCTCGGCAAAGCTGGTTTCAACTGGCAGCAGCCCAAGCATGCGGTGATGATTGTCATCGGCATCAATCAGCCCCTCGCCCAAAGTCATATAGCCTCCGCATTCACCGTAAATCTTTGCTCCGCGTTGTGCCACATTGAGCATAGATTTGCGAAAATCGTCGGCTTCTGCGATTGCTTCTGCATGAAGTTCAGGATAGCCGCCCGGCAAATAAACCGCATCACAATCATCAGCGGGCCCTTCATCCGATAAGGGCGAAAAGAAACTGATCTCAGCGCCCTGCTCTTTCCAACCTTCAAGCAAATGCGGATAGATAAAGGAAAATGCCAAATCTTTGGCGATCGCTATGCGTTGACCCAATGGTGGTATTTTACCAAGACTATCAGCACGCTTATGCGATGTGTCTGCCAAATCATTGATAATATCATCGACGGCAACACCGTCTTTGAGTTTACGCGCTGCATGTTCAATAAATTGATCCATCAGAGGATGCTCAAAGGCTTGCACCAAGCCCAAATGACGTTCTGGCAGCGATAAAGCCTTATCGCGCATCACAGCACCGAATACTTTTACGCCGAGCGGTTCGATGGCCTCACGTAACATATGCTCATGACGCGAACTGCCAACCTTATTCAAAATCACACCAGCAATTTCAATGTCAGAACGAAACGATTGGAAACCATGCACAATTGCCACCACTGAGTGAGAGAGTTTAGCACAATCCAACACCAAAATGACCGGTAAGTCCAAGAGTTTGGCCAAATCAGCAGCGGAACCAGTGCCGTCCGCTGCCCCATCAAACAAACCCATCATGGCTTCGATCACCAATATCTCGCCTTGAGATGTGGCGGCAGCCGTTTGATCCAAAAGCAATTCTTCGCGCATGCCCCAAGGGTCAAAATTCACGCATTCTTTGGCCAGTGCAAGCGTGTGAAATTGCGGGTCGATAAAATCGGGGCCCGCCTTTCCAGATGTCACCTGAAAACCTTGATTGCGCAACAAACGCAACAAACCCAATGTGATGGTTGTTTTACCAGAGCCGGAAGATGGCGCTGCGATCACAAAACCCTTCATCAGGCCGTCTTGCCCGACAAAGATGATGTGTCTAACGCGTTAAGCCCTAAAGGATCTGGCGTAAGCTCCTTGCCCGATGCAGCGCCCAACCAGTCCAATCCTTCATGCAGCTTGACGACATCGCCAATCACAACGATTGCAGGTGGTGAAAGTTCTGATTTTTCAACATCAGCAACAGCATTACCCAATGTCGTAATCAACACTTTCTGCTCTGCCAAGGTCGCGTCGCACACAAAGGCCATGGGTTCATCCGGCAAGCGTCCTGCGTTCAGCAATTTCTGGGTAATCGGTTCGATATGTTTCATCGCCATATACATGACAATTACTGGCGAACCCTTCGCAACATTCTCCCAGTCAATCGCATCTGGGACGATGCCACCCGCATCATGACCTGTTAAAAACGTCACATTATGGTTTGTGTCGCGATGGGTAACGGGAATACCCGCATAGGCCAAACCACCAATACCTGCTGAAATGCCCGGCACAATGCGAAATGAAACGCCATGCTGAACCAAGGTCAGCGCTTCTTCACCACCGCGACCGAACACAAAGGGATCCCCGCCCTTGAGACGCAGCACCTTTTTGCCTTGTTTTGAGAGTTCAACCAGTCGCAGGGAAATATCGCGTTGCTTGGCAGAGGGTTTCCCGCCGCGCTTGCCAGCATATTCGAGCAATGCACCGGAGCGCGCCAAGCTGAGGCAGTCTTTATTGACCAAAGCATCATGAACAATCACATCAGCTTGTGATAATGCATTGACGGCATGCAGAGTTAATAGACCCGGATCACCCGGTCCAGCGCCCACAAGCCACACGTCACCAGCTTTCATTTTTGGAAGTTGTTTTTGCCAGTCCTGCATATCAAAATTTCAAGTTTGTTTGACCATTCATATTCGTCTCTCACCTTATACCCTTTCCAAGCATGGGAAAACAATGATAACGACATTGAACCGACAATTTATGCTCACTAGGCGACAATGGACGACGAAATCACTCAAGACCAGGATGAAGAAAAGGTTCTGCAACGCGGCTGGACGACGGGTGCCTGTGCCACAGCTGCCACCAAGGCCGCTTTGACAGCATTAATCACTGGAGAGTTTCCAGATCCCGTAGCGATTCTCTTGCCCAAAGGTGAAGTCCCACATTTCCCGCTTGCGCTCGAAAGCCTCGGTGAGGGTTATGCGATGGCCGGCATTATCAAAGATGCAGGTGATGATCCAGATGTCACCCATGGCGCGATGGTAATCGCAGGCGTGAGTCCATTGCGACCCGGTAGCGGCATAAAATTTGTGGCTGGTGAAGGTGTCGGCACCGTCACCAAAGATGGCCTACCGATCGAAAAAGGCGAAGCTGCGATCAACCCCGTCCCCCGTCAAATGATGAGCGAAATCGTCACAGAAATTTGTGGCGAATATGGATTGCCAGCCGATGTGGAAATTCGCATCTCAATTCCCGATGGCGAAGAGATTGCCAAGAAAACTTGGAACCCGCGGCTGGGGATTGTCGGCGGCTTATCCATTCTTGGCACGACTGGCATCGTGCATCCATTTTCATGTTCAGCTTGGATCCATTCCATTCATCGCGGCATTGATGTCGCGCGCGCAGAAGGGCTTAATCATGTCATGGGCGCGACGGGATCCACATCAGAAAAAACCGCACAAGAATTATATGATCTTCCCGAAATTGCATGTCTCGATATGGGTGATTTTGCGGGCGGTCTTTTGAAATATATTCGCAAGCATCCGGTACCAAAACTCACCATCGCCGGCGGGATCGGTAAGATGGTGAAATTAGCTCAAGGGCACCTGGATTTACATTCTGCTCGCAGTCAGGTCGACATGAATTTCTTAGCGGACATCGCAATGGAATTGGGATTGAATCAAAATCTCAAAAAGCAGATTCAAAATGCCAATACCGCTTTAGAAGTCTATGAAATTACGAAAGAAAATGGCATCGATATCATGCCATCCATTGCTAAGAAAGCACATGAAACAGCAAAAACTGCCCTGCGTGATGCACCAATCGAACTCGACCTTATAGTGATCGATCGCGCGGGTAATATACTTGCCCATGCAAAGCCAGACGCAGGATCATGAGTAAAACAATCCTTATATTGTCCGGCACCGCTGAAGGTTTCGCGCTTGCCCAACAGCTCCACGAAGAACACCCCAATTGGCGTATTATTTCTTCGCTTGCTGGCCGAACAAAGAACCCCAATTTGCCCATCGGCGAAATTCGAATTGGTGGCTTTGGCGGCACAGAAGGTCTGATAGATTATATTTCTAAACAGAAGGTTGATAAGGTCATTGATGCCACGCATCCTTATGCGAAAACTATCTCGGAAAACGCAAAACAAGCTGCAAAAACTTGCGCGATAGAATATCAAAAAATAGAGCGCCCTGCTTGGCAACAAACCGAAGGTGACAATTGGACGGAGGTTCAATCGATCGAGGAAGCAGCTGACATAGCGCCAAAAAATGCGACAGTATTTTTGGCTCTAGGGCGTCAATACATTGATGCGTTTCAGCACCGTTCGGATTGTCATTTCATCGTACGCATGGTCGACCATTCTGACGATGTACCATTACGTTCCTACAAGCTCATTTTGGGTCGTCCCAATGAAAATTCAGAAGATGAACAAAAGCTTTTTTTAGAACATGAAATCACGCATCTCATCACGCGCAATTCTGGAGGCGAAAAATCTTATGCCAAAATCATCGCCGCGCGTGACGCAAAAATTCCGGTGATTATGATTCAAAGGCCAAAAGACTAGCTGGCAACTTTGCGCTGTTTCTTTTTGCCCTTATTGCGCAATACGTGACTATAGTCAGCATTATATAAATCTGAATCGCGGAACTGAGTTTCCCCAAAGACTTTACCGACCAAGATCAAGGCTGTACGCGTGATCTTTTCTTTGCGCACATCTTCCTTCATCTTCTCCAGTGTGGTGAAGATATATTTCTCATCCGGCCAAGTCGCCCGATAAGCAATCACCACCGGACAATCCAAACCGTAATAAGGTTCAAGCGATTTTTTGATATAGTCCAAATTACGGATGGACAAGTGAATGGCCAAGGTCGCACCTGACTTGCCTAAGACTTCAAGCTGCTCACCTTCAGGCATTGATGATGCCTTCATACCTGTGCGGGTGATGATCACCGTTTGCGCAATTTCGGGCAACGTCAGCTCGGTCGCAAGCTTTGCAGCAGCACCGGCAAAGGCAGGCACACCTGGAATCACCTCATAATTGATACCAAGCGCATCCAAGCGGCGCATTTGCTCAGCGGTCGCGCCGTAAATCGCTGGATCACCAGAATGAACCCGCGCAACGTCTTTGCCTGCTTCATGCGCTAGTTTTATGTCTTCAATGATTTCGTCCAAATGCATGGGCGCTGTGTCTTTCACAAGCGCATTAGATGGTGCAGCTTGCACAATCTCTTCAGGAACAAGCGATCCTGCATAGAGACATACCGGACAGCGTTCAATTAGCTTCAAACCACGCACTGTGATTAAATCAGGGGCACCAGGTCCCGCACCAATAAAATAGACCGTCATTTTTTATCACCCATAATAGAACCAGATTTTCCTGAATAGCCGCGCGGCGTATAAACCCATGTTTTGCCATCACCTGTAAGTGTTGTTCGGCTTTCGCTCGACCCCACGACAACAACAGTCAGCATATCAACGTCATTAATATCAAGTTCGCCAAGCGGCACGACACGCACTTTCTCGCCATCGCGGCCCAAATTTGTCGCTAAGATAACCGGTGTTGATGAAGGTCGATCCTCAAGCAAACGGTCTTTGGCCCAAGCAAGCTGCGTGCGGCGCTTTTTTGAAACCGGGTTATAAAACGCGATGACGAAATCACCATCTGCTGCGGCAGATACGCGGCGCTTAATGTCTTCCCAAGGGGTCAAAAGATCAGACAGCGAGATTGTACAAAAATCATGCCCCAATGGCGCACCAATGCGCGCAGCAGCAGCCTGTAATGCAGAAATCCCCGGTGAAACCGCAATATCAATGCGTTTGGCACCAGCGGTTAGCCCTTCTTCATCGGATCCCTTATCGAGCAATTCAAAGACGAGCGTCGCCATGGCATAAATGCCAGCATCACCTGAGCAAACAAGCGCAACATCGCGCCCCTCACCGGCAAGCTCCATAGCATGGCGTACACGCGCTTCCTCTTTGCCAAGATCAAAATCGTGACGTTTTTTGCCATTAGCCAATGGCCCAAGCAAATCAAGATAAAGCGAATAGCCCACAAGGTCAGTGGATTGCGCCACCATCTTGGATACTTCCGGCGAGCGCCAATCATCCATCCCAGGACCAATACCAACCACAAACATTTTGCCGCGCTGATCGCCCGGCAATGATGCGCTCACAATTGGCTCGGGCGTTGTTGCAATCGCCAGCGTTGATCGCTTGTTCTTTTGTTTTTCAATCAATAGATCGCCATTATCACCAGATGCAGCAAGCGCCGATCCTTCTGCGACCCCATAAACACCGACTTCACCGAAAACCACGTCAGATGGATTTTTCAGGCGTTCTGTTTGTGCAAGCAATTGATCAGCTGTTAAGAAGCGCGCCGGACAAGAAAAGTGTTTTGCCAATTGGTGGATCGCATGTTCATCAGCTTTCAAATCAATCGAGACAACAAGCCCAACTGCCTCTTTCGCAAAACCATTATCTGCAAGCGTTTTTGTCGCCAGATCGATGACTTCTTCGGGCGAACAACCACGTTCGCACCCCACACCAAGCACCAGACTCTTTTTATAATAAACCAGCTCTAACGCTTTGGCTTCCCTCACCTTTTCGGTAAAAGTCAATTGCACATTGCCGCCAGCTTCAAGTTCAAGATTACTTTGAGATATCCAAGATGCGTTGCCGACCATATCGACGCTTTCACCGTTGACCAGTGCAGCCATAACGTCTTTTGCAGCTTCCGGATTGGATAAAACATAGCCCTCCGGCGGCGCATCAAGCGCGATGCCAAATTTTAAGTCTCCAGCTGTTGTGACAGCTGCAATCCCGCTGGTAATTTGTGCTATTTCTCGCGCAAGATCATTCGCGCCATGATGTCCCCCTAATAGCGGCACGACTGATTTTCCATCGTCTGATAGCGCAATGACAGCTGGTTCTGACATCTTATCGTGAAGGTAAGGCGATAAAATTCGGATCACCGCACCAGTTGCCATGATCGCGACAATCGGGGTTTGCGCGGTGAAAAGATTTGCCAGATGCAGCTTCACATCATCAAACATGACATCTGCATTTTCGACACGTTTTGAAAAGCCGTGCACCTCGCCGCCAATCTCTTTCGCAACTGTTTGCGCAAGTTGCTGGGCGGAGTTTGTGAGAATAATAATCGCAGGTTTCATCATGAAATACCTATACTTGCGGATTGGGAAGCGGAAGCGTCTCCACCCAATCCTCAGCGCCTTTATAAATTAAAATCAAAGAAAAATATGGAGCTTTTTTTGCGGGCATATCCGCAAGCGGATAAACCTTTTGTTCAGGCAAACTAATGCGCTCAAGATATCCCGCTTGATCTGTTAACCCCATGTCTTCAATCAGTTTGGCAACGCGCTCAAAATGGCGTCCAACTTTGATGATCGCAATGGCATCACTTTTTTCAATCTGGGTTTTGATATCTTCGTCCGGTAGCGGTGCAGGAATGACGGTGAGCACATCATTGCGCGCCGCAAGCGGACGTCCAAGTACCGCGGCACCCGCCATCATCGAAGATACGCCGGGAACGATCTCACAATCAAATTCATCTGCCAACCGCTCGTAAAGATACATAAAGGACCCATAGAAAAATGGATCGCCCTCGCACAGGACAACGACATCGCGATCGTGCTTGAGATGCTCGGAGATTGCATGGGCCGCCTGATCATAGATTTTCTGCGCTGGAAAGCGTTCCACCCGCATCGGTACAATGATTGGGATTTCCTTCTGCTCATCTGACAAAAATGGTGCTGCAATTTGGCGCGCAAAGCTTTCACCTGTATCCGGCGCTGGATAAGCCACAACAGGTGCCGCACGTAAAATACGCAAGGCTTTCAGAGTGATAAGTTCACTATCACCAGGGCCTAAACCAATGCCGTAAAGTTTTCCGGCCATATCAGGCACCCCCATTTGCTTGTTTTGTCACAGACCAGAGCGTTACAGGCATGCTGGATTTCCAACCGTTAAATTTACCAACCGGAACGGCTCTGGACACCTGAAGACGTGTGAGCTCTCCACCATGCTTTTCAAAGAGTTCAGTGAGATAGGCTTCGCTTTGAACAGTAACAGCATTTGCAACCAATTTTTTGCCAACAGGCAAAGCATCCCACAAAGCATCAAACAAACCATCTGAGGTCAATCCACCACCGACAAAGATAGCGTCTGGTGTTGGCAGCTCAGATAGCTGCTCAATGGCAGTACCCTGATGTATCTTAAGCTGCGGCGTTCCCAAAATATTGGCATTTTGCGCAATCATCTCGCAACGCGCTTCCTCTCGTTCAACCGCAAATGCTTTCGTGCCTTGGCAGGCACGCATCCACTCAATTCCAATGGACCCACATCCTGCCCCGATATCCCATAAAGTCGCGAAGGGATAAGGTGAGAGCATCGACAATGTCACAGCACGAACTTCGCGTTTTGTCAGCTGGCCATCATGCACAAACGCATCATCATCCAAACCGGGTACAGTGGCATAAAAATTTGCACCGTCATCCGCAATACATTTGATCGCCAGCATGTTGAAATCAGCGAATGCTTGCGCCTCTTCAACGATCTGCTGTGCCGTAAATGTTGATATTTTCTCAGCCGCACCACCAATATGTTCAAGCACGGTCAATTTTGATTGGGAAAACTGTCGTTCAACCAAGCTCTGCGCCGCCGAAAAGATAGTTTGTGCATTTGAAGTGAGCGAAATAATCCGCCGATCAGGCTGAATATGCGGCACTAATCCCGCAACGGCCCGACCGTGCAACGAGATCATCGCTGTTTCCTGCAAGCGCCATCCCAATTTGGCCGCAGCCAATGAAAACCCAGATGGCGATGGAATGACCAGCATCTCATCTTCATCAAAAAACTTGCGCAAGGTCGCACCGATGCCAAAATGCATCGGATCACCTGTGGCGAGGATCGTGGTTGGTTCTCCGCGACGTTCCTTGATGAAGGCAATTGTTTCCGACACACCAAACGTCCACGGAATGACGTTTTTATCAGCCGCGTCAATCACGTCTAAAACGCGCGCTGGTGCAACTACCGTTTGCGCTTGCTCAAACAGTAATTGAGCCGATGAATTGAGGCTTGCAAGCCCATCATCGCCAATTCCCAAAATTGTCAACCAAGGTGCTTTAGCCATGATTTTCCAACTTTCCGGCAAGTGCATTTACGGCAGCTGAAGCCATGGCAGACCCGCCACGTCGACCGCGCACAGAAATAAACGGGATGCCAAGTTCGTTTGTGATCAGCGCGTCTTTTGATTCAACTGCGCCCACAAAGCCAACCGGGATCCCAATGATCAAGGCAGGCTTTACTGCACCCTCCCCGATCAATTCAAGCAAACGGAACAAAGCGGTTGGCGCGTTGCCAATTGCAACAACGCTGCCAGCCAATTTTTCACGCCAAAGCTCAACTTGCGCCGCAGACCGCGTTGTTTGTTGTTGCTTGGCGATCTGGCGAACACTTGGATCATTCAAACAACAGATGATCTCATTATCAGACGGCATAAGCCGCTCAATGATCCCATGACGCACCATTTCAACATCACAAATCACCGAGCCGCCATGAAAAAGCGCTTCTCTACCCACATCAAAAGCATTGGGTGAGAAGGCAATATCATCGACGACATCCACCATCCCACAGGAATGGATTAAGCGGATTGCAAGCTTCTGCATGCCTTGATCAAAACGAGACAGATCAACCTCTTTGCGAATGGTCGCAAAGGATTGACGGTATATTTCATCCGGATCCCGTTCGTAGTCCAAAAGCGCCATCGGACTTAAGACTTCTTTTCCATCGAAACAGGCCCGAGCGGATGATCCGCATGCGGATATGGATGATGGTGATGATCATGGCTGTGATCGTGTTCATGATCATGATCGTGACTGTGTCCATGGCTGTGATCATGCGAATGAACCGGTGTGTAAGGCAATCCATGCTTTTCGCAAAATTCAGGATCACGGCACGAAGCATCGCAATCACCTTTACATGGGCAGTTTTCTAATCCACCGCCAATACCTTCCACATGGTGGTGATGGCTTTCTTGCGGCAGACCCACTTGATCTTCAAAACCCAAAACCTGCTCACGATATTTACAAAGCTGACAATTCATCAAAGCCTGTCCGGCTTTAATCTCTTCAACTCGATCTTTGAACGTTTCAATCACCAAAGGATGGTCATTAAGATAGCTGGCTTTGACAAACTGAATATCTGGGTTTTCCGTAGCCACTTCATCTGTATAGCTGAAAATACGCTTAACCAAAACGCCCGTGAACAGAAAATACGGAAAGACAATAATGCGTTTGTAACCCAATTTGGCTGCATGCTGCAGGCCCGGTGCCACGAGCGGAAAGGTAACACCTGAATAACAGGTCTCTGCCCAGCCAAAGCCCATGCCTTCCCACAACATGCGGGTCACTTTTGTGACATTGGAATTGGCATCTGGATCAGACGCACCGCGGCCGACAACCATCAATAGCGTTTCGTGTTTTTCCACCACGCCATGCTCTTCGTTTGCTGCATCAACCGCTTCTTGAACGCGTGCACCTGCGGCACGTGTCATTTTCAAATCAACGCCGAGCTCGCGACCATAATTGATCACCATACCAGGATTTTGCGCTTGATAAGTATTGAGAACTGATGGGATATCATTTTTGGCATGACCTGCGGCAAACAACATGCCGGGAACCGCCAAAACACGCGTAACGCCTTGCGCGCGCAATTTGTCCAAACCATCTGAGATCACAGGATTACAAAATTCCAAATAGCCATATTCAACTGGCACATCCGGATAATGTTCTTTCAAACCTCGCGCAACGGATGAAAATTGTGTTGCGGCGTTTTGGTTGCGGCTGCCATGGCCACAGACCATAATACCGATCTTTTCTTGTTCGCTCACGCGCCTTCTCCCACTTCTTGCTCCACCTCAACAGCATCCTCCTCAGATGCCTCTGTGTCGTCGGACTTTTTGCCTTTGGCTAAAATCGCAGCAATGGCTGCGGCTCCAAATACGGCTGCCACACCAACCCAATGAGCATGGCCAGCAAGTTCACCAACATGCCCACCGTGAGCAAAAGCCGAGCTGGATCCGGCAAGTATAATAGAAGTCTTTAGAATAAGGAATTTTCGCATTTTCGCGTCTCCATTAGTTTCATCATCAAGGATGCACGAGACGCCAGAGAAATTATCTAAATTTACTCTGATGATCGATAGTTCCGGAATTGGCCCTTGAGTTAAGTCAGCCGCACCAAAGTCTCTTTCAGCCTTTTAAAAGGCACCATCGTACATTCGGGTGAAAAATAGTGTTTTACATTTGCAAGGTCAAACACAATCACGACAAATTAACATGCGATTGCGACCTAAATTTCATGGTTTAATCTCTAAGTGCTGCCACCCCTATTCCTGCAGCTTCAAACCCGCCATCAACACCTAATATCTGGCCGGTGATAAAGCTTGCTTTTTCGCTGGTTAAAAACACAATCGCGTTGGCGATTTCATCTTCGGTGCCATAGCGATTAAGTGCCAAAGTATCGTGATAGGCCTGCCGAATTTCAGGTGTATGTACAGCAAGCGCGAGTTTGGTATTCACCGGACCCGGAGCCACGCCATTCACCCGAATGCCAAGTTCGCCCAGCTCTACCGCCTGCTGCAAAGTTAAATGCGCCAGTGCGGCTTTAGACGTGCCATAGGCCACACGAAGCGTGCTGGCGCGAAAGCCTGAAATAGATGTGATATTGACGATTGAACCTTTGGCTTTTGCCAGCAAATCCGTAAAGGCCTGAACCATTAAAAACGGCGCATCAAGGTTATTGCTCATTACGCGACGCCAGCGTTTAAAATCCGTTTCTTGAATAGGTCCAAAATCAGCAACGCCCGCATTGTTGACCAATGCATCAAGACGACCATATTCATTTTCCACCTGTGCCCGCAGCTTTTCAACATTGTCAGGATCAGCAACATCAAGATCAATTGGGGTGACCGAAGTCAGATCAGCCGAGGCCTTCGTCAACTCATCACCATCGTAATCAACCATATAGACATGCCAACCATCACCCACCAATTGCTTGGTCGTTGCCAAACCAATGCCGCGCGCGGCACCGGTTACAAGCGCTATTTTTAAATCAGACATTTAAAACTCAACTCCAACCTGCGCTTTCACACCAGAGCGGAATGGATGCTTGATCATGGTCATTTCAGTGACCAGATCTGCAAATTCCATCAGCTCTTCTTTGGCGTTACGACCCGTTATGATGACATGTTTCATCTCAGGCTTAGTTTTGAGGAATTCAACAACTTCGTTGATATCAAGATAGTCATAGCGCAAGACGATATTAAGCTCATCAAGCAAAACCATATGGATATTTTCGTCCATAATCATCGCCTTGGCGCGTTCCCATGCTTGTTTGGCAGCTTCAATATCACGCTGGCGATCTTGCGTTTCCCAAGTAAAACCATCACCCATAGCCGTGATCGTTACTTGATCGGGAAAAGCTTCTAAAACTTTGCGCTCACCCGTACCCCATTTGCCTTTGACAAATTGTACAACGCCGACATTCATATCATTGCCAAGCGCACGGAAGATCATCCCAAAGGCAGCCGTCGACTTACCTTTACCTTTACCATTATGAACCATCACCAAACCTTTTTCGATTGTTTTTGTGGCGATGATTTTGTCACGAGCAGCCTTTTTCTTCTTCATTTTCTCCGCGTGACGCTCATTTAGCTGCTCTTCGGTCATATTATCGGTGATTTTGCCTGCCATTTAATGTGTTCCTTCTACCATTTTGGCTAAATTATATTTGGCCGAATTGCTGCGCGGAGTCCATAACCCGCGATCAACCGCTTCCATAAATCTAGCCGCCATCTCCCTCAACGCCGCGGGATTTGCATCTTCGATGAAATCTCGTACCTCATCATCTCCCAGATAAGCCTGATACACCATTTCAAAATGATGATCATGAACCGATCCCGTTGTGGCGGAAAACGCGAACATATAATCAACTGTTGCCGCCATCTCAAACGCGCCTTTATAGCCATGACGCATCACGCCATTAATCCATTTCGGATTGACAACCCGTGCCCGAACAACGCGAGAGATTTCTTCATCAAGCGAACGAATAACAGGTTTTTCCGGTCTTGAATGATCATTGTGGTAAATCGCCGGCTTCTGACCAGACGCTTGTGCGACCGCGGCTGTCATCCCGCCTTCAAACTGATAATAATCGTCACTATCCAGCAAATCATGCTCTCGATTGTCTTGGTTTTGCACCACTGCTTCAATCGAACCTAAACGCTTTTTGAATAAGACTTGCTCATCTTTGCCATCTTCATTCGCACCATAAGCATAACCGCCCCAGACGGTATAAGCATTGGCTAAATCTTCCCGATCATCCCAGCCTTTTTCATCAATCAGCGCCTGCAAACCAGCACCATACGCACCGGGTTTTGAACCAAAGACACGATAGCCTGCGCGTTTTTTGGCAATCCCCTCTTCAATGCCTTGGCTGATGAGATGAATAAATTCAACGTTCATGCGATGCGCGATGGGATTATCAAACTTGTCTTCATCAAGCGCACCAACGGCTCTGATCGCCCGATCAATCAATGCGATTTGATCCGGAAATGCATCTCTGAAAAAGCCGGATATGCGCAACGTTACATCAACACGCGGTCGACCAAGCTTAGCTTGCGGAATGATTTCGTATCCAGTCATGCGTCGTGAGGCCATATCCCAAGTGGGTTTAACACCAATCAGCGCAAGCACTTGTGCTAAATCATCACCGCCGGTGCGCATATTGGACGTGCCCCAAGCGGTCACGCCAAAACTCGTTGGCCAATTGCCGTGATCCTGCACATAACGCGCGATCAATAACTCAGCAGACTTCTTCCCAAGTTCCCACGCGGCAGGTGTTGGCAATGCGCGGCTATCAACAGAATAGAAATTTCGCCCTGTTGGCAGCACATCGGGTCGCCCGCGCGTTGGCGCGCCAGATGGACCCGGCGCGATAAATTTTCCGTTCAGACCATCGATGATCGCACCAAGTTCCGCTTTACCGGACGACGTCACACTAGGTCGAAGATCCGCATCAACCTTTGCCATTACCGAGAGTGTTTCATGCCAATCATTCGGCACTGCAAAATCGCGCGCAACGATTTCAGATGCCAATAATTCGATCCGTTCAACAGTATCACCATGAGATCGCCAATTATCTTGCGAGATATTTTTCAACACATCCGGTCGATCACCAGACCAAGCTTTCGCCATGTCGCAATCAAGTGGATCGAATTCCTCTCCAAGATTTAGATCTTTCGCAATCGCACGATGAAGGCTTTGCTCATTCTGCTCGGTTCCGCGCGGCAGACGCGCCAATGCGACGGTTAAATCTTCAAGCAATCGACCTTCCGGCGCGACCCCAAAGATGTGAAGACCATCGCGGATTTGCATCTCTTTGAGCTCACACAGCCATGCATCAAGTTTTTCTAACGCAAGATCATCATCGTCAATTTTGCTGACACCCGCATCATGATCAATGCCGGTATCGCGCACCAATTCTAAGATCTGCTTCTTTAGCAATTTCAATCGGCGCGGATCATGACCAGAGGCAAGATAATATTCATCGACCAATGCTTCGAGATCTTTAAGTGGGCCATAACTTTCAGCGCGCGTTAATGGCGGCGTTAGATGATCAATAATCACAGCAGAGGTCCGGCGTTTAGCTTGGGTTCCCTCACCTGGGTCATTGACAATAAATGGATAGATATGCGGGATCGCACCCAATATCGCCGACGGGAAACACTCCTTGGATAGGGCTAAAGCCTTGCCCGGCAACCATTCTAGATTGCCATGTTTACCCATGTGAATAATGGCATGCGCACCAAAATTTTTGCGCAGATAAAAGTAAAACGCAAAATATCCATGTGGCGGCACAAGGTCAGGCGAATGATAGGTTTCGGTTGGATCAATATTATATCCGCGCGCAGGCTGCACACCGACCACGACATTACCAAATCGGGTTAGCGGAAGTTCAAATCGCCCATGATGGATGAACGGATCCTGATCGATAGCCCCCCAGCGCGATTGAATCTGATCCTGAACGGATTGCGGCAAATCTTTGAAATGACTCTCATATTCATCAAGTTCAAGTATTTCTCGAACGTCTTGAATCTGTTCTTGATCATCCCCCTCGCGTTTGGCATTCGTCGGACCGCGTTGGACAATATCCATCAATTCATCTGATGTGGTCGGCGCATTCTCAACATCATATCCTTCGTTGGCCAAAGCGCTTAACACCTCAACCGAGCTTGCTGGTGTATCCAGTCCCACGCCATTGGCAAGCCGACCATCCTGATTGGGATAATTGGCCAGGATCAACGCAACCTTTTTGTCTGCATTTTTCGCAGCTTTGATGTGACACCAATTGCTTGCAAGCTCGGCGACATATTTGACCCCGTCCAAATGCGGTTCGTGGCGAATGATATTGGTCTCGACGCGTTCGTCAAAAAAGCCGGCTGATTTAAAAGAAATGGCGCGGGTCATCACCCGTCCATCGATCTCAGGCAATGCCACATTCATCGCCAAATCGCGCGAGGTTAAACCTTGGGATGACGATTGCCACGCATCAAAATCATTCCCCGCGAGCACGGCTTGCAGAACGACCGCCCCGTTCATTTCAAGAACAGTTTTTTCGTGAATGGCACCGGGCTTTGAAACAGCAAATCCAGTTGCATTGATCACCACACCCGGAGCAGTCTCATCGAATAATTTGGTGACTGTCGCCTGTGAAACTGGATCCTTTAAACTCGCGACAAATATCGGAAATGGATTAACACCGATCTCCAGCAATTCCGTAATCAGCGCATCAATAGGCGCGGTCTGCCCACTTTGAACGAGCGCGCGATAAAAGGATATTGCAACAACGGGCGCATCTTCCAACCAATAGGGCTTGATGTCTGACAACGATTGCGGCGATATTTGTGGCCAATAAAGCCCTGCCTTAAGCAAGGGCTTTGCAGATGCTGGCATATCCGAATTGTTGATCGCAGCCTCACAGGCCGATACAAAATCATTGGAGTTTTGTTGCCCCCCTTGAATGAGATAATTCCACACATAATCTCGCAAGGAAGGATCAAGATTGTTAAAACGATCAAGCTCCGGGTCCGGCTTATCATCGCCCGGCAACACAATGATTTTGGTATGATTGGCAAGAGCTGCCGCATGCAAAGCTTCAATGGCATAAGAAAAATAGCTCGCGCCGCCAAGCGCTCTGATAACGATCAGCTTAGCTGAATTCGCCATGCGGTCGACATAGGTATCCACCGACATTGGATGCTTGAGCTGCGATAGACTTGCCAAACGCCAATTCATGCTTGCGACATGCTCAACCGCCGCAGCTACACTCGCGATCTCCGTATCAGCTGCTGTTAAAAACAAGATATCGCCGGCTGACTGACCTAAATCTACGGCCTCGTCACCATCGTTTATCTCGCCTTTTTGAGCTAATAGGAGATGCATAATTAAATCCTAAACCAGCGCCTGTATTTCTGCCGCGATGGCGGATTGGTCAATGTCATGTAATCCAATCACTACCAAACGCGACGAACGCGTTTCTTCACCCACCCAAGGTCGGTCATAATGCTGATCTACTCGCGATCCCACAGCCTGAATGTTCAAACGCATGGCTTTATCCGGCACATTCATAAAGCCTTTGAGGCGCAGCACATCGTGTTTGGCAATAACATCAGAAAGTGATGCACAAAATTTATCTGGAGACGAAATCGCGCCGCATTCGACAACAAAGCTCTCAAACTCATCATGGTCGTGATGATGGTGGTGGTGATGATCGTTATCATCGTCATGGTGATGGTCATGATGATGCTGTTCGTGATGAGATTTACGATTTTGGATATCATCTTCAGACCTGACACCAAGTCCAAGCAATACGTCTGATGGCACAACGCCATTTTTAGCTGCGATCATTGCGGGTTTACGTTTGATGGCATTTGTTACAGTTTCGCGCACAGAACCGAGCGTTTCTTCTGAAATTAAATCTGCTTTATTGAGGATGATCATATCCGCAGCAGTCAGCTGATCTTCAAACAGCTCTTCAAGTGGCGTTTCATGATCCAGCATTTCATCTTCTTGGCGCTGGGCATCCACCTTGCTGACATCATGGGCAAAACGACCATCCGCAACAGCGGCACTATCAACAACAGTGACCACACCATCAACGGTGACCTGTGCGCTAATTTCTGGCCAATTAAATGCCGCCACAAGCGGTTGCGGCAAAGCCAAACCCGATGTTTCAATCACGATATGATCAGGACGATCGTCGCGTTCGAGGAGTTTTTCCATCGTCGGGATAAAATCATCTGCGACCGTGCAACAAATGCAGCCATTGGTGAGCTCAACAATATCTTCCTCGGTGCAATTTTCAGCGCCACAACCTTTGAGGATGTCACCATCAACGCCAAGATCACCAAATTCATTGACGATAAGCGCGATCTTTTTACCGCCTGCATCAGATAGCATGGAACGGATCATTGTTGTTTTGCCGGCGCCCAAAAAGCCTGTAATCACTGTGGCTGGTATTTTTGATTGTAACATGTTTAGCCCTTTAACTTTGATGGTAAGCCGGCGGTGACGAAATAGGCCTGATCGACCGCTGCCGCTAATTTTTGGTGAAGGTTGCCCGCATGATCTCTAAAATCACGGGCCATTTTATTATCCGGCACAATGCCCTGCCCCACTTCATTGGACACAAAAATGATGGGCGTGTTGATGGTGGAAATGGCTTTGATCAAGCCATCGCATTCTGCAGTAATATCACGCTCTTCCATCATCAAATTGGTGAGCCACAACGTTAAACAATCCACCAAAATTGGAACACCTTTTTGAGATTGCTCTAACAAAGTTTCAGCGAGCGCGAGAGGTGCCTCAATCGTTTCCCATTCGCTGCCACGTCTATCTTTATGCAGATCAACGCGCGCGCGCATTTCTTCATCCCAAATTTGAGATGTCGCAAGATATATGCATTTGGAAGTTTGCGACTGGTCAAGCGTCAATTGCTCAGCAAAGGCTGATTTTCCTGATCGCGCACCACCCAGCACAAAAATATGAGGATTTTGGCTCATATAATTTTCCAATCAGCATATGGGCTGATCGGAATATATAAACTAACTGAACAGAGGCCATCGGTGCGACCCCTAAGCGTTATATTTATCATATAGCCAACCCCGTGCCATAGATGCCCAATCACTTTCGCCAAAGCAGTGGGCGGTTAAAACAAACCTTTTGGCAGGTCTCCTGGCTCACGATTTCAGGTGCTACGCACCAACAACACTCTTAACCTTCCCGATGATGTGGCATGGCAGGGAACGATTCGTAGAGAATAGAGGCGTTCATCCTGGGTTATCCATGCCACTTTATCAGTGGTATGTTAGGCCATAATCAGACTTAACCGCCTGAATTTATGACCATAAAGAGTACCTTATCGCTCTACAGTCGCGGGTTCGGCTGTGATTAAAATCCCCTATTTGGGTCAATTTCTTCACATTCCCTTTTCATTTTGAACAACGATCCGTTGAACAAAAACCAAATGGTCAATGAGTGATATTCTTCACTTTGCAAACTGTCAATCGAATTTACGCATGTATCATGCGATGCCAGACGCGATCCTCAACAAATGATCAAAATCAATGAGCCGATCAAGCTCATCGGCCAGCTCATTTAAAGCATCATCGACCAATTTTTCATAATTTGTCCCCGAGCTGGCAATCCCATGTAATAAGAGCAGTTTCTCGCGGAACGGATCTGATGTGAATAATCCATGCAAATAAGTGCCCATCACCTGACCATTAGGATTAATCGCACCATCGCGCTTGCCGTTGATGGTCGAAAATGCACGCTCACAATCTGCACCTGACGTTCGGCCGATGTGTATTTCATAACCGTTTACGCTGGCATTAAACACATTGGTTTCAGCTTTTACATTTTCTGTGATCTTTTGCGGTGCCATTTCCGTTTCAACATCTAAAAGGCCAAACCCGTCAATCTCATCAAGTTCGCTTTCGACACGGCTGGGATCATAGATTTTGCGACCCAACATCTGATAACCACCACAAACGCCGATGATTTGGCCACCCCGTTTAACATGGGCTTCAAGCGCGTCTTGCCAGCCCTCACGTTTGAGATATTCAAGATCTGAGATCGTCGACTTTGATCCCGGCAAAATCACGATATTGGTGTCTTCCGGCAAAGGCTCACCTGATTGGATATATCTAAGATTAACATTTTCTTCGGCGACCAATGGATCAAAATCATCGAAATTTGCAATACGCGGTAATTTGGGAATCGCAATTTTCAATGCGCCAGTATCCGATTGAATAAGATGATCAAGCGCGACAGAATCTTCTGGTGGCAATTTCCCAACCGCGCTTAGCCACGGAACCACACCAAGACATGGCCAATTGGTGAAACTTTTGATCGCTTCAATGCCATCATCAAACAATGTGACATCGCCTCTGAACTTATTGATCATATAGGCTTTGATCATGTCGCGATCATCATCTGGTAAAATGGAATGTGTTCCCACAATCGACGCAATGACACCACCACGATCGATATCACCAATTAAAACAACGGGAACATCAGCTTCTCGCGCAAAGCCCATATTGGCAATATCCCCTGCCCGAAGGTTAATTTCAGCAGGTGAACCTGCCCCTTCGACAAGAACCAAATCACAGTTTGTCTCAAGTGTGCGATAGCTTTCAATAACCGCTTTCATCAATTGCGGTTTCATGGATTTGTATTCGCGTGCCTTTGCATGCCCACGCGATTGACCATGGACGACGACCTGGCTGCCGATTTCCGATTGTGGTTTGAGCAGAACGGGGTTCATATGAATGGAGGGCGGCACACGCGCAGCCAATGCTTGCAACCATTGCCCGCGACCAATTTCGCCGCCATCATCGGCAACAGCTGCATTGTTAGACATATTCTGTGGCTTAAACGGCATAACGTTAATACCGCGATTGGAAGCCAAGCGGCAAAGACCGGCGACCAGCACGGTTTTGCCAACATCAGAGCCTGTCCCTTGAAACATAAGTGCTTTTGTCATGGCAAATTCACTAACACTGAATATTCGGCAATGAAACGATGAATTTGAACCCCCAAAAGAAAAACCGTGTTGTTCAATTAAGAACAGCACGGTTTTTTAGCCAAGTTACGCGGCTCTACAAAAATACGCTTGTAGTAACAACACTTCGGTACGCAGTACCTAATCCGAAGAGAGCAAATTTGTTGTTTGCTGAATATCGTTTTACAGCAACATCGTTACCGGAATGTTATTGAAAGCCTAACCGTTTATTAATTTCGCGATTTTTTTGGTTAATTCTAAAAAAAAGTGAAATCGATCATTTTCACATAAGCTAAGAATGTTATTGCAATCACATAAAGATATGCTTATATCTTGAAATCAAATCTATTAGATCCATTCCCAAGGTATAATTTATGTCATCTCCATCCAATCCAATCACAGATCTTATCGCCGAAAAAGGTGTCCTCATGGCCGATGGTGCTACGGGTACAAACCTTTTTGAGGTCGGACTTGAATCAGGCGACGCGCCTGAGCTCTGGAACGAAGATTCACCTGAAAAGATCGAAGCCCTTCATCAAGGATTTGTTGATGCAGGATCTGACATTATCCTAACCAATTCATTTGGCGGCTCACGGCATCGCCTTAAACTGCACAATGCGCAGGATCGTGTGTTTGAATTGAACAAAAAAGCTGCTGAAATTGCTTGCAAGGTAGCCAACAGCGTTGACCGTCGCGTGATTGTAGCAGGTTCCGTCGGCCCAACTGGAGAACTGCTTATCCCACTTGGTGCATTGTCTTACGAAGGAGCCGTTGAAGCCTTTGTCGAACAAATCGAGGGCTTAAAAGCTGGTGGCGCAGAAGTAGCATGGATTGAAACCATGTCAGCCGTGGATGAAATCAGAGCAGCAGCAGAAGCAGCTGTTAAGGTTGGTCTTCCCTTTGTTTATACAGGTTCCTTTGACACGGCCGGTAAAACAATGATGGGACTTCACCCTAAAGACATTCACGGTGTTGCGAAAGACATTGACGATGGACCCGTGGCTGTCGGCGCAAATTGTGGCGTTGGCGCCTCCGATATTCTCGCATCATTGCTAGACATGACAGCTGCTGACCCAGACGCTCTCATTGCAGTTAAGGGAAATTGCGGCATTCCAGAATTTAAGGGTTCCGAGATTCATTATTCTGGCACACCTCCGCTCATGGCTGATTACGCAAGACTAGCGATTGATGCCGGAGCAAAAATAATCGGCGGTTGCTGCGGCACATCCTGTGAGCATTTGGTAGCTATTCGAGCCGCTATCGATGAACATAATGTACCATCAGATAGTGTTGAAAAACGCCCAACATTGGAAGAGATTGCTACACGAATTGGCCCACTCAAAAACAAAACGGCTGATGCGGGTGCAGACGTAGCCCCACGTGAAAGACGCGGCCGTCGCAGAGGTTAAGCCTCTGCATAAAATTTAGGGTTTTCGAAAAGCCCTCATGTGAAACTTCATTTGAGGGATTTTATACTTGTATTCCTGACCATAAGGACAAGCATTTCGTGACGAACAGCCATCCGTCATGCAGCTCGCCTCTCCTTCTTTAGTCTTCAAATAGCTTTGGCATTCGGAATATAAAAACTCAGCACTACCAAATGCGTTCACCGGACAGGCTGACAAACAAGGTTTATCCTCGCAAATTGCACAAACATCCAATGCATGATTTTCGCTAAAAGCAAAATCGAGCTTTTCTTCAAACGCGATCGCACCGCGATAGCCATGCCAGGTTCCGAAGTCCTCGCTGATCAATAGATTAATCAAAGATTTTGATAACGCTTCAGATTCGAGCGCCCAATTTTGAAACGGATAATAGGGCTCGTCGGATGGAAACACCGCCACACCTTCATGCTTTTGCGCAAGCAGGTTTATTATCTCTTTCGACCAGGTATCAAGTGGATGATCTAAGTCTTGATGATCGGCTTTTGACCACCAAGCCTGAAAATGGTCCCAATTTTCACCGCCAATATGACCAATGAGTGCGACACATTTTGCATCTAACCCCTCAAAGGGCGTTATTTCATCAAAAACTTTGATACCGCGAATTCGAAGACCAAAGGCCGACAATTCGCGATTAATGATTTTGACGAGATCAGACATAAAACCAGTTCAGACTATTCTTCGCGTTTATACCTGCGGAAAACCGTACCCCAAACACTGTCGTGAATTTGGTTTGCTACGTTCGATTTTCCGCCTGCCTCCCTAGCTACGGGACCCTTTCAAGTAAAGGCATCAGGCATAGATTGCTTTTTATCTTCAACGAAGGCTTTGAGTTTTGAATCAATGTCTGGATCAAGGAACGGCGCTTTATAGTTTTCCAGCCAATTGCGGCAAAGCTCATTTGCCCGAACTTCGACAGGTTTTTCACCTTCGACTTGCCATTGCTCAAAAGAATTATTGTCAGCAACGGTTGAGCCGAAAAAGGCTGTTTGGAAGTTCGCTTGGGTGTGGTTACATCCCAAGAAATGGCTACCAGGACCGACTTCGGTAATTGCATCCATGGCCTGTTCGTTTTCTGTCAGGCTTACACCTTCAGCAAAACGCTGCAGCATGCCCAATTGATCAACATCGATCATGAATTTTTCATATGAGCTTACTAAGCCACCTTCAAGCCAACCGGCAGCATGAAGCACAAAATTTGTCCCCGCCAGGAGCGACGTGTTGAGTGTATTTGATGTTTCATGAGCGGCTTGCGCATCAGGAACTTTTGAGCCGCACAAACTACCACCTGTTCTAAACGGCAAGTTCAAACGGCGCGCAAGTTGCGCAGCGCCATAGGAAATCAATGAAGGCTCTGGTGTTCCAAATGTCGGTGCACCAGACTGCATTGAAATCGATGCAGCAAAGGTACCAAAGACAACTGGTGCGCCAGGGCGCACCATTTGTGTGACCGCAGCACCCGCTAGCACTTCAGCCAAAACTTGTGCCAATGTGCCTGCAACGGTGACCGGGCTCATCGCACCTGCCAAAATAAACGGCGATACGATACATGCCTGATTATTGGCAGCATATACTTTAAGCGCACCCAACATCGTATCATCAAACACCATTGGCGAATTGGCGTTAATGAGATTGATGACCACGCAATTCTGGTCGACAAATTCCTCACCAAAGAGGATTTTGCACATATCAACTGTGTCTTGCGCACGCTCAGGCGCAGTCACCGAACCCATAAACGGCTTATCTGAGTAACGCATATGCGAATAAACCATATCGAGGTGACGTTTATTGACCGGAATATCGACCGGTTCGCACACCGTGCCACCCGAATGGTGAATTGCCGGCGCTAGATAAGCCAGCTTAACGAAATTCTGAAAGTCTTCAATGGTCGCATAACGACGCTCACCTTCAAGGTCACGCACAAAGGGTGGTCCATATACTGGTGCAAATACGGTTGCGTTACCGCCAATTTGAACCGACTTTTCAGGATTTCTTGCGTGTTGAGTAAATTGTGCTGGCGCGGTCTTTAGAAGCTCGCGACAAAGTCCTTTCGGCATCCGAACACGTTCGCCTTCAATGGATGCACCAGCATTACGCCACATCTCAAGAACTTCAGGGTCATCACGGAATTCAATACCAACTTCTTCCAAGATGCGATCAGCATTGGCTTCAATTGTTTGAAGGCCTGCTTCATCGAGCACTTCATAGGGTGGCAAAGCACGTTTGATATAAGTGTTTGACTGACCTGGTCCCCCGCCCTCGCGAGCAGCTCTTCGAGCGGCTGCACCGCCACCACGCGCGCTCCCACGCGAACGGGCACGACGTGATACTTCTCCCAAGTTTTCACCAGTTTCAGACATAGCAATTCCTCGTCATAAATTATCTATCAATATAAGACGAAAAAAACAAACAAATCATTCCCCCCACAGCGGCAAATCATGGCGCAAGCAGAATATTTGCTTTCAAAACGACATCGCGGTCGCATGCAAAAAAAATCGCGTCGTTTTTAACGAATATTTTGCAAAAATTGTGCAATAGCTTTAAGAGAATGAAATAGCAGTTCGCTAAACAATTACAGAGGCTTCGTACCATGTCAGATGAAGAAGAAATCATCCTATCCGAGTTATCCGATGACGAACTTGTTTTGCAAATGCATGACGACCTCTATGACGGTTTAAAGGAAGAAATTGTCGAAGGTACCGAGATCCTTTTGGAGCGCGGTTGGGAACCTTATGACGTTTTAACGAAATCTCTCGTTGCTGGCATGGCAATTGTCGGTGAAGACTTCCGCGATGGTATTTTGTTTGTGCCAGAAGTGCTGCTTGCCGCCAATGCGATGAAAGCAGGCATGGGTATTCTACGCCCACTTTTGGCTGAAACTGGCGCACCAAAGCTTGGCAAAATGGTCGTTGGCACCGTTAAAGGCGACATCCATGACATCGGTAAAAACCTTGTTGGCATGATGATGGAGGGCGCAGGCTTTGATGTTGTTGATTTGGGCATCAATAATCCAGTTGAAGACTATCTCGAAGCGCTTGAAAAAGAACAGCCAGACATTCTTGGCATGTCAGCGCTATTGACCACAACCATGCCATATATGAAGGTTGTGATTGATACGATGGTGGAAAAAGGCATTCGCGATGACTATGCTGTTATTGTCGGCGGTGCGCCACTCAACGAAGAATTTGGCAAAGCCGTAGGTGCAGATGCTTATTGTCGTGATGCAGCCGTTGCTGTTGAAACAGCAAAAGAAATCATGGCACGTAAACACAACTCTGCAGCAGCTGGCTAATCCAATCTGCAAAAAGAGGTGATCGAATGAATGATCACACCAATACAAAACCAATCCGTGTGATTGCTTGCGGTGCATTGGCACGTGAGATTTTAGCTGTTAATGAGCTCAACCAACTCACACAACTTGATGTCAAATGCCTGCCTGCAATCTGGCATAATCATCCCGAAAAAATTGCACCAGGGGTGAAAGAAGCCATCAGATCTGCACGTGAAGAAGGCTTTGAACAGATCTATGTCGCCTATGCTGATTGCGGCACTGGCGGCCTGCTTGATATTGTCTGCAATGAGGAAAAGGTCGAACGAATTCAAGGACCTCACTGTTATTCCTTCTTTGCCGGCAATGATCTATTTGAGAAAAAATGGGATGACGATATGACGTCCTTTTTCCTCACAGATTTCCTCGCGCGCCAGTTTGATACCTTTATTACCAAACCATATAAACTGGACAAGCATCCTGAGCTTATCGAGATGATGTTTCATCGCTATACAAAGCTTATCTATTTGGCTCAAACAGAAGATCCAAAACTGCAAGATGACGCAAAGCGCGCAGCAGATTTTCTGAGCCTAGAATATGAATATCGCTTCACAGGCTATGGGGATTTAACCACAGCGCTTGTGGATGCTGCACGCGCGCAACCAACTTAAAAAAAGAGTATTTGGATCGGTTGATTTCTTAATAAAAGATTCACGTAGAAATTAAGAATTACAACTTATACCGATTATTTACCATCCAAAATAACCAGTTTCTTAGTCATTTCATGGTCATATAAGCCAACTATAAAAATATTGAGGCGAATATGATGGATGTGGCGTTGACGGGCGTAAAGACAAAGAAAGCAGATGTTGAAGTAAAAAGTTCCGAGATTGAACTCTCTCAAGTCCTTCAGGGTTTAGCTGACAAGGCGGGAGATAAGGTGAGTGTGAGCGAAATTTGCGCGGCTCTCGGAGATCGATCTTTCGGCGCATTTTTATTGGTATTCTGTCTGCCAAATTTGGTGCCGCTTCCGCCTGGATCATCGGCGATTTTGGGGATTCCGCTTATTATCATCGCTTTCCAAATCATGACCGGTTATTCCAAGGTCTGGCTGCCGGAAAAGCTTGCAAGCTACAGCTTGAGCCGCGAAAGTTTTCAAAACATGGTCGCCAAGATCAACCCGCATCTTAAGAAGGGTGAAGCTGTCGTTAAACCGCGACTTTGGCCGGTCAACCAGTTTATTTGCGACAAGCTATTTGGTTTCTTCACACTCGTTCTGGCAATTGTGGTCGCAATACCGATTCCCATGGGAAATTGGCCGCCTGCATTTGCTATCGCGTTTTTAGCCGCTGCCTATACAAAAAGAGACGGTCTTCTCTTGGGTATAGGAGCCATATTAGGTTTGGCATCTTTGATCCTTGCTGGCTCTGTAATTGTGGGCGCTATCTATCTGTTTTTGCAAATTGTTTAAAAACGACAGCAGTAAAACTAACAACTCTTCTCATTGAAAAACCAATGATAGAAATTAAAAAATTGGGCTTCGGTCCAATTTTTTTGTTTCATCTTACATATCGCTCCTATATTCCCCGTTTCTGCTCGCGCACAGTTTTGTTGGATCGCAACAGAATTGGAAGTCGCTTTTAGTATGATTTCGCGTCGCAAAAAGTATCGCATTTTGACGCAATTTAGGGCAGATTATTTAACAAGGAGATTGGCCATGGCTAATTGTGTAACAGTATATTGGAGAGACATCCCGGCGCAGGTTATCGTCAGGAAGGGTCGTAAAGCGGCCAAAAGGGAACTATCTCTACGGTTTACTGAGGCAATTGACATGTGCGCAATGCGGACAGGAGCTGCCGAAAGCGAAGACTATCTCGCTGAATGGCGAAAAGGAGATCCTGTTTCAGTTTCTGATGATCTAGAGCTTGAAGCTGAAAAAGCAGCCACGGCTTTAGAAAAGAAATATGACAAAGAGCGCTTGGTCGCGCTCGTCAAGTCAGAGGGTCGCGAATAGGGAGTTTTGCGACACTTGGCTTAAAATGTCCGGAAACGGAGGAGCTAGATAATGAATCGCAACAAGATACCAGCTTCTATTGAAGTATCTCCAAAACAAGTTTTGGATGCTGACACCTTTATCGGAAAGTTTCCGCCCCTCACCCGCGTTTATATTACTGATGTTGGTACTGACACCACAGACACACTTGTTGCCGCTGCCAAAAAGGTAACGGAATCACGCTATCGTGCCGTCCCGCATTTTGCATCGCGCCGTTTAACAACAAAACAGGCGCTAGAAACACGTGTGAAGCGCATGACGCAAGAAGCTGGCGTATCTGATGCCTTGATCATCGGCGGGGGGCTGGACAAGCCAAATGGCGAATTTACCTCCACTATGGAAGTCATCGGAACGGGTTTCTTTGACGCCAATGGGATCATGAATATCGGCGTTGCTGGCCATCCTGAAGGTTCCCCAGATTTCTCTGACGAAGTTGCCTTGGAAGCGCTGCGTCTCAAGCAAGAGTTTAGTAAACGCTCTGGCGCTGAATTGCGCATCGTTACGCAATTCGGATTTGATGCAGAAAGTTTCATCAACTGGGCAAGCGGCATAAAAAGCGCAGGCATTGATCTCCCAATTCATATTGGCGTGGCCGGTCCAGCCAAAATCACCACATTGCTCAAATTTGCTGCCATGTGTGGTGTCGGCAATTCCATGACATTCCTCAAAAAGCGCTCAAATGCGCTTCTGACACTCGCCGCCGGCTTTGACCCTGAAGAGGTTGCACGCCCTCTAGAACAACACTGGCTCGGCGCTGATGGCACGCCTGTGATTGATCAAATGCATGTATTTCCATTCGGTGGCTTGAAAAAATCTGCTGAATGGCTTGAATCTCGCGGCAGTTGGGATATAAAGACATCTTTATATCTTAATGTCGTAAACGGATAATAACATCCTCTCGCATTATTTTTGGATTGACTTGAAGGAATTAGATTCATGACACGCACAATTGTGGCCTCCGCAACAAAGGAAATCATCATCGGTTTCGACCAACCATTTTGCGTGATTGGCGAACGCATTAATCCAACAGGACGTAAGAAACTAGCGGCTGAAATGGTTGCGGGTAACTTTGAAACTGTAAAGTCCGACGCATTAGCGCAAGTCGCAGCTGGCGCCACAATGCTAGATGTAAACGCAGGCGTAACGGCAGTTGATCCAAACGAGACTGAACCGCCATTGCTCGTTAAAACACTTGAAATGGTGCAGGAACTTGTCGATGTGCCGCTATCCATCGATAGCTCAGTGACTGCAGCAATTGAAGCTGGCCTTAAGGTTGCCAAAGGTCGCCCACTAGTAAACTCTGTCACAGGTGAAGAAGAAAAACTTGAAGCCATCCTGCCGCTCATCAAAAAATATGATGTGCCAGTGGTTGCCATCTCAAACGATGAAACAGGTATTTCTGAAGATCCGAATGTGCGGTTTGAAGTTGCCAAGAAAATCGTGGAGCGTGCTGCTGATTTCGGCATTAAGCCAGAAGATATCGTCGTTGACCCGCTTGTGATGCCAATTGGCGCCATGGGCACTGCAGGTGATCAGGTATTTAAGCTTGTACGTCGTTTGCGCGAAGAGTTAAAAGTCAACACCACTTGCGGCCTATCTAACATTTCATTTGGTCTGCCACATCGTCATGGCATCAATGCAGCCTTTATCCCAATGGTCATCGGTGCTGGCATGACGTCAGCCATCATGAACCCTTGTCGTCCACAGGAGATGGAAGCTGTTCATGGTGCAAATGTGCTTAATGGCACGGACGCAAACTGTCAGAACTGGATCATGACATACCGTGATCACAAGCCCGCAGCCCCTGGTGCGCCAGCTGCATCAGTAGATGCAGCGCCAGCCGCGAGTGGCGGCCGTCGTCGTGGTGGTCGCGCTGCACGCAAATCAGCTTAATCAATGCGCAATATTGACAACAGTTTCAAATTGATAACTGTTGTCATTCAAGCATTTCAAGCACTTCATTTGCGAAAGCCATTATGACTGATCATCTCGTTTTATTCATGCCATCTGGAAAACGTGGACGCTTCCCAAGCGGTACACCTATTTTAGATGCAGCGCGCCAACTTGGCGTATATATCGAAAGTGTTTGCGGTGGACGCGGTATTTGCGGCCGATGTCAAATCGATACGCAATTCGGTCAGTTTGCAAAACATGGCATCACGTCAACACAGGAGAATATTTCAGAGTTTGGCGCGAAAGAAATTCGCTATGCCGAAAAACGAGATCTAAAAGCTGGACGTCGCCTCTCCTGCTCCGCGCTTATCATGGGCGACCTTGTGGTCGATATCCCGCAAGACAACATCATCAATGCGCAGGTGGTCCGCAAGGATGCAGATACGCGCTATATTGAGCGTAACCCAGCTATTCAAATGTGTTATGTCGAGGTCGAAGAACCTGACATGCACAAGCCATTAGGTGATATCGATCGCCTATTGTCAGCATTGGAAAATGATTGGGACATTTCCAGTATTGTCATCGACACGCATATTCTCGCCCAAGCGCAATCCATTTTACGTAAAGGCAAATGGGCGGTCACTGCTGCTATCCATCACGACAAAGCTACCCAAAGCGCGCATTTGATTGCGCTATATCCGGGTTTGAAAAACGAAGCCTATGGCATTGCCTGCGATATTGGTTCAACCACAATCGCACTGCATCTATCATCGCTTTTGTCCGGATCAACACTTGCCTCCTCTGGCACATCCAATCCGCAAATCCGATTTGGAGAAGACCTTATGAGCCGCGTTTCATATGTGATGATGAACCCGGAAGGCCGGGAAGCGATGACCGAGGCCGTTCGCGAGGCGCTCAATACGCTTATCCAAAACGTCTGCGACCAAAGCGGCATAGACCGCAATGACATCTTGGACAGTGTTTTTGTGGGCAATCCTGTTATGCACCATCTTTTCTTGGGCATTGATCCAACAGAGCTGGGCGGCGCGCCGTTTGCTTTGGCTGTGTCAGGCGCCGTGAATGTGAAAGCCAGCGAAATTGGCATCAATCTCAATCAAGGTGCCCGCACCTATATGCTGCCATGCATCGCCGGCCATGTGGGTGCTGATGCTGCTGCAGCAACTTTGACCGAGGGACCACATCGTCAGGATGACATGATGTTGATGATTGATGTTGGCACCAATGCAGAAATCGTGCTTGGAAATCAAACGCGCACGGTTGCCGCATCATCCCCAACAGGCCCCGCATTTGAAGGTGCTGAAACCTCTTGCGGGCAACGCGCAGCTCCTGGTGCCATTGAACGTATCCGGATCGATCCTGAAACGTTGGAACCACGCTACAGAATTATCGGAACCGAACTCTGGTCAGATGAAGATGGTTTTGAAGAAGCGGCGAGCGAAACAGGTATCACAGGAATTTGTGGATCTGGCATTATCGAAATCATTGCGGAAATGTACCTCTCCGGCATCATTTCAGAAGATGGTGTGATTAATGGGGATCTGGCTGCAAGATCGGATCGCATTTTCTCAGATGGGCGCACATTTTCCTATTTGATAAAAGATGGTGAACCAAAAATTGTCGTCACTCAAAACGATGTCCGTGCAATTCAATTGGCAAAGGCTGCGCTTTACGCGGGCATCAAATTGCTGATGGACAAACAAAACATCACATCCGTCGATAAGATTGGTCTCGCCGGTGCATTCGGTTCATTTATCGATCCGAAATATGCCATGGTGCTGGGTCTGGTACCGGATTGCGATATCGAACATGTCAAAGCCGTAGGCAATGCTGCTGGTACAGGTGCGCGCATGGCTTTGCTTAATCGCAATCACCGCAGAGAAATCGAGCAAGCTGTACAAAATATTGAGAAGATTGAAACCGCGCTTGAGCCAGATTTCCAAGGCCATTTTGTCAATGCGATGGCATTTCCAAATAAAGTGGATCCATTCCCCAAATTGGGAACAATTGTCAAATTACCTGAGCGTTCCGACCCCGCAATATCGGAAAACACTTCAGAAGGTGCTACGCCCCGCCGCCGAGGTGGCAGAAGACGAGCAAGGTAATACCCAACGCAAAACGTTGTAATAAGTTGGGCATAATAATTTTATGAAAATGAATTACAGAAGCTGGAGCGACCCGGCTGCTGATCTGCCATTTCTACCTTCTTCAATTTCGTATGAAATTTTCTGGTTGTCTTGCAATTCTGTTAAGCCTGCGGCCTGAACTGCTGAAATATGAACGAATACGTCAGCACCACCCTCATCAGGCGCGATAAATCCGTATCCTTTAGTTGCATTAAACCACTTTACTGTACCGGTAGCCATACCTAGATCTCCTTGTGACGGCCAATCAAAACAAGCCACAGCGACGAGCTGCATCCTGCTCGCAATCGGTGCTTCCTCCTGCGATCTTGGGTGCCTATGGCGGGTAACGATCTTGAAAAGAATTAATTGCGTGTAAAATAAATGAGACAATTAAATTAAAATTGCAAGTAATGAATTATGAAGTTACTGTTATCATGAATTCAAACAAAGTAGATAAGCTTTTGTTTTTAAACATTTTATCAACAATACTTATCATTCAAAAAAATGATTAAAATTCATTAACTTTTCTATAAATATCCGAAAATATTCTCTGGAATTTTATAAAATTCAGAGTAAAGTCATGCATTAGTAATTCAGTTTGCAGCATCGGCGGGGCACCGGTGTAGGAGGATATTGCGTGCAGGCCGAAACCAGAAGCTACGTCTTTTTTCTTGTGGAAGAATTCTCAATGATTGCGTTTAGCATGGCGATCGAACCATTGCGTATTGCAAATCGCATGGTGGGTCATGAAGCTTATAAATGGCGTATCGCCAGCTTAGACGGCGAGCCAGTCACCGCTTCAAATGGCGTGGTTATCAGCGCAGATACGTCCCTCGCCGAAGAGCGTCGAGCACTCCTAGGAGAGCAGCGCCCAGACATGATGTTTATTTGTTCCGGTGAAAATGTCGAAGCCTATGGCGATAAGTCGATGCTTGCCTGGATAAGGGAAACCTATAATCGTGGCGTGGCTGTAGGCGGCATGTGCACGGGCGCATATATTTTGGCGAGATCTGGAATTCTGGCCGGGAAAAGCTGCGCGATACACTGGGAAAATTTGGCCGGCTTCACAGAAACATTTCCAGAGATCGATGCCTGTGCAGATCTCTATGAAGTCGACGGCAATTTACATACATGCGCAGGCGGCACAGCATCGCTTGATATGCTTCTAGCACTCATCGGAGAGCACTATGATGACGAAATTGTTGCACGTGTGTGCCAAGGCGCGATAACCGATCGCGTCCGCAGCCCAAAAGATCGTCAGCGCTTACCACTTAGAGCGCGATTGGGCGTTCAAAATTCTAAAGTATTATCTGTTATTGAATTTATGGAAGCCAATCTCAGTGAGCCACTATCCTTGGCTGAGATTGCCAGCAAAGTTGGCTTGTCGCGTCGACAGATTGAGCGTTTGTTCCGGACTGAGATGGGACGACCGCCAGCACGATATTATCTTGAGATTCGCCTCGACAGAGCACGCCATTTGCTTCTGCAATCAAGTCTTCCCATTGTGGAGGTCGCGATCGCATGCGGCTTTATTTCTGCATCTCACTTTTCAAAGTGCTATCGGGAAACTTATCACAAATCCCCGCAACAAGAGCGTATTGACCGTTAGATCAATTTACTGCGTTGGACCATCGACATTGTGAACGAACACTTCGCGATGGGGGAATGGGATTTCAATATTTTCAGCCTTAAAACGTTCGTAAATTGCGATGCGCAATTCATTGCGCACTGTCAAGCCATTGCCGATATCGGCCAAGAAGGCGCGAATAACGAAATCAAGCGAAGATGCCCCGAAATCAGCGAATTCCACGCTTGGCTCAGGTGTCTTTAAGATGTTCGGATTTTCGTTCGCTATCTCGATCAACAAGTCAATAATGCGTTGCGGGCTGTTGTCATAGGCAACGCCCACCATAACCTGAATACGACCAACGGGATTTCGGTGCGTCCAGTTGCCCACAGCGCCATTGACCAGCTCGGAATTGGGCACAATGACCGATTTGCGTGAGAAGGTTTCAATCTCTGTTGCGCGCACTGAGATTTCCTTCACGATCCCCTGCACGCTTGTGGTTTCAACCCAGTCGCCTGCTTTAAACGGACGTTCCGCCAATAAGATCAAGCCTGATACAAAATTGCTAACGATGGTTTGCAAGCCAAAACCAATGCCAAGCGAGAGTGCGCCAGCGACAAGCGCTAAGTTTGACAGGTCAAATCCGACGGCAGACACAGCGATCATCGCAGCTAACGCGATACCGAAGTAACCAATGACTTTGCGGATGGAATTGCGAACGCCTAGTTCAACCTTTCCTCGTGCGAGAACGTTTCGATCAAGCCATTGTTGGAAATGACGGGTGGCAAAGTACCCAATACCAAAGAGGATCAATCCAATACCGATATTGAGCAATGAGATATTTATGCCGCCAATCTGCAAATGCGTGAACAACGCCAATGCACCTGACATCACTTCCTCTGACGCAAATCCCCATTGCAGCAAGATGAATGACAGGCCAAGGCCGAGTATGACAAGGTAAATCAAAATACCGAATAAAAGGCCCAATCGGTTCGCACTTTGCTCAGATATCTGAACAGTCTTTGCCAGCTTGGTTCCCAAGGGCGATGCTGCAAAGGCACCTTCAACCATGATCGATTTAGCGGATAACAAACCAAAATAAATAACGATCAGCAATGCGCCTGTGACAACAATCTGCGAAGCAATAAACGATGCCATCGCAACATAGCCGACCAGACTAATGAGGATTAGCGACACGCCGGCTATGAGAAGCGTTGTGCGGATCCACCCCGGAGCCGATACACCCGTTTCGCTGTCTAATTTACCTTCTGGTGCAATTGGCTCCAAGCGGGAAACAATGATGAGCACGACCGCAACGGCCACCGTTTCAAAAAATGCCTGTGCTACACTGTTTTGCAAGGGAAGATCCAAAATCTCGCGAATGCCCACACCCACATAGGAAATGGTTCGGACTGCAAATAAGAAGCCAATCAGTAAGAACAACCACTTTGCACCTCGATTGGTCACATTGATCAATCGGCTTTTTGCATCCCATGGTGATAGGATCACGCGCGCTAGCGTGAAGACGAGAACCAACGCCACAGTCGACTGAATGAGACGCGCGAATAGCGCTGCAAAATCAATACTTAATACGCCAAAGTCCAACAAAAGGAGATATGTGCTGGCACCGACAGCGGCTGCGGTGAGTGTTGGAATAGCGGCAGACCAAAATGCCGATGTCAGCTTGGCGCCAATGCCGCCCTCTTCCACCTCGTTACGCCGCAGGATAAAGCGTCCAAAAATCCGATAACCGCCAAAGTAGATCAAAAGACCAGTGATTGCTGACAATCCCAAAGATGTGAACAATGCACTGCGTTTAAACTCCCAGACAAAAGCGAGCCAAGCTTTGGTCTTGACCCAGAATTTAGACATTTCCTCACGGAACATATTATGAATTTCAGAGGTCGAAATACCCTCAATTTCCACGCGTTCAAACAACGCGCGTGTGAACAAATCCCGCCGGGTAATCCCAACGTCGAAAACAAGTTCATCCAATCGGGTCGCCAGTTTTTCCATGCGTCCGACATATACGGACAACAAGGCACTGCTCTCAGTCAATGCTTGGCGCTCAACAGTGATAGCCTGCGCCTCAGAACCGTCAGCGGGCGCTTCACCAAGCGCGGTTAGTTTTTCTTTATCGCTCGCAGCCTCCAATCTGAATTGATCCAGACTATCTTGCACCTCAAGCAACAGCGCACTCGCATCTGTGCGAATATCAATCAGAACGTCTTCGGCATCTTTGTCCTGTTCAAACCGGTTTTCAAGACTATTGATCTGTGCTTCAAACTGGTCAATACGGACTTCTTCACGTGTTAATTCTTCGGCTTGTTGTGCAAAAGCACTCGCAATTAAAAAAACAATTACTGCAATTGTACTGGCGAAAATTTTCGTCATTTTTGGAAGAGGATTCTTGGTGGACGTCAGATCAAACACGTAAAATTCCAGAATAAGATATGCGAATGTAAATCAGGAAACCTATTTATCTCAAATCGTTTCGAAATGCCAATTCAAGATTCCAACCATATAATCAGCTAAAGTCTCCGGGTAATGGGTTTTGCTTTCAACTGCAAAGACCTTGGCCAGCTCTGCCTCTGGGTCCTTGGCGATGAACTCATTGATTTGCTTACATAAAGCCTCAGCTGTTAGATCAAAATTACAGCGCGTCACAGCAATGGTTTTTCGCCCGTGGCAGAACATATAAAAACCCTGTTGAATATCCGCATTTGACAAGTTAATGCCGGTTTCTTCAGACAGTTCGCGGGTAATATTGGCCAAAAGATTGATCGTATCACCTTCGATATCATCAGCATCTAAGGAGCCAGATGGCGCATAGCATTTTCCTGCATTGAATGTGTGAGCCGCCATTTCACCCAAAATCGGAAAGCCTTCCTTTGAGACAATCAACCCAACTGCAAAGAGGTGGTCACCTTCCCCATTTTCATTTTGAAGCCAATGCAAAAATGTAGAATATAGCACCAAATGGCTTGTGCCGGTTAGACGATCATCTTGATAAGTAAGCGAATGATCCAGAAACACCAAGCCATTAAACAAAAACGGTTTTCGAGCAACTTCATCCTGCCATGCTTCAAGCGCGATATCGGCGTTTTTTACATGATAAGGATGCGGTAAGTCTGTCACATTCAGCTCAACCGATTGCACAAAAATGGGGTTTGTTTCTGCCATGGATATCTCAGATACCAATATCTAAATAATGTTGATCTTCGTTACGAGCGGACAATGATCAGACGCTTTTGGTCGATCCCATCCAACGCGGGGATAGCGCTCAACATCTTGCCCATGAGGAAATACTGTCCGGTAAGGCTGACCTGCGCGTATAACTTCCGGAATTTCTTTTGACGAGGATTTTGCAAGCGCCGGCGAGAGTAAAATGTAATCAAGCTGACAAAGCTGCTGAACCTTGGGACCACGCGTATGATATGTCGTCCAGCGATCTAATTCATCGCGTTTGTTCATCACATTTTCGCAAAACCCATCCGACAAAAACACATCTAATGCGCTTGGGCTGTCATTCTGTGGATGAAATGAATAACCATCACGTCGATTGCCTCTAACCACCACTTTCAATTGGTAATCATTCATATCACCACAGATAACGAAACGTTTGTTATCCGTTTTACCCTTGCCAAAACGCCGCTCTATGATCTTTCGCACAGCTTTTGCTTCCGCGCAACGCACAGGCATGGTGTAAGTTCTGCCATCAAGCCCATCACGCGCCGGTCCCATGGATTTAAAATGAACATTGTAGATCGTGACCGGTTTACCGCCCACCTTGATATCAATTTCCTGACAATCACGCTTAAAAACGCGATCATTGGGATTATATTTTTCGTCCAATTCATCAGAGAGCAGATCAAGATCACCATAGGTGAGATCCGCATGGGTTTTCATCCGCACAAACTCTATTTCATCGCCATCTGCTGTGTGATCACGCATCATCACCGCAACATCAATACCGCGTCGATCATTACCTTCAGCAATAAATTTATGCTGATACCCTTCACCGATCATTCGATAGAGATATCCGCGCTCAAATGCTTTGAGCGTTTCTAGATCCTCAACTTCTTGCAGACAAATAATATCGGCATATGTGTCAGCAATCGCCAATGCTGTCATTTGGCGTGTGTCATCAGTGATGGACACCTGACGCGCTATCTCCATTTGTTTATATTGCTCTTTGTCCTGAGCATCATACAATCTGGTAACGCGATCTTGGCGATGATCAAGGTGAAATCCAGAAAAATCAAAACGGCTCAGCAAGTTTTCGGTATTAAATGTTGCTATTCTCAGTGCCATTGATTTTATTCCCCTTGCTGACCGCAGGAGAGTTGACTGGTTTGCCCAATTTCGTCAAGTGTTTCATCAAGACATACACTAAGCCATTTGCGAAATAGATTGCGCCAATTTTGCCACACCCTCACGAATCTGCTCTTCATTCGGTCGAGAAAAATTCAATCGCATTGTGTTTTGACCAGTGCCATCTGGGTGAAATGCGTTGCCAGGTACAAAAGCAACCTTTTGTTCTTTGACGGATTTTTCCAAGAGCTTTGCAGCATCAATCTTCTTTGGCAGCGTGAGCCATACAAACATCCCACCCTCTGGCAAAGTCCATTGAACATCCTTTGGCATATGAGATGAAAGTGCTTCCAACATTGCGTCTCGACGCGATTGATAGAGCGTTTTAATTGCCTCGATTTGATCATCAAAACCGGTTTTAACAACCCGCTGAACAGCCATCTGGTTGAGTGTTGGCGAATGTAAGTCAGATGCCTGTTTGATCAAAACAAGCTTATTGATTACGTCCATCGCAGCACATACCCAACCGACGCGCAAACCGGGGCTCAAGGTTTTAGAAAAACTGCCACAATAAATGGTTTTCGTCTTTTCAATATCTCCAGAACGCGCAACATCCAATGCCAATACAGACGGCAAGGCTTCACCCTCAAATCTGAGCGCTTGATAAGCGGCATCTTCAATCACCGGCGCGCCAATCTCATTAGATAAATCAAGCAAGGCTTCGCGTTCAGACAAGCTCAGCGTTTTGCCCGTTGGATTGGCGAAATCTACCGATGAATAAAGCATTTTCACCTGACCACCATTTACAGCGGCTTGGTTGATATAGCTTTCGGGTGATCTGTTGCCATTCAAATTTAACTGATCGAACAATGGCTCATAAGCCCGAAATGCTTGAATGGCACCAAGATATGTCGGCCATTCAACCATCACTGTGTCACCCGGCGAAAGCAACAATTTACCCAAATAATCAAGTGCTTGCTGGGAACCTGAAGTGATGAAAATATTGTCAGTCGAACATGGAACACCGCGATCTTCCATCCATTTGGCAAGCCACACCCTTAAGGGATGATACCCTTCGCTGACCGAATATTGCAGACCTTTATCTGCTTCATCGCTGGCTAAAATCTCGGAAAACGCTGCTTGAAATTCTTCGCGCGGAAATAATACCGGATCAGGTATACCGCCGGCAAAAGAAATGATGTCTGGCTGATCAAGGAGTTTCAACAATTCCCTGATTTCAGACGCCTTCATAGATTGCGTGCGTGTTGCAAAAATTTCTTGCCAATTCATGGTATACTCCATTAGGTCAGTAAAGCTGACATAATCAGATATACTGACTAAAAATATATTGCAATAAATTTTTCGCGTATCAACACTATAACACTCAATCTGATTGTTTTTAATTAACTATTTTGTTAGTCAAAGTTTATCTTCTGTGGATATATCTCAATGCTCACCTTCGCACTTGCCGTATTTTTACTAATTATCACGCCTGGACCGGGTGTTTTAACACTCGCCGGTGTTGGGTCAGCTTTTGGTTACAAACCTGGATTTCGTTATCTTTTAGGCCTGCTCATCGGCCAAAATATGGTGGCACTCGCCGTCGTTTCGGGCCTTGCAGCTGTTTTACTGGCAGCACCGGTTGTTAGAAATATCCTGCTCGTTCTTTCGGTCAGTTACTTGTGTTTCCTCGCCTATAAAATAGCATTTTCCGGCACCAAAACTGCTTTTGCAGGCGCACAGAAAGAACCAGGGGTTTCAGGCGGTGTCATGCTGCAGGCGATCAATCCCAAAGCCTATGTGGTCAATACCAGCTTCTTTACTGGTTTTGCCATATGGCCAGACAATTTTGCGGCAGAAATCACTTATAAATTCATCGTACTAAACATCATATGGATTAGCATCCACGTTCTCTGGCTAGCTGTTGGCGTAACGATCAACCGACTCAATCTTGCACCGCGTACGCAATTTATCATTAACATTGCCATGGCACTGGCGCTGCTATCGGTGATCTTTCTTGCGCTTTGGAGCCAGTTCTATCGCTGATTAACCCGCCATGGAATTAATCACAGGCTGGCATTTTGTTCCAAGCATCGAGCGCCGCTATTTTATAAGCTTCAGCAAGTGTTGGATAATTGAAGGTGTTCTCAACGAAATACTCCAGAGTACCTTTAAGGTTCAAGACGGCTTGCCCGACATGGATTAATTCTGTTGCGCCCTCACCCACGATGTGACACCCAAGAAGACGTCGCGTTTTAAGGGAGAAAATCATCTTCAGCATACCGGTTTCGAGACCCATAATATGCCCGCGAGAGGTCTCTCTAAAACGCGCGATCCCACATTCATAAGGGATGTTGCGCTCAGCGACTTCTTCTTCTGTCATGCCGATGGTCGAAATTTCTGGCACGGAGTAAATGCCATAGGGAAAATATTCTGGCGGGTCATACGCTTTTTCACCAAAGGCGTGGCAGGCGGCAATACGGCCCTGCTCCATTGATGTGGAAGCAAGACTTGGGAAACCAATAACGTCACCAGCGGCATAAATGCCTTTCACATCTGTTTCAAAGGTTTTGGGGTCAACTTTGATGCGACCGCGATGATCACATTCAAGACCGCAGTTTTCGAGCCCAAGTGAATCTGTTGCGCCCATGCGTCCTGCAGCAAACAGCACCATGTCAGACTTGATGAGACGTCCATCTTCCATATCGATCTGGCAACCACCATTATCAAGCAAACTGACCTTCTCAACCTTCTTGCCAAAGCGCAAAACCATATTTCGGTCACGCAATTGGTAAATCAAATCACCAACCAGCTCTTTATCGATGAAATCAAGCATCGAATCGCGTGGCTCAACCAAAGTCACATGCACATCAAGCGCATTGAAGATCGTCGCATATTCAATCCCGATCACACCTGCACCAATCACTGTGATACTGCGCGGTAGATCTTCTAAATCCAAAATTTCATCACTATCGAGCAAACGCTTCCCGTCAAACGGAAGATCATCTGGGCGATAAGGACGTGTACCAACGGTTAAAAGAAACCGATCAGATGAGAATTGCGTGACTTCACCATCCTCGCCGTGAACTTCAACGATGTTCTTTTCAACAAATTTTGCCGTGCCTTTAAACGTTTCAACCCGATTTCGAGCAAATTGATGTTCAAGCACTTCGACTTCATGATTTAGGGTAATGTGCAAACGCTTGCGCAAGTCTTCCGCTGTGAGATTTTGCTTCACGCGATAGGCTCGGCCATAGAAACCGCGTTCCCGCCATCCACTCAAGTTGAGCGCTGTTTCGCGCAGAGTTTTCGATGGAATAGTCCCGGTATGAACCGAAACGCCGCCAACACGTCGCCCCTTTTCGATCACAATGACGCGTTTGCCCAATTTCGCCCCTTGGATAGCAGCGCGTCTGCCAGCAGGTCCACTGCCGATAACAATCAAATCATAATGTTCCAAAGTGATTCCCCAATGCTTTTGGACACGTTATTTGTGAGAGCCTAGCCAATTCACAAGTCGCTGCAAGTCCGATTGTGGACGCTTCAAATTCATTTCCAGACATGGCATGAAAAAAGGCCTCAATCTGAAGTGAATGAGGCCCTGTGATAAGTGTAGCTGACATCAATACTTAAAAGTCATCATAATAAGTTTCGCCAAAGAGGCTGTTGACCGTATTGTCTCGCGCTGCCTCTGCAATAGATTTCATAATCTCAAGAGCGGCTTCCATTTCAAGATCGACGACTGCTTCAGCCGTTAAAGGACTATCGCCTTCATCCTGATCAAAGTCTGTTTCTGTTCCATTGTCATCGAACAGCGCGGCCATATCATTTAAACTGCCAATTCCGGCGCCGAATCCGAGGCCTTTTTGATCACCGAAGGACAAATAAGACGCTTGAGTAACTTCAGAACGTTCAAATGAGAAAGATGTGACCGTATTGCCATCCTCATCTTCACCAATTGAGAAATCAATGCTGAAAGATTGCGTATTCTCATATTCCAGAGCTTGAAAACCACCATATTTATTCGTCCCTTCAAAGGCATATGACGTTGACATTTCAAAGCTGAGGCTAAATCCGGTTAACCGCCCATTTTCCTGCTCCATGGAAAAGGATAGACCAGCATAAGATTCAAGATCTAGGCTGACAGAGCTACCATTTCCGTTACCTTTATAGGCAGACACAGATAATGTGCTTTCAAACTCGGCCGTTGTTAGGCTTGTGAGTGTACCGGCATTGTTGCCACCTTTAACTGGCTCATCGGAAATGCGGTTTTGCAAGCTATCCATGAAGGCAGTGATGATTTGAGATGAGGCTTTGTCAAATGACTGCCGCGCACCGTCTTGATGGCTTTGGATGGCATTGAGAACATTACGCGGACCAGGCGGCTGCGAACTCTTTTGCGAGTTGCCATTTTCCTGGGATGATTGAAGAAGTGAAATATTGGTGGATTGTTGAAATCCGGCAAATGCTGAAATCATAATACGATCTACTCCTGGGCACCCCCCAGCACCAATTAAAATACCAATAAAAACACCAGTGATCTGGTGGAATATGCTTTAAAACTAACAGGATAGTCTTAATTGTGATTTAACTGGACCTTGTCAGAGGTTGGGACCGATCGTTAACTTTCTCCTAACTATAAATGCACCGATCTTGGCAAATCAACGAGAGCTAGATAAAACTAGAAAATCAAACATCTTTGAAAGAGGTAGTCCTATGCGGCAATTACTGTTGATCATTTTATCCACGCTTTTAATGGTCTATTTTGCAAATGCGCATTCACCGCTTACAAGTTCAGTTCCTTCAACAAGTCAGACCGTTCCCGCAGCATTTGACAGCTTTCAGTTCACATTCGGCGAAAGTGCCAAACTTGTGAAAATCACCATTCAAACTGAAGCCGGGGCTAAAACCGAATTAGATTTATCCAACAACAGCACGCCACAAAAGGAGCATATTGTAAAATCAGAACCACTCGCTCCTGGTTTCTATACAGTTTATTGGCGTGCGCTGAGTAATGACGGACATCCGATTAAGGGAAGTATACCCTTTAAAGTGAGATAACCCATTATGGATTTTGATATCTGGTCGATATCGATCATTTTAGCAAAATTCATAGGCTATATTTTCACGTTTATTGCCGTTGGTACATTTCTATTTACTCAGCTTCTAAAACCTGATGCACGTATTATATCCATACCGTTTTCTTTGCTTGCGATCATCTTCGCAATTCTCGCATCACTCGCCCTAATCCCTTTAAATGTCGGCCTGTTTAACGATGAAGGGATTGCCGGTATGTTTGATTATCAAATGGCTCTTGTGATTATCGATAGTCCCATTGGCACCAACACCATGACCCGGATTTCCGGTCTGGCACTCCTGCTCATCTGTTTTTATCTCAGAGGTAAATCACAGAAGATCATCGGGTTGGTGGCAAGCCTACTCGTCACTTGGTCGTTTACTCAAATGGGTCACTTAAGCAATATCGAACCAGCGTTAGCGAAACTGGTCTTGATGATCCACCTACTCAGCATTGCTTTTTGGGTGGGTGCATTTGCACCCCTTTATCGCGCAGCTAGCGGTATAATCGCTCTACCAGATGCTGCTGATCTATCGCATCGTTTTGGGCAATTGGCTTTATACATTGTTGGTGCGCTTTTCGTTGCTGGCGTGGTGATGTCGTTTATCTTGCTCGGTAACCCGAGCCAGCTCCTCACGAGCGAATATGGCCAAACACTTGGCATCAAAATATTACTGTTTTTTTCACTATTGAGCTTAGCGGCCTTGAACAAGTTACGTTTGGTGCCGGGCCTTAAAGCAGGTCAAACAGATGCCGCCATAAAGCTGCGGCGATCAATTGCGCTTGAGATTGGTATCGTTAGCGCCATTTTGGTTGCCACCGCAATCTTAACAACGGTCACGCAATTGCCAGCGCATCACTGACTTTAAATATCGCATGAAAAAAGCCGCATCAAATGACGCGGCCTTCTCAAATTTATGTCACAAAGACTAGTTCTTTGCTTTATCAACCAATTGGTTTTTCGCAATCCAAGGCATCATGCCACGAAGCTTCTCACCAACTTCTTCGATTTGGTGCTCATCGTTCAAACGACGGATACCTTTGAAGCGTGCACCACCTGCACGGTATTCCTGCATCCAGTCTGATGTAAATTTACCAGTCTGAATATCAGTCAATACGCGCTTCATTTCAGCTTTTGTTTCAGCTGTAATGATGCGTGGACCAGACACATACTCACCCCACTCAGCAGTGTTTGAGATTGAGTAGTTCATGTTTGCAATGCCGCCTTCATAGATAAGGTCAACAATCAACTTCACTTCGTGCAAACACTCAAAGTAAGCCATTTCTGGTGCGTAACCGGCTTCAGTAAGTGTTTCGAAACCAGCACGGATCAATTCAACAAGACCACCACAAAGAACAACCTGCTCACCGAATAGATCAGTTTCGCACTCTTCACGGAAGTTAGTTTCGATGATGCCTGAACGACCACCACCAACGCCACATGCATATGACAAAGCAAGATCTTGTGCGTTACCAGATGCATCATGATGAACAGCGATCAAACATGGCACACCGCCACCTTTCATATATTCGCCGCGCACTGTGTGGCCTGGGCCTTTTGGCGCAACCATTACAACATCAACAGTGTCTTTTGGCTCAATCAAACCAAAGTGAACGTTCAAACCGTGCGCAAACGCGATAACCGCGCCATCGCGAATGTTTGCAGCGATGTGGTCTTTATAAATGTCAGCCTGCAATTCGTCAGGAGCCGCCATCATCATGAAATCAGCTTCAGCTGCAGCATCTGCGACTGATTTAACAACAAAACCATCAGCTTCCGCTTTTTTCGCAGTTGGTGAACCTTCGCGAAGCGCAATGATAATGCCTTCCGCACCAGAATCTTTAAGGTTCATGGCATGAGCACGACCTTGTGAACCGTAACCAATGATCGCTACTTTTTTAGATTTGATGAGATTTAGATCTGCATCAGCATCATAATAAACACGCATTTTAAATCCTTCCTTTAAATATAAACGTCTTTTTTTTCTTCACCGTTTCATCAATCTGCTTCCACCTTCAGAACGGCGTAAAACTATTCCTCAACTCCATAAAGCTGGTAAAATTGAGCAATTGCGGTTTGAGCATCACGCTCAAAATTTTTCATCACGAGCTCACGGCGCTCACCCAAGAGGAGCCGCACATGTGCATCGCGAACAATTAATCCATAAAGGATGTGATAGGTTTGTCTGGCGTCATCAAAACGCAAGTAATTCTTTTCAGCAGCTGAATTTAAAAACCCAACAGCTTTGGCCTCAATCACCCCGCGCCCATTTTCAATGAGCAGCGGACCAAGCGGTGATGCATCATTACTCGCCTGCCCGATCGCTAATCTGTTGAGCGCCAAAGACGTATCCCCTGCCAGCACTGACAACAATTCGCGCGCAAACCGAATGAGATAATCTTTAAAAGCTTTGGCAGAACCCAAATCTTCTTGCCCGACAGCCGCGCCAACTTTGCTTCCCTGAAACGCCATCATCGCCGACAATAGGCCATCGCGATCGCCAAACCATTTATAAAGGCTTTCCTTGGAGCAATTAGATGCACTGGCGATCTTTGCCGTGGTGAGCGCTTTTTCACCGCCGTCAACAAGCAAAGCCAAAGCACTCTCAAGCACTTCCTGCTGACGCGGCGTCAGATCTTCATTAAGAACCAAGTCCGACACGCCTTGCGGCTCTGAAATCGATACTATTTGCACAAAACACTCCTAAAGTACCGTACGGTACGGTTCTTGATTATTTTAACTTAAGTCTCCGGTCAACAGCAAAATCTGGTTTTTGAAAAATAATTAGATGGGAACCATTCGCAATTGATTTGACAAAAGCCTTAAATGGGCACATAACATGACTAACAAAATCATGTTTGAGTGTATGAAGTTCAAAGAACGTAAAAATGATTGTTTGTAGCTGCAATATTATCTCCAAGAGAGATATTGAAAATACGATTATAGAACTTTTGAAGGAAGACCCATGGCGCCTCATCGTGCCAGGTGTGGTCTATCAATCTATGAACGAACGCGGCAAGTGCTGTGGCTGCTTCCCTGGTGTCGTTGATATTATTGTTGCAACAACCGAAAAGTTCCACGAAGAACAGCAAACCCCTTCCGCTGACATCATCACTTTCGTCGCCAAACTTAAAGAGCATCACCAAGCTTGTGAAACTGCTCGAATGCTGGCGAAACACCGCCAAATGATGGCACGCAAAACCGCCTAATAGTTAGGAATCATTCGCAAAGATAATTGGTGAGAACCCCTTTTAAGGGGTTGATTTTGCGCGCCTGAATCTATAGTTTAGAATTATTCTAAAGTAGCCAGACAATATCTGCCTGACTATGATATAGCTCAAAATCAGAAGTGAGGTTATGCCATGAAAGGCAACGCAAAAGTAATTGAACGATTAAACGAAGCTTTGTTCTTAGAACTGGGTGCTGTGAACCAATATTGGCTGCATTATCGCCTGTTAGGCGACTGGGGCTTTGGTTTGTTAGCGCAAAAAGAACGCGAAGAATCCATCGAAGAAATGCAGCATGCGGATAAGATCATTGATCGTATTATCTTCTTAGGTGGTCATCCAAATATGCAAACCATCGCGCCGCTTAGCATTGGTCAAAACATCAAAGAAGTTCTCGAGGCTGATCTTGAAGGCGAATATACAGCGCGCAAGTCTTATTCTGAATCACGCAAAATCTGTGAAGCCGAAGGTGATTTCGTGTCCATGAAGCTCTTTGATGATCTTCTTGCTGATGAAGAAGGACACATTGATTTCCTCGAAACACAGCTTGAGCTGCTGGAAAATATTGGTGTTGAAAAATATGGACAACTCAACGCACAACCAGCAAATGCTGCTGAATAAATGCACTAAGATTTGATGCTTGAAAAGCCTCTGCATCCGCAGGGGCTTTTTTTTATGACCAGCCGCAGGACTTCAAAAACCGCTTCACACTTTCGGCCATGCCATATTCCAATGCATCAGCAGTCAGACCATTGCCGATAGAGACTTCAAGCAGGTTGGGCACAGCTTTGGCCAATCCAGGCATATTCTCAACGGTTAGATCATGGCCGGCATTCACATCCATTCGATAAACGGCGGCAAGTTTCGCAGTTCGCTCAAGATCAGCGAGCCGTTTTTTTGCTGCCTTTGGATCATCAAAAGTCCCGCCATAAGGACCTGTGTAAAGCTCAATCCGATCCGCACCTGCTCGTGCTGCTAATTCAACCTGTTCCGTGCTCGCATCCGGGTCGCAAAAACACGATACGCGGAACTGGTTAGATTTGAGCCGCGCGATCACCGGCACAAGCGTATTATGTTGGGCGATAAAATCCCATCCGTGATCAGATGTCGCCTGACTTGGATGATCAGGAACCAGGGTCACTTGTTCCGGTTGATGTTCTTCAACAAGATCCAAAAAATCCTCAGTCGGGTAACCTTCAATGTTAAACTCAGCATCGGGAAATTCATCATCAATCAGCGCTCGCAATGGTGCCAGATCAGAAAAACGAATGTGACGCTGATCGGGTCGCGGGTGAACTGTTAGCCCATGTGCACCTGCTTCAAGTGCAATACGCCCCAATCCCACGACACTCGGCCAAGGCAAATCACGCCTATTTCTCAGTAGCGCAACAGCGTTTAAGTTCACAGATAGTTTCGCAGGCATTGGCTCAAACCTAATTATAATTGCGTTCTATATAGTTGAAATTCAATCTATTGAATACTAACAAAATTTGATCATTCTCACAAAAATTTTTGATCGATAAATCCATAGCTTATTGGATATTTTCAATGTATGCATTTGCTCCTGATGAAGGGGTAAGTATCTTTGGCAAATTCATTTTCAAGCAAATCAACCACTGTTGGCGCAGGTCTATTCTGGAGCTTTCTCGGTGTTTTAATGTTCAGCCTTACCCTACCGGTGACAAAGATCGCGATCGTGCAATTTGAACCCACTCAGCTTGTGGTTTGGCGTGGATTAATTGCTTGTATGTTATCCGGCACAATATTGCTCATCTACCGCCCCAAATTTCCCAATCTACACCAATGGCGGGATTTGGCCTTTTGCGCCGGTGGCACCGTATTTGGCTTTCCGGGGTTCCTAGCCTTGGGGCTGCAAACCGTCCCCTCCTCTCATAGTGCGATTGTGGTTGGGTTATTGCCGCTGACAACAACAGTCATGAGCGCCATCATTACCAAAGAACGCCCCTCGCCCGCATTCTGGCTCGTCAGCATTATTGGGACTGCCGTCACACTTTTCTTTGTCATCAAGCAAACAAATGGCGCGCCGCAGATCGGCCATGTCTATCTGTTCATTTCAGTTTTGCTCGCATCCACAGGCTATGTTTTCGGCGGCAAGCTCGCTAAAAGCCTTGGCGGATGGCAAGTCAGCTGCTGGGTGATTTTCGCAGCGCTGCCAATTCTGATCATTGCCGCATTTTTCGTGCCGCTGCCAGACCTGACCAACAATGTGAAATCCACCTTCGCGCTGTTTTACGTCGCGTTCTTCTCGCAGCTGATTGGATTTTTCGCCTGGTATCGCGGCATGCAGCTCGCCGGTATTGCGCGTGCTTCACAAATCCAGCTGCTGCAATTGTTCCTCACGATCATTGCATCGAGCGTTTTGGTTTCCGAAGCCCTGGAATTTGAAGTTTTCATCTTCGCAGGGCTTGTGGTGATCAGCGTCTGGCTTGGCACCAAACTCCGCGTGAATACGAACTAATTACAAGACGATATTGTGCTCAGGACCGTAAGGGAATTTCGTGATATTTTCGACCTTATCTTCACCGATGACCAGAATATCATGCTCGCGATAACCACCTGCACCTGGCTGACCTTCTGGCACCCAAATCATTGGTTCCATAGATACAACCATCCCAGGCTCCAAAACGGTGTCGATATCTTCGCGAAGTTCCAGCCCGGCTTCTCGACCATAATAGTGCGAAAGTACCCCGAACGAGTGGCCATAGCCGAATGAACGATATTGCAGAAGATTTTCGCTCGCAAAGAATTTATTAAGTTCAGCGCAAATCTCTGAACATTTAATACCCGGCTTGATCAAAGACAGCCCCAATTCATGGGCCGCAACATTTGCCTCCCAAAGACGCAACGATTCAGCATCAGGTTCGCCAAAAAACAATGTCCGTTCAAGTGCAGTGTAATAACCTGAAATCATTGGAAATGCGTTCAAACTTAAAATGTCGCCGCGCTCAAATTGGCGCGTGGTCACCGGATTATGTGCGCCATCAGTATTAATGCCAGATTGGAACCAAACCCAATTGTCACGCAACTCGCTGTCAGGATGGCTATTGGCAATCTCAAGTTCCATGGCGTTTCGTCCCGCCATAGCAATATCGATCTCTCGCTGACCCTCAAAAATCACGCCTTTAACCGCAGCACCACCGATATCAGCAATACGCGCACCTTCTTTGATCAACGCAATTTCTTCATCCGATTTGACCATGCGCGCAAACATGGTTTCCGGCGCAACATCAACAAGTTCGATATTTGGCAGAAAATCGAGAAGCGTTTTACGCACGGCAAGCGTAATATGATCATCTTCAATGCCGATGCGTTTGATATCACCCAAGATATCGCGCACAGCAATATAGAAATTGTTCCGCTGCCAATCCGTGTAGATAACGTTTTCGGAGAAAGATCTACGCCATGGCTGGCTTGCATCAATATTGGCTGAAATCGTCACGCAACGGTCGTGGGTGACAATGCATCCATATGGCCGCCCAAAGGCGCAATATAAAAAGCCCGAATAATAAGCGACATTGTGCATGGATGTAAGCAGCACGGCAGGGATATCTTTGTCTGCCATAATCTTGCGAAGTTTGGCCAATCTGCGCTCATATTCCTGATCAGAAAATGGCAGATTTGCTTTACCACCATCGTGGCGAATAAATGTGTGAGGACGTTGGTGCGTTTCAGACATTGAGTTCTCCAAAAATCACGCGCAGACCAATGAGCTGCGCTCAATAATCCGGGCGTACAGGACAACTATATTTGTTATAATCTATTGCGACGCCATCGCAATTTCACTCAATCTATGAGGGATTATCACGAAGGTCAATATGGCAATTTTTGTTAGGAGTGAGCTTCTTTTTGTGCTTCCACGAGACGCTCGTTCACATAGTCCAATGCTTTGGAATATCGTGCCCAGCCGATAATACGTTCACCAGTTTGCGTATCAACAACCGGCAGACGCGTTTTACCCGATTGGTCAAACAATCGAAGCGCCACATCCATATTATCAGATGACTTAAGGGTCGGTGTGTTTTCAACATCAGGAAGATCTTTAACAGCGCCGAAATCATGGCTATCTTCCGGCACGCTCATCACATCCATGACACGAATGTTAGCCAGCATTGTGCGATATGGTCCATCCCGCACATGCACGCCGCGCATTTCAAGCTGCCATTGGAAGAATGACCGGCCATGAATTGCTTGATTAATCCCGTGCGATACCGCGATGGTGAAAAGCAGTGCGATCGATAAGGCGTAACCACCCGTCAATTCGAACGCCATCACTGTTGTCGAGATTGGCGCACCAATTACGGTTGCGGCCACAGCCCCCATGCCCAATAACGAATAAACCGCATGGTCGGACGCCATAATCGGTACTGCATCCGTTGCGATGATACCAAACACACCGCCTGTGAGCGCACCCAAATAAAGAGCTGGTGAGAATACACCGCCACCAAAGCGCGACGCATAAGTAATTGCTGTCGCAAAGATCTTGAGTACGATCAGGATCATCATCAGCGCCAGAGGCAATCTCCCCCACAAAGCATCATTGGTCGTTTCATAGCCAATACCTAAAATTTCTGGATAAATCACCCCGATCAAACCGATCACAGCTCCGCCCAATGGTGGGCGGATCCATAAAGGTAGATCCAGTGATTTACCGATATAATCTGCAGCAAACAGACTAAACTGGAAAATGATGGCTACCAATGCACAAATCACACCGAGCAAAAAGAAGGCCGGAAACTCCAAATAAGATGAAATCTCATAAGCAGGGATCGTGAAAATAAAGCTTTCACCAAACCACAAACGCGCAATTAGTGTGCCAGTGACCGAAGAAATCACGATTGGTACAAAAGCTCGCATGGAGTAATGACCAAGGATCACTTCATGCGCAAACAAAACGCCAGCAATCGGCGCGTTAAAACTTGCAGATACGGCAGACGCAACGCCAGCAGCAAGCAAAGTACGCTCACCCGCATCCGGTAGTTTAAATTTTTCATAGACAAAACTGGAAAATGACGCGCCCAAATGAATAACCGGACCTTCGCGCCCTGCACTGCCGCCCGCGCCAAGCGAGATCACAGTGACAATCGCAGACATAATCCCTTCACGCAGCGTGAGTGGCCGACCGGATACATGGCGTGCTTCAATCACATCAGCAACACCACCTGCGCGCTTTGATTTAACAAATAATTGCAACAGCAATCCAACAACCAGGCCGCCAATAATAGGTGCCAGAACGATAGTCTGCCACGGCGTTTCGCGCACAGCTGCAAGATAAATTTCGCTGCGTTCGCCTGACCAGAGATATTGCACTAGTCCAATGGCTTCGCGAAATGCGACCGCCAAGATGGCTGCGCCAATACCGATGATGGCACCCAAAACCCATATTGAAATCTGCCTATTCGCCCAGAACTCTGACAGATTGGGCAAAATCCATTGCCGCATTAAAGATGGAAGACTTAATAATCGTTCAAACCACAAATTCCCAACGCCCACATTCGTTTTGCGATAAATAATTGAGTAGCACGTTCACATCGAACTGGACAAGTCGGACTTTGCCAAGCATAAGTTTATCTGAATTTAGCGGGAGGAAAGACAAAATTGTCTGATAGTACGATCAGTAAAAACAATAATATTCAAACTGTTATTGATATACTTGCCCAACAACTGGGTGAAAAACTCAAAACCGGGCAGTCCATTCGCGAACAGCATTCTCATACAACGACCATGATTGAACCGCAGCTTCCAGATGCTGTGGTCTTTGCTGATTCTGATGCCGATATTCAAGCTGTCGTTGATGTTTGCGCGCGCTATAAAGTGCCAATCATCCCGTTTGGCGTGGGAACTTCTCTCGAGGGCCACGTCAATGCACCTGAAGGCGGGATCTCCATCGATATGGGTCAGATGAACCAAATTCTGCAGGTTAATCCTGAAGATATGGATTGTGTTGTTCAACCAGGCGTCACACGCGAGCAACTGAATGAATATTTGCGCGATACGGGACTTTTCTTCCCCATTGATCCAGGTGCCAATGCAACAATTGGCGGCATGACGGCAACACGTGCATCCGGCACCAATGCGGTCCGTTATGGCACAATGCGCGAAAATGTTATTTCCGTTAACGTGATCACACCCAATGGTAAGGAGATCAAAACGGCAAACCGCGCTCGAAAATCCTCAGCAGGTTATGACCTAACACGGTTGTTCGTTGGATCAGAAGGTACATTGGGTGTTTACACTTCCATCACGTTGAAGCTTCATCCGATCCCGCAACAAATTCTAAGTGGCGTTTGTCCTTTCCCAACAGTGGAAGCCGCAAGCCAGGCGGTGATCGCGACCATTCAAATGGGAATTCCCATGGCGCGTATCGAGCTTTTAGATGCCATGCAAATTAAAGCCTCGAACTTATATTCCAAACTCGATAATGCCGAGCAGCCGACATTGTTTTTGGAATTTCATGGGTCTGATGAGGAAATTAAAAGCCAAGCGGAACTATTTACAGAAATCGCTGAGGATTTTGGCGGATCAGAGCCGCAATTCTCAACCGTTCTGGAAGACAGAAACAAATTATGGAAAGCGCGTCATGATGCTTACTGGGCTGCACGCAGTTTCCGTCCTAACACGAAGGTCATTGGAACCGATGCATGCGTGCCGATTTCGCGGTTCTCCGAATGTATTACCGAATCTCAAAAAGACATTGAAGAATTAGGTCTGGTTGCAACCTTTGTCGCTCATGCCGGAGATGGAAATTTCCACACGCAGCTTCTCATCGATACGAAAAGCGAAACCGAAGTTAAAAACAGCGCTGAATATATATCGCGTCTGAACAAACGTGCCATAGCTATGGAAGGTACTTGTACGGGTGAACACGGCGTCGGACAAGGCAAACAAAAATATCTGGAAATCGAATTGGGTGAAAGCGTTGAATTCATGCGCATGATCAAACAAACATTTGATCCAGACAACATTATGAATCCGGGCAAAATATTTTCCCTGACTGAATAAATATCTGCTATCATTTTAGCTAAGGGCATAAACTAGACACAATAACGATCTAAGTTACCTTTATGGGCAAGTTCCTTTTAGGAATAAATGGGTTAGAGACGAATAAGCAAAAATGACGTTAGTCCGATTATTTGTATTTTTTGGTGGGCTCTTGGCAATGGCGCTATTTGCGATCCTGCTCGGCCCCTATTTCATCGATTGGTCTGAATACCGCGCTGATTTTGAGCGCGAATCTAGCCGCATTCTAGGGCAAGAAGTTGAAGTTCGCGGAGAAGCCAGCATGCGGCTGCTCCCCTTCCCTTCGGTCACGTTTAATGACCTCGCTATCGGGAAAAACAAAAGCGGTCAGCCGTTGATGACGGCCAAACAGTTTGAGATGGATCTTGAACTTACACCTTTCCTGAGCGGTGAAATTCTCATCTTTGACATGCGCGTTGAAGAACCAAAGCTTACCGTCACCCTATTTCAAGATGGCTCGCTTGATTGGGCGCTTAACAGCAAGAAGAATTTAGGTGGTCGCACGCTTGTTCTTGAAAGCGTGCAAATCAACAATGGTCAAATCAAACTTGTTGACTTGCAGAACCGCCGCACCAAGCAAATCGAAAACATCAATACAATCCTTTCAGCTCCTGAGATTTCCGGGCCTTGGCATGCTGAGGGCAACGCTTCTTTTGAAGATCAGAATATCGAATTTGAGGTTGATACCGGCGTTGTGAACGATCAAGGCAGCATGCGCCTGCGCACACGCCTTTTTGCAGAAAATCTGCCACTCTTTATTGAGACTGAAGGCAGCGCGAAAATTGAAGACCATAAACCATCCTATGAAGGTAATTTTAATATTCAAAAGCGCAGCGAGCTAAATGTCTTAAACACACCTCCTGAGCAACGTAATTTACTAACTGTTCAAATGAAGGGTGGCTTTAAAGTCAACAATGAGCAGCTTGAAATTCCTGAATATCGATTGGCATCTGGCAATCCCCGCGATCCTTATATTATTGAAGGTGAAGCGAATATTGACACAGGCACCAATCCTGAATTTTTGGTAACGGCGCGCGGTCAGCAGATCGACATAAGTCAATTCGGCAACGAGAACGCCGATACGGATGACAATCAATCGACGACGGGCTTTTCAAGCATCAACCGCCTGATTTCACAAATTCCAAAAATTGACCTTCCCGGCAAAATCGACCTTACTCTGCCTGCGATATTGTCAGGCAATACAACCGTGAGAGAGGTGTTTTTATCAGCTCGTCCAAATACTACCGGATGGACGGTCGAAAATTTCGCTGCCAAACTTCCCGGTCGCACAGACATTGAAGCACAAGGGAATCTAAAGATCGGTGAAGCGCCTGAATTTGCTGGCAATATTCTCATTGCAACCAAACAGCCATCGGGATTTTCTTCCTGGCTCATCGGTCGAGTCGACCCCTCTATCCGCCAATTGGCTGCCGCTGGCATATCCGCCAATGTGTTGTTTAGCAAAGAAATTCAACGGCTTGAAAACCTCGAACTCATCCTTGGGAACGCCTCGATCAGAGGTTATGCTGAACGCCAACAGATTCGCGATTTAGACCCATCCATATCTATTGGGTTGAACGGTAGTGAGCTTGATTTGGACAAGCTCAATGCGCTTTTACAGATGGCCAGCCTTGATCAAGACATCGACAAAAGCGGTGGGCTTTTTGGTCATAACATCATCGCCCAGCTCAACACCGATGTGATGCGTTTTGGCAAATACTCTGCCGAAGACGTGAAAATCATCGCAAGCTGGGAAGACAAAGATTTAACGCTTGATTCCGTCCGTTTCGGCAATTTCTCCGGCGTTTCTGGGACCATGAATGGCACCTTAAACGATCTCGATCAAACCCCAAAAGGTCAGATTACGTTTAACGCCAACGCTGAACAAGCCGATGGAATCTTCAAATTGCTGAAAGACTTATCGGATGACCACCCTGTCCTGAAACGGTTTGAGAAAAACTTACCATCTTATGATGACCTGGTTGTGTCTGGCGAGTTAAGCATCAGCGATAACAATACGCCGCAGATCAAAGCCAGTGGCACCATTGGAAAATCAGCGTTTGATCTTCGTGCCAATGGGCAAACATTGATGCCAACAGTGTTTAAAAATGCATCTTCACCCCTTGCGATCAACTTGACGGCTAAAAACCCGCAAAGCCAAATATTGCTCGCACAAATGGGTTTTGATGTTTTGCCATTTGATTTCGAAGAGGCAGCGGATCTCAATTTAAAAATTTCGAGAGGTTTCGATGAAGATCTCGATGTAGATGCAAAATTTACATCAGGCACCACGAATATCGATCTGGACGGATTCATTGATCTGCCAAGCACGCAAAATCAGAACGAACCGAAAGGCATATTAACGCTTGATCTCACATCAGTTGATATTGAACCTTTGCTGCTCACTTTAGGGCAAAACCTTCCAGGCATCGGCGCAGGGCAACCTGTTGAGCTTGCTGCTGGCCTCATCATCGATGAAAACAATATTGAAATCAATGATCTGGTGGGCAATGCGGATGGTAATAAATTTAATGGGACACTGATCGCAGATCGAACAAGTCTGGCGCCTAGCTTTAAAGGTGATCTAAGCATTGATCGTGTTGATACCGAATGGCTTTACGAATTGGCACTTGGCGTTCAATTCTTGAACCTCATTGATACATCATGGAGCACAACTGACTTCCTACCACCTTTCGAAATGGCGCCTGTAACGGACATAAATATTGATCTGAAAGAACTATCCCTGCCAGATGTGCCGGCCATTCAAAACGTGAGTGCAAAACTAACCACTGAAGCTGGAATTGTGGAAATCGAAGATGTGACCGGCTCTTGGCTCGGCGGCGATTTAGCTGGCAATTTATCGATCTCAAATCCGGACGGGAAAGCCTTTGTCAGCCTCGATACGATCATCACAAACACCGATGTCGCAGCACTTAATTGGCATGATAATGGTGGAAAACCATTGTTAGACGGCACGATCGACATCGCGGGAAATCTAGAAGGTACAGGCACGAATTTAACTGAAGTCATTGCCTCAATGAATGGCGGCGGTATTTTCAACCTTAAAGGCATTTCAGTGAATGGTTTTGAACCTGATATTTTGTCCAATATCTTTGAAAAAACCGATGCGGAAGGCTACGAGTTGCAGCCGGAAATTATCGCGTCTGATATCAATGATCTATTACCTAATGGCGAATATAAAATTGCCGAACTCGCGATACCATTCACCGTCACTGGCGGCGTTCAGCGTATCGCTAGTATCACGCTTGAAAATGAAGGTTTTAACCTCACTGGCGCTGGTCGTATTGACCTCGTGGGTCAGACAATATCGAGTTCGTTGGACGTTCTATACGATGCAGGCCTCGAAGCACAGGCGGGTGCCACACCAGAATATAGTATTGATTTTGAAGGAGAATTAGCTAATCCCTCGAAATCAATTAATGCCAATGCGATGAGTAATTTTCTTTCCATCCGAGCTTACGAACGCGAAAGACGACGCGTTGAATTATTGCAAGCCAGCATTTTGGAAAAACAAGCGTTAAGGCGCGAAATAGCGCTTGTAAAAGATCAGCAGCTCAAGCGTGAAGAAGAAGCACGTTTATTATTTGAGGAGCAGGAGCGCATCAAAGCTGAGGAAGCCGCACGTATCAAGGCTGAAGAAGAAGCCAAAGCAGCCGCGGATGCAGAAGCCCAACGCATTGCCGATGAGGCGATCCGGCAGGCGCAAGAAGCCGCAAGTAACGATACTGCACCTTCTGGAGACGCACCTGCAATTGACTGGCAAAAATCCGTTGAAGAATTATTATCCACATCGCCCAGAAGTTCAAACGGTGAGATTGTCATTCTGCCGCTTGATGCGCCATCGGATCAGTAACGTCCATCAACTATCAACGAAATGCTCAGTCATCCTCTTTGGGTGTAAGCTTTTGATCATCGACAAGTTTGTTCTGCTTATCGTTTAAGGCTTTGGTGAGATTTTTCTCATGTTTGGTGCGGCCAAAAGAAATGCGGTTTTGTTCCGCATTTACTTCTTTTTTTGCACGCTCTTTGCGTTTGCGCGCCATACGCAGATTTACAACATTGTTTGCCACGCCGCAGATAACCTCAATATCTCACTAAGGTTTTTTGCGGAACGCATCAAGAGAAACCACATCTGCACCGCCGTCTTTATCGTCCGGATTATCTGCATCATCTGTATCGTCAGAACCATCGTCGATTTGTGGCTTTTCAAGCTTTGCGATTTCTTTGCTCGCATCCAATTCGGCGATATCTGCTCCCTCTTCATCTTCAATGATGAGCGTGTCAAATTCGAGTTCGAAATTGACCGACGGATCATAAAAACCACGGACCGCAGAAAATGGCACGACTAATTTTTCTGGTTGGTCAGAAAAAGACAATCCAATCTCAAAGAGCGTATCGGTAACTTTCAGATCCCAAAACTGGTGCTGAACCACAATAGTCATTTGTTCAGGATAACGATCCTGCAAAGCTGTTGAAATCCGCACACCGGGCGCATTAGTCAAAAAAGTAATGAAAAAATGGTGCTCTCCAGGGAGTTGGCCAGTGGCAGCTGTTTCCATAAGCACTTTTTTTATAACGCCTCGCAAAGCTTCTTGTGCCAAAATATCGTAGCGAATGTGGTCTTGCGACATATAGTTTCCTCAAGGTAACGCAGTAACTAAAGCTCAAATGAGCTCCAACAATTGTCTCACTGATATATCTATAAAGCGAGTCAATTAATACAATGTATAACTTAAATACATGAGAAACTAAAATTTTATGAGAGTTTAAGTGAAGGCTTCTGTTGCCAGGTGCCTTCGAACCCCGCCTAGTCGTGCGAACAACTAGGAGTTCATGTGAAGCTATCGCACCGCATTAAGCAGCGAGACGTGCTTCCGCATAGTTGTTATCATTTGCAACTACAAAGTTAGTCCGATAACGGTGGTACAATGCCGAGAAAAAGTACGATCTTTACGCCCTCGTCGATCCTATTTCGCCCCCATCATAATCTGATCAAAAACTGCCAGATTAGGTTATGGTGGAGGCGCCGGGTACCGCCCCCGGGTCCGAATGGTTTATTTCACCGCCCATTTATTTCCATAGCTGCATAAAGCAGCACACCCAATATAAGGTCTCCCCGACGCGCTGAAAAGGTCTAAAGCATTAAAAATATGCAAGTTTAGCGAAATAGTTTCGCAATTAATGATTGACTCAAGACCCTCAAATGCCAAACATAGCCTATCATTCAACTGCACTTGTGCACATGTACGGGGCATGAAGACAAAGTGAGGAGACATTATGAGTGAATATCTAGCAGACGTTCAAAAATATGATGCGGGCGCTGACGAAGCTATCGTAACAAAAATCGTAAAACATCTGGGCATTGCATTGCGTAACCGTGATTCGTCAATGGTTGCATGTTCAGACACAAAGGAACTTGATCGCGTTGTTGAAAAATGGTGTGGCAAGAAACTTGGCGTCACGGGTGATGCAGCGGAAAATGCGGTTGCTAAAACTTGCGAAACAATGAGCGATGATAAAACGAAATCACGCGTGACATTCTACTATCTTGTTGCAGAAGAGTTGGGAAAATTGGGCGATCTTGCTTAATCAAAACCCAAACAATCAATTTCACGAGAAAGCCTTGCAGAATTGCGAGGCTTTTTTGTCGTCTGGACCCGACAAACTGTGAGAAATACGCCTCAACTCTTGTATGGCGCTGAAAATAGCTTAGCTTCAACATTACGATTCTCAAGGTGGCGATGAATATGCAACAATATCATGATCTCTTAAAACATGTCATGGAAAACGGTGTTGATCGGGATGATCGCACAGGCACCGGCACGCGTTCGGTCTTTGGCTATCAAATGCGGTTTGATATCAGCGAAAAACTCCCTGTTTTAACCACCAAAAAGCTGCATCTGCGCTCAATCATCCACGAAAATCTGTGGTTTTTGGCAGGTGATACCAATATCAAGTACCTCCAAGATAATGGCGTGAGTATTTGGGATGAATGGGCGGATGAAAATGGTGATTTAGGCCCAGTTTATGGCGCACAATGGCGGTCTTGGCCGGCTCCAAACAATCAAACCGTCGATCAGATCACAAAACTGGTTGATAGCTTGAAAAACAATCCGGATTCGCGTCGGCACATTGTAACCGCATGGAACCCGGCACAAGTTGATGATATGGCCCTGCCCCCGTGCCATTGTCTCTTTCAGTTTTATGTCGCGAATGGCACCCTCTCCTGCCAACTCTATCAAAGATCAGCAGATATCTTTTTAGGTGTGCCGTTTAACATTGCCTCTTATTCCATGCTAACCATGATGCTAGCGCAAGTATGTGGGCTTAAGGCGGGTGAGTTTGTGCATACACTTGGCGATGGACATATCTATCACAACCATTTTGATCAGGTGAAACTGCAATTATCTCGCACACCAAAAGAGCTGCCGACCATGTGGATCAATCCAGACGTCAAAGACATCTTTTCTTTCAAATTCGAAGATTTCAAGCTTGAGGATTACAATCCTGATCCGGGCATTAAGGCACCGGTCGCCGTATGAGTGATATCACAATCTCCATGATTGCTGCGGTCTCAAGCAACGGTGTCATTGGCCGTGATGGCGATATGCCGTGGCGATTATCCACTGATCTCAAAAGATTTAAGTCTGTCACAATGGGTTGCCCAATCATCATCGGACGCAAAACATTTCTATCTTTTGGTGGCAAACCATTGCCGGGACGCCAAAATATCGTAATTTCCCGCAGCAAATATGAAGCGGACGGCATTACGCATTGTTTTAGTTTAGAAAGCGCCATCGAAACCGCCAAAGAAACAGCAAGAAATGATGGAAAATCAGAAATTTTCATCGCTGGCGGTGGGCAAATCTATGATTTAGCCATGGCCGCGGCCGATCAACTTTATATCACCCATATTGATGCGGAAATTGACGGGGATACGAAATTTCCTGAAATTGCCCAAAATCAATGGGAAATCACCCATCAAGAGCATGTGCCAGCGGGAGAAAAGGACAATTACCCCACTGAATATGTGATCTATCGACGCAGAGGTACGTAAATAGCACCATAAACGTTGAAAATATCCATTTGTAGGTAACAAGCGCGTTGAAAGCGGCTATCGCGATACCTATAACTAATTAGAACTATACTATGGTTATGTAACAGGAAAGAGAACTGAATGCCTTGGAGCAATCAAAATGGTGGAGGCGGCGGCCCATGGGGCGGCGGCGGAGGTAACAATGGCGGCGGTGGCGGCCCTTGGGGCAATGGCCCGAAACGCCCTGGCGGCGGCGGTGGCGGTGGCAACCAGCCCGACGTTGAAGAGCTATTACGTCAAACACAAGACAGATTTAATAAAGCCGTAGGTGGTGGTGGGTCTCCATTCATTTTCATCCTCGGTTTTTTGGTGCTTGCCTTCCTTTGGGGTACGCAGGCAGTTTATACAGTGCAACCGGATGAGCGCGGTGTTGAATTGCGCTTCGGTAAGCCAAAAGAAGAAGTCGCAATGCCAGGTCTGCATGTGATCTTCTGGCCAGTTGAAACTGTTGAGATCGCAAATATCTCAGAGCGTGAGATCATTTCTGGCAGCACCAATCGTTCAGGTTCAACAGAAGGCCTAATGCTTTCAGGTGACCAAAACATCGTCGATGTGGAGTTTAAAGTGCTTTACAATATCTCCGATCCTGCTGCTTATTTGTTCAATGTAGCGCGTCCTGAAGACACACTACGTCAAGTATCTGAAAGCGCGATGCGTGAAATTGTAGGTCGTCGTCCAGCGCAAGATATTTTCCGTGACAATCGTGATGCAATTGCGAACGAAGTCCAAGAAATTGTCCAAAGCGTCATGGATAGCTTCCCTGCTGGTATTGCGATCAACACTGTATCCATTGAGGATGCTGCCCCTCCTCGTGAAGTGGCTGATGCCTTTGATGAAGTGCAGCGTGCTGAACAGGATGAAGATCGTTTTGTAGAAGAAGCCAACCAATATGCCAACCAAAAACTGGGTCAGGCACGTGGTCAGGCAGCCAAAGTTCGTGAGGAAGCCGCCGGTTATAAAGACCGTGTTGTGAACGAAGCAAACGGTGAAGCACAACGCTTTATCTCAATTTACGAAGAATATGCAAAAGCGCCTGAAGTGACACGTCAGCGTCTCTATCTTGAGACAATGGAAGGTGTATTAGGCAAAGCGAATAAAGTGATCATCGAGCAAGGTGGGAATTCACAAGGCGTTGTGCCTTACTTGCCGCTCAATGAGCTTGCAAAACCAAGAACAGGAGGCAACTAATCATGTCTAGCCGTTTACCCTTCTTCTTAGGTGTCTTCGCAGTCCTTGCTGTGATTGTTTATTCATCACTCTTCGTTGTGAACGAACGCGAACAAGCCATTGTTATTCGTTTTGGTGAAATCCAAAGCGTGAAAACAGAGCCCGGCCTTTATTTCAAAGTGCCGTTCACTTTCGCCGATTTCGATAGTGTTCAATATGTCGAAGACCGCACATTGCGTTTTGATCTTGAAAACATCCGTGTTCAGGTTTCAGGCGGTAAATTCTACGAGGTGGATGCATTTGTATTGTACAAAATCTCAGATGCTCAAACCTTTAGACAAACGGTATCTGGTGATGTGATCGCAGTTGAATCAAGACTAAGAACACGTTTGAACTCTGCACTTCGTACAGTATACGGTTTGCGCGGATTTGAGGCAGCATTGTCTGCAGAACGTGCATCTATGATGCGTGAAGTACGTGATCAGCTACGCCCTGAAGCGCAAGCGCTTGGCGTAACAATTGATGATGTGCGTATCCGTCGTACGGATCTGACACAAGAAGTTTCGCAACAGACCTACGAGCGTATGAAAGCCGAACGTCTTGCAGAAGCTGAAGCTATTCGTGCCCGCGGTATTGAAGCTGGCCAACGCCTCAGATCAATTGCTGATCGTCAGGTAGTGGAGTTTGTCTCTGCAGCTGAACGTGATGCGCAGATCATTCGAGGTGAAGGCGATGCGGAGCGAAATGCAATCTTTGCGGATGCATTTAACCGTGACCAAGGTTTCTTTGAATTTTATCGTTCGATGGAAGCTTATGGCAAAGCCATCGAAGCGGATGGAACAACTATGGTTCTGTCACCTGATTCCGAATTCTTCAAATTCTTTAAGAATTCTGCAGGTCAACCAGCTGCTGCACCAGCACCTGGCAACTAATAGGAGCCTACCGCCATGCATGATCTCATCGTGGCGGTAGGACTTTTTCTGGTCATTGAAGGTTTGATTTACGCAATAGCGCCAGCTTCAATGAAAAAAATGGCGCAGATTTTGCCGCAAATTCCCGATAATCAATTAAGAAATATTGGCCTGATTGCAGTCGTGATCGGAGTTGGGCTTGTGTGGCTCATTCGCGGGTGATTAAATAGCTTATAGAGGGCGACGACGCATTTATAATGAGGAAAATTATGAAGTCTAAAGCGATACATTTGAGTGAAATTCTAAAGGTCAATGCGTTCGCAGGTTTTGTACTCGCTCTGCTAATTGTTTTCGCCAGCACCAACTTTGTCAAAGCGCAAGCACCCAACGGCCCAGCATCGGTTGCCGATCTTGCCGAAGGCTTGATGGGTGCGGTGGTCAACATTTCAACTTCCCAGTCAGTTGAAACTTCAGGGCAACGCAATACACCGCGCAACGCCCCAGACGGCCAGCCATTTCAAGAGTTTTTTGATGAGTTCTTTCAAGACCGTGAAAATGGCCGCAGAACACCAAACCAGCAGGTCAGCTCACTGGGTTCTGGCTTTGTAATTGATGCCGAAGGCACCGTTGTGACCAACAATCATGTGATTGAAAACGCTGACAATATCGAAGTTATTTTCGCAGATGGTCGCCGCCTTGATGCCGTCCTTGTCGGCGCTGACCCAAAAACCGATCTCGCTGTTTTGAAAATCGAATCGGATGAACCGCTCGATTTTGTTCCTATCGGTGATTCTACCAAAATGCGCATTGGCGATTGGGTGATGGCAATCGGCAATCCATTTGGGCTTGGCGGTTCAGTCTCAATCGGGATCGTGTCTGCGATTGGTCGCGATATCAATTCAGGCCCTTATGACAATTACATCCAAACAGATGCAGCGATTAACCGGGGTAACTCCGGTGGTCCCTTATTTAATATGGCAGGCGAAGTGATCGGCATTAACACAGCGATTATCTCCCCTACTGGTGGCTCGATCGGCATTGGCTTTTCCGTCCCGACAGAGCTTGCGTCTAATGTCATCAATCAATTACGAGACTTCGGTGAAACGCGTCGCGGTTGGCTTGGTGTGCGTATTCAGCCTGTCACCGACGATATAGCTGAAAGCCTCGGCATGGACGAAGCTAAGGGTGCACTCGTTGCAGGTGTCATCCCAGAAGGTCCTGTTGAAGGCATCATGCAAGCTGGCGACATCATCGTCACATTTGACGGCAAAGATGTCGGTACCGTGCGCGATCTTCCTCGCATTGTAGCTGAAAGCCCAGTGGGCAAGGAAGTAGACGTCGATATCCTGCGCAAGGGTGAGATGATGAGCATCAAAGTGACTCTTGGTCGTTTAGAAGACGGTGAGCGTAAGCTTGCAGCGGCTGATGGCAATGAGCCGACCGTTACTGATGAAGAAGAGCCAGCAGTTGTTGAATTGATGGGTATGGAACTTCGTGAACTAACAGATCCGCTACGCGAAGAATTTCAAATTGATGAGAATACCAATGGCGTTCTTATTAATGCCGTTGATGAAGGATCAAACGCGGATAAAAAAGACGTGCAAGCTGGCAATGTCATTGTCGAAGTTGCGCAAGAAGCGGTTAAAACACCGCAGGATGTTGAAGAGATCGTTGAAAAGCTGAAATCTAACGGACGCCGCAATGCATTCTTTATGATTGCGAACCCAATGGGTGAGTTACGATTTGTAACGATCCGAATTGAATAGACTATTCAACGAAATCTGATTTGCGATAGCCCTGTAAATATAACAGGGCTGTCAAATCCGCATGATCCATCTTAATGTCCGCTTGCGCGGCAACGGTCGGCTTAGCGTGAAGTGCAACGCCAGAACCGGCGAGTTGCAACATGCCAAGATCATTCGCCCCATCCCCGACGGCAATAGCATCATTTGGGGATATACCAAGTTTTTCTGAAATCTCATTCAGAGCATCGACCTTAGCCTGCTTACCCAAAATCGGATCGCCAACTTGTCCGGTTAAAATACCATCTTCTTCCAATAGCAAATTTGAGCGATGCTCATCAAAACCGATTTCCTTTGAGATCGGCCCGGTAAATACAGTAAAACCGCCAGAAACCAGCGCACAATAACCACCATGTTTTTTCATAGTCGCAACCAGCGTCTTACCACCTGACATCAAAGTAATGCGGTTTTTAATCACATCATCTACGACACTCAGGGAAAGACCTTTAAGCAGCCCTACCCGCTCGCGAAGTGCAAATTCAAAATCCAATTCGCCATTCATCGCACGCGCTGTAATTTCCGCCACCTTTTCTTTTAGACCAACTTCAGCAGCAAGCTCATCAATACATTCTTGCTCAATCATGGTGGAATCCATATCCGCAATCAGCAATTTCTTGCGGCGAGTTTCAGCTTCCTGAATGGCCAGATCAATGGGAAGATCGCCAATGACTGCCAATATCTCGGTTTTGGCCTCCTCCAAATCACAGCCATCTGGCAATGCGATATCGCACGCAATCCCATCTGCCAGCCAATATAATCCTGAAGCTGAAACAGCCGCGGCAGCATCTTCTCCAATCTTTGATGATAAAATTGGATTTGACGGATGGGCTATAAGCGTGGCAACGAAGGGCATGAATGAGATTCTCCAACTCGATAATAACTCAAGCATCCAAATAGCTGGCCCAACCGCCAGCGGCAAGTCCGCGCTTGCAGTTAAATTGGCACAAATGCACGATGGCGAAATTATCAATGTGGATTCCATGCAAGTCTATGACATTTTAGACGTCATTACTGCGCGGCCATCAAGGGAAGAACTCGCAAGCGTGCCCCACCATCTTTATGGCTATGTCCAGCCAGGAACGGAGTACTCCACGGGGCATTGGTATGATGAAGTCTCAGCGGTCATTTCTGAAGTTCAATCCCGTGGTAAAATTCCTGTCTTTGTGGGCGGCACCGGACTGTATTTCAAAGCATTGAATGGCGGCCTATCCAAAATACCGCAAATTCCTGAAGACATCCGGACAAAATGGCGCGAGAAACTGGAACATGATGGTATTTCTGAGCTTTATCACGAGCTTAAAGCACGCGATCCGGAACTCGCCAGTGAATTTAAACCCAATGACAGACAGCGAATTTCACGTGCGCTTGAAGTTTATGACGCAACAGGCAAATCCATCCGACATTACCAGGATGCAACAGGGTCTCCATTAATAGACACTTGCCGATCAAAAAAGATAATCCTAATGCCAGAACGCCCAATCCTGCATGAGCGCATTAAATTACGATTTCACAAAATGATGGATGAAGGCGCGATTGATGAGGTCAGAAACATTCTTGCAGCTGATGTCGATCCAAACCATACGTCCATGAAGGCGATCGGGGTCAGAGAAATAGCACGATATCTCGACAATGAAATCTCGCTTGAAGAAGCGATCGAGCTTGCGATAATTGCAACCCGTCAATATGCCAAACGCCAATCCACTTGGTTTCGCAACCAATTGGGATCAGATTGGACGATGATTTCTAAATTGTAGTTATTTGCCCAAGAGACGGTTACGCATCTCTTCCATTTCACGTTCAAGATCAGCGGCGCTTTTATTATCCCCTGATTCAGGCGTAATGGGTTTACGTCGAAGCGCGCTTTTCTTCTTCATGATCGAGCTAAATTTCTGCTCTTCTTTTGGAATTTCCTCGCGTTCGCTCGCCAACATTGCGCTTCGAAGTGAGGCGTCAGATCTCGGTGCAGGCGTTCCTCTACCAGCTCCGCCCATTTCAAATCCATCTGGCGAAGTTGGATGTTTTTTGCCGCTTTCCGTCGAACGCATTTTTTCAACGATCGAACGCAAATTCAAAGAACTTGCCGTTGATTTAACACCGTTTGCACTTGGCAGCGCATAATTTGGAACGCGCTCAAACTTCATACGCATGGGTACGGCAACCGCTTCACCAAAAGCTATCGCCTCACCGTTACCGATGGATGCTAGGAAACTTGTTGTTGACGTCGATGAATTTGGCAATGCAGAACGGATGATTTCCTGATCTCGATCATTGGCCAAACGCATGGCGAATACAGTCGAACACTGAGACAAAATTGTCGGATCAAGCTCGCCCGGACGCTGTGTAACAATCCCTAGGCTGACGCCATATTTCCGGCCCTCTTTCGCAATCCGTGAAATCGCCTGGCGCGTTGGCAAAAAACCCAACTTAGAATCCGATGAGATGTAGCGGTGCGCTTCTTCGCAAACTACCAGGATTTTTATCGCACCTTCGCTCCAAAGCGCAATTTCAAATGCCATACGACAAAGGACCGATGCGACAGAATCAACGACTTCAGACGGAATACCAGCCAATTGGAACGTCGTAACTGGTTTACCATCGCCAGGAATTCTGAAAATCGTACCGATCGTTTCCAAAATTGTGTCACTAATCGTGTTGGATGAGAACATGAAGGAATAACGCGGATTATTGATCGCTGAGAGCACTCTGTTCTTCAATTGACGTAAGTAAGGTTTTTCATTTCGACCTTCCAAACGCCCAATACGCTCGTCTAAAAGCGCAAGTAAATCTGCCATCCGATAAGGCAAAGGAGAATCTGCAGTAATCGAGGAAGTTTCATTTCGTTTGCTGAGACTGGAGGGTCCATTGCCCTTGAAAGCTTTCTTGGCTTCACCAATAAGATCGCGCAGGACATTGACTTCGTCCATCACTTTTGGCTGACCTCGGAAAATAACTTCAACAAATTCATCAAACTTAAACAGCCAGAATGGTAGATCAAGTGTTTCAGGACCAATTGCGATTGAACGATCCCCAAAAGCTGGCGCAAATTCGTCGTGCGGATCCAATACTAAGACGCGCAATTGATCGTCTGAATCAATCGCCTTGTTCACTAGCAAAGACAATGCGGTCGATTTACCGACACCGGTTGTGCCCACAAGCGCAAAATGGCGTGATAACATAGACGACATACAAATGGACGCATCCATCTCAGTATTTTGAGAGAGTTTGCCAACTGCGACAGCATGGTCAGAACCCGCATCATAGATAAGTTTCAAATCATTTGCGCGGATATCATGCACAGGTGCGCCTAAATAGGGATATTGGCTAATACCCGTGGAGAAAATTACTTTATCTAAATCAGGGCGAACTTCACCAACAAGTTCTGCTTCAACATTTAAGGTATTCGAACCTTCTAAGTTCCAATTTCCATCCGGCATACGCATGGATGAGACAAGCGCAACCACACGACTCTCGCCCACAGCGATGGAAACCAACCGCCCTACTGACCAACTCATGGAAAATTCGACGTCATCTTTGGGAATAACTGAGGCGATCTGAACTTTTGATCCTGAACAGGAGATAGCGTGACCGAGTACGCGTCTTTTTTCCACGACGTCCCGCCGCTCCGTGGTCACGGCCAGACTCAGATTCTTATTATTTACTGTTATACCAGACACAAATAACCCCACTTTACATGCTACAGGTCAGAATACGGTATCAATATTAATAAAAAATTTAGAAGAATCGTTGGATGGCACCCATTTCACTCACGAAAATTAACCATTTTAGCCTGTTGACGCTGCAAGCATTTGTCGCTAATTGTTTTTCCCATGATTTATACGAATGAACTAATTGTGGTGGGTAAGCGCATGGGCAAGATGGTGTAACCATCTGGCGAAAGCTCCCATGCGCAAGACAAAGGCTCCTAAAGGGGTCTTTTTTTTTGACTAATAATTTGCAGTGAACAATATCTAAAAGAGAAAAAAATGACTGGTACAGAACAGGAAACATCGGCCGACGAACACCAAATGACCGGTGCTGAAATGGTCCTTAAAGCGCTTGGCGAAAACGGCGTACAACACGTCTTTGGATATCCCGGTGGGGCTGTGCTGCCTATTTACGATGAAATTCACCAGCAAGATGAAATCGAACATATCTTGGTGCGTCATGAACAAGGCGCTGGCCATATGGCAGAAGGTTATGCCCGTTCAACTGGTAAGCCCGGTGTGTGTTTGGCAACATCAGGTCCTGGTGCAACCAATGTGGTCACTGCCTTGCAAGATGCCCTAATGGATTCCATCCCGATGGTTTGTTTAACTGGCCAGGTGCCAACCGCACTTATTGGATCTGATGCGTTTCAGGAATGCGACACAGTTGGCATTACGCGCCCCTGTACCAAACACAATTGGCTTGTCAAAGACGTCAGCGAATTATCACAAGTAATTCATGAAGCATTTCATGTCGCAACAAGCGGTCGACCGGGTCCTGTTGTTGTGGACATTCCAAAAGATGTTCAATTTGCTACTGGCACTTATATCCCACTAAATAAAGCTCCTTCGCGCAAAAGCTATCGTCCTGCAAAAACAGGCAATTCAGACAGCATCCATCAAGCGATTGAATTGATCAAAAACGCAAAGAAACCAATCATCTATTCAGGCGGTGGCGTGATCAATTCAGGGCTGGAAGCATCCACTTTACTGCGCGACTTGGTGAAGCTAACAGGTTCGCCAATCACCTCTACACTTATGGGACTTGGCGCTTATCCTGCGTCAGGCAAACATTGGCTCGGTATGCTTGGCATGCATGGGACATATGAAGCGAATATGGCCATGCATGATTGTGATGTGATGGTTTGTATTGGCGCACGGTTTGATGACCGTATTACCGGTCGCATTGATGCCTTCTCACCAAATTCAAAGAAAATTCACGTCGATATTGATCCATCTTCAATCAATAAAAACGTTCAGGTCGATGTGCCGATCATCGGTGACGTCACATCTGTGCTTGAGGACATGGTCCGTATCTGGCGCGCTGATGCGAGCGACTTGAAAGAAGAGCGCTTGGCAGATTGGAACGCACAAATTAATCAATGGCGCGCACGCAATTCCTTGGCATTTTCTGACAATGATGATGTGATCATGCCGCAATATGCCATCAAACGTCTTTACGAGCTAACCAAAGACAAAGATACATACATCACCACGGAAGTTGGTCAGCACCAAATGTGGGCCGCACAATTCTATGGATTTGAAGAGCCAAATCGCTGGATGACATCTGGTGGTCTCGGCACAATGGGTTACGGTTTCCCGGCGGCGATTGGTGTTCAAGTTGCGCATCCAGATGCGTTGGTGATTGATATTGCGGGTGACGCATCTATTCAGATGTGTATTCAAGAAATGTCATGCGCAGTTCAACATGGATTACCAGTCAAAATCTTCATCCTTAATAACAATTATATGGGTATGGTGCGTCAGTGGCAGCAATTGCTGCACGGCAACCGCTTGTCTAACTCTTATACTGAATCCATGCCTGATTTTGTCAAATTAGCTGAAGCCTATGGTGGTGTTGGCATCAGATGCTCAAAACCATCTGAGTTGGATGATGCCATTAATGAGATGATTTCTGTCGACAAACCAGTCATCTTTGATTGTAATGTCGCGACATTGGCAAACTGTTTCCCAATGATCCCATCAGGCAAAGCACATAACGAAATGCTGCTTCCGGATGAAGCAACAGACGAAGTTGTCGCAAATGCAATTGACGCCGCTGGCGCGAAACTCGTTTAAAAGGAGAACCTAGATATGAATGCACAGCAAAAACCAACAGGTTCAGCCTATTTTCTCAGCAATGTTGAACGAGAAACTGTGTCTCGCACATTGTCAGTTGTTGTTGACAACGAACCGGGTGTGCTCGCCCGCGTGATTGGGCTCTTTTCCGGCCGTGGCTACAACATCGAAAGCCTCACGGTGTCAGAAACACAAAATGAGCGTCATCTCTCACGCATTACCATCGTAACAAGCGGTACAGCCAACGTGTTGGAGCAAATCAAAACGCAGCTTGAACGCATTGTGCCCGTGCATCGCGTTGTTGATCTTGACCAGAAGGCAAAAGAACTCGGTTATGAAAAACCAATCGAACGCGAGTTGGCACTGGTAAAAGTCAAAGGCGAAGGCAATGATCGCATGGAAGCATTGCGCATTGCGGACGCATTTAAAGCCGAAGTTGTCGACGCAAATCGCGATCATTTTATCTTTGAGGTGACAGGTCGCGTCTCCAAAGTTGATCAGTTCATTGATATCATGAGATCCTTGGGTGCGATTGAAATCTGCCGCACCGGTATCACCGCGATGAACCGTGGCTCTGACGGCATTTGGGGTAAATAAGGCTCAAAACATGGATGTGTTGGTTGAAAGTCTAGGTGAATTTGGTCCGTTTATCTTAAACGTTGCCAAAGCAATCCTATTCTTGGTTGTTGGCTATCTGGCTGCTCAGATGTTCAAACGTATTGTGCGCCGTCAGATCGAACGCAATTCGCGGCTTGATCCAACCATCTCCAACTTTGTTGCATCTATATTATATTGGCTGATCATTGCTGCTGTTCTCATCGTCGTTCTTCAGCTGTTTGGCTTCCAGGCGACCAGTCTGGTAGCCATTTTGGGCGCGTCTACCTTGGCGATTGGTTTGGCACTTCAAGGCACACTCAGCGATGTTGCATCGGGTGTTCTGCTGATCGCTTTTCGGCCCTATAAAATCGGCCAGTTCGTGGATATCGATGGCACAAGCGGCACCGTTCGCGAGGTCACATTGTTTACAACTGAACTCGTCACGCCTGATAATGTTCAAATCATCATGCCAAATTCCAAAGCCTGGGGCGCGGTGATTACCAATTTCTCAGCACATGATACGCGCCGCGTGGATCTCGTATTTGGCATCGATTACAGCGATAGCTCTGATGATGCGATGGCCGTTATCCAGAAAATCATCGATGGTGACGAACGCGTTCTTAAATCTCCTGAAAGCTGGATGCGTGTGACTAATCTCGGCGATTCATCCGTCGATATTACGGTGCGCATTTGGGTCGCTGCCGAAGATTATTGGGACGTGAAATTTGACACAACCAAAGCCGTCAAGGAAGCATTTGACGAAAGCGGTATTTCCATCCCCTATCCTCACCAAGTTGAGATCTCCAGAAAAGCTTGATCGAAAATTAAGCACGAATGCACGTCTTTGGTATTGCCAATTTTGGCGAATCCTGCGACGTGATTTGGCATGGATTTTTCACCTCAACAAGATGAAGCTTTAAAGGCTGTTTCAAAGTGGCTACGCGAAGGTCAATCGCCAATTTTCCGGCTATTTGGCTTTGCTGGAACAGGTAAAACTACGCTCGCGCGCCATTTTGCTGAACATATAGATGGTGATGTTTTATTTGCAGCCTTTACCGGAAAAGCCGCGCAGGTTCTGCGCTCACGGGGCGCCAGTAACGCCAACACCATCCATTCCCTGATCTATCGCCCGCGTGGTGAGGAAGAGGTTGAGGATGAAACCACTGGCAAAACTTCCATCGCCCCGATGTTTGGCATCAATCGCCAGAGCCCGGTCGCAAAAGCAGCACTTATTGTCATCGACGAATGCTCGATGGTTGATGAAGAGCTTGGTCGAGATCTTTTAAGCTTTGGCACACCGGTTTTGGTTTTGGGTGATCCTGGACAATTGCCGCCTATTTCTGGTGGTGGTTATTTCACCGAGCATGAACCGGATATTTTGCTGACTGAAATCCATCGCCAAGCGCGCGATAATCCAATTATCGATCTTGCCATGCAAGTGCGCCAGGGCAATGAATTGATGTATGGCGATTATGGCACCACACAGATCATTTCGAAAAAAGATGTCACGCAAGATCTGGTTTTAAGTGCAGATCAAGTATTAGTTGGCACCAATAAAACCCGCAAGCGCTATAACCAAAGATTGCGCGTGCTCAAGGGATTTGATCAGCCCTACCCACAATCCGGTGATAAACTAGTTTGCCTACGGAATGACCCGACCAAGGGTCTGCTTAATGGTTCGCTCTGGCAGGTCATGACGGCATCGAAAGAAACAACCAAACCCGGCATCAATGTGCTGTTGCGCCCTGAAGATGACGATATGGGTCGCGGGTCAGCAAAGGTACGATTGCTCAAAGCCGCTTTTGAAGACACTTCCGGCGAAATCCCATGGAACACAAAAAAGCGCTTCGATGATTTTGACTATGGTTACGCTTTAACAGTCCATAAAGCTCAAGGTTCTCAATGGAATAATGTCGTTTTGTTTGATGAAAGCTGGGCGTTTCGTGAAACATCCGAACGCTGGTTATATACAGCCATTACCCGGGCCGTGGAAAATCTCACCATAGTGCGTTAAGCTGAGCATTCGATTGTAAAAAGGGATTGAGACATGACGCTTTTCAAACAACTCACAACGTTTTTTACAATTTTCCTCGCATCAATATTTTCCACCTTCGCTGGCGACTTCGCTGAATTCCGCTCACTCGGCTTTTCCGAAGACGGAAAGATATTCGGCTTTGAACAATTTGGCGTTCAGGATGGATCCGGCTTTCCCTATGCCGAACGCTTCTTTATTGACACTGAAACGGATCGCTATCTAAAGGGTTCACCGATCCGTGTGCGCCTAGACGATGAAACGGCGTCTCTATATGAGGCCAGACAGATCGCCAAAGCAAAGAGCCAAGCGATCATCGATCAATATGGTATTGGTGAGGAATATGCGTCGTTTTTGGCCTTTAATCCATCGACGGAAAAGTCTGTCGACCCCTACGCGATCACCTATCAGTCTTATTCTTACGAACCCACGCCAAATGCGCCGAACGAATTGAAACTCGAACTGGTTAATCTGCCGCCGTCGAAAGACTGTGAAAACATTACGCCCGATGCCAAAGGTTTCCGGTTGCATTTAACCAATAAAGACATCGATGTGTCAGGCTATATTCACGAGGATAAATCCGTCCCAAAAAGCCGCAATTGCCCGATTGATTATAATATCGGTGGTGTATTGGCGTTTAACCGCTTTGGTCAAACACATGTTCACATTTATTTAGTTCTCATCCGATCCTTTGGATTCGAGGGGCCAGATGGTCGCTGGATTGCAATTGCAAAACGTGGCACATAGCACTCGCGACAATTTGCGCAGGTTCAACCGGGTTTCGCACGCCTATAAGTATAGATAACGTAACGCCATTCAAGGGGCGATTAGATGAGCGACAAAAACAATTCCCATCATGATATCAGATGGTCCTATCACAAAGACCGGCAGGCTGCGATTGATGAAGTACATGCGCGCCCAGCATCTGATGTTGTTGCCCCAGCGGTAATCATGCATATCGCCTTTACTTGCGCGCCTGAAAACATGAAGGCACTTTATACTGATCTCATTGGCGAGATTTGCGATGAAGTCCCGCGCCATGCGATCGGTCAAATCGGTGACATAGAGACCAAGATCGAATTACATACCGAATTCACGGCCTGCACGCTGATTGCCAATAATTGCACAGATAAGACTGAGATTGAGCAAACTTATCGACGCGTACTTTCACCGCATAATATTCAGATCCTATCCAAATGCATGGTGGTTATTGTTTCATCTGCCAAGGAACTCGCCAAACAAATACCTTTCGGTCAACGCGTTTTTGGCGGCATTATGCGCGGCTCATTGCAGGTGCAATCAACGCTCAAACCCGATGATTGGAACACCATCACCTATGCCGTATTGCCAGAAAAAAATGGCCCAAACGAATTGGGTCGGCGCATGCAACGGTTATATGAGCTTGAAACCTATCGCATTATGGCGCTGATTGGCCTGCCTTTAGCGAGACGCATATCAGGTCGTTTAACTGAACTTGAAGACGAGTTGAATGTTCTGACAGAAAAGCTGGAAAACGGTAAAGATGCGACTGACCTCAATGATCAGCAACTCTTTCAACAACTATCGCAATTGTCAGGTCGATTGGATAGTTTGCGGTCTGAAACACGCTTTCGCTTCTCGGCCAGCAACGCTTATTTTGAAATCGTTGATGCACGTATGAAAACTCTCACCGAGGTTGAGCATGGCGATTTGCAGTCCATATCTGGATTTTTGCGCTCTCGGTTGGAACCAGCCCGCGCAACCATTATCAGTGTTGAACAACGCCAAAAAATCCTGTCAGAAGACATCTCGCGTGCTCTAACTCTGCTTAGAACCCGAATTGACATTGAATTGAGTCAGGGTAATCAGGCATTGCTACAATCACTCGACGGGCGTCACCGCCAACAATTGTTATTGTCACAAGCTGTGGAAGGCCTGTCATCGATCGCCATCACTTACTATGCCGTTAGTTTGCTTGCTTATTTCCTCAAGCCAATGGACAAAACTGGCGCCCTACCCTTCTCATATATGTATATCATTGCGATCGCTGTGCCCGTTGTTTTGTTCACGGTTTGGTTCGCAATCCGCAGATTGCGTTTAAAACTGCATAAAAGCGATGAGTAAGCGCTGGATTTAGTTCTTTAACCTAGTATTTACGGTACGAATCACTACATTTAAGCCGATGAGCGGATATGATGACGACATTCCTTTTTTTGGCGATGAGCCAAGCGAACCGGCCCCGAAAAGTTCTGGGCTTGGTATTGCTGCGCGCGCTATGGCCGCCCGCCAGCGACCTCAATATCTCGATAGCTTAAATCCTGAACAATCCGATGCGGTGGAAAGCATTGATGGTCCGGTATTGGTTCTTGCAGGTGCTGGTACGGGCAAGACACGGGTTTTAACCACTCGGATTGCGCATATCTTAAATCTTGGTCTCGCTTACCCTTCTCAGATCTTAGCGGTGACATTTACCAATAAAGCTGCGCGCGAGATGAAGGAACGTATCGCAGCTCTCGTTGGTGGCGCGGTGGAAGGCATGCCATGGCTTGGCACATTTCACTCAATTGGCGTTAGAATGTTGCGTAAGCATGCCGAGCTTGCAGGTTTAAGAACCGATTTTTCTATTCTCGACACAGATGATGTCATCCGGCTCATCAAACAGCTGATCCAAGCGGAAGGCATTGATGATAAAAGATGGCCGGCGCGCCAGTTTGCCATGCTTATTGATGGCTGGAAAAACAAAGGTCTCGCACCACATGAAATCCCTGAGGGTGATGCGCGTGCATTTGCCAATGGTAAAGCGCGTGAACTATATGCCGCTTATCAAGATCGCTTAAAAACGTTGAACGCTTGCGATTTCGGTGATCTGCTTTGTCATCCGATCCGCATATTGCGTTCCAATCCGGACGTATTGGCGGAATACCAACAAAAATTCCGTTATATCTTAGTAGACGAGTATCAGGATACCAATACATCGCAATATATGTGGCTGCGTTTATTGGCCCAGCGCCCCAACAAACAAGATGAGCGACCCAACATCTGCTGCGTGGGTGATGATGACCAATCCATTTACGGATGGCGCGGCGCTGAAGTTGAAAATATCCTCAGATTTGAGAAGGACTTCCCCGGCGCAAAGGTTATCCGGCTTGAACAAAATTATCGTTCAACTGAACATATATTAGGTGCTGCCGGTCACTTGATCAGCCACAATGAAGGTCGATTGGGGAAAACCCTTTTCACCGATCAACAGGATCCCGATGATGACAAGGTAATGGTTCATGCGGCATGGGATTCCGAGGAAGAAGCGCGCGATGTCGGCGACGAGATCGAACAGCTCCAACGCAACAGTCACGATTTAAACGACATCGCCATTTTAGTGCGTGCATCTTTTCAAATGCGGGAATTTGAAGATCGCTTCGTCACACTTGGGCTGAACTATCGGGTTATTGGCGGCCCACGCTTTTACGAGCGCTTGGAAATCCGTGATGCCATGGCCTATTTCCGCATTGTCAGCCAACCTGCGGATGATCTTGCTTTTGAACGCATTGTAAACACACCCAAACGTGGTCTAGGCGATGCCACCATTCGCCTCATCCATGATTATGCACGAGCCCGCGGTATTCCCATGTTTGCCGCCGCCTGCGAGATGGTGCAAACGGATGAATTGAAACCGCGTCCGCGCAAATCGCTCACCGAAGTGGTCAATAATTTCCAGCTTTGGCAGTCGCTGCTTGAGAAAATTCCGCATACCCAATTGGCTGAGCAGATTTTGGAAGAATCCGGCTATACCGAGATGTGGCAGAAAGATCGCTCCGCTGAAGCGCCAGGGCGTCTCGATAACTTAAAAGAGCTCATCCGCTCCATGGAAGAATTTGAATCCATGCGTGGCTTCTTAGAGCATGTATCGCTTGTGATGGATGCTGAGCAGAACGAAAATCTTGACGCGGTCAACATCATGACGCTTCACTCGGCCAAAGGTCTGGAGTTTGAAACGGTCTTCCTGCCTGGCTGGGAAGAAGGCTTGTTCCCGCACCAGCGTTCGCTCGATGAAGGCGGACGTTCTGGCCTGGAAGAAGAGCGCAGACTTGCCTATGTTGGCATCACACGCGCCAAACAAAGATGTCACATTTGGTTTGTGTCGAACCGGCGCATCCATGGTCTGTGGCAATCTACCATCCCCTCGCGCTTCTTAGATGAACTGCCCGAAGCGCATGTGGAAGTGTCTGAGATGGACAATTCCTATGGCGGATATAATCGCGGTCATTCAGGCGGCACTTATGGCGCTTCACGGTTTGACAGTCAGGATGGTTTTGGCAGCAATTCCTATCAGACACCTGGCTGGAAACGAGCGCAGTCGAATAATTCTGAAGCATTGCGCAATAATTGGGGTTCGAGGTCTGGCCACGCCGTTGAACGCGTCTCCTATGGTGAAAGTGGGCCGCGTTCACGTACTATCGAGGGCGAACTCGTCGCCAAGTCAACGACTGAAACACCATCGAATTTTTCCGTTGGTGACCGTGTGTTCCACCTCAAGTTTGGCAACGGCAATATCGTCAATATCGACGGCAATAAGCTGACAATTGACTTTGATCGCGCCGGCCAAAAACGCGTGTTAGACAGCTTCGTTGAAGCGACCTAAATAATACTAAACTAAAAAAGTATAGTTTATTTTCGTTTTTTGCCGAAAAGCGATTGACTCTTTTTTGCGCGCGACATAAAACATGACTAAACAAGTCACCTTTAATTAACAGGAAAGTACGATGTTCCTAAACTTGAAAAAATCACTGGCTATGCTTGCCGGTGTTGCAGCCATGACTCTCACAGCATCTGTCGCTCATGCAGATGGCGAGGTTAACATTTATTCCTCTCGTCACTACGATACTGACGAGCGTTTATATTCTGATTTTACAGAAGCAACAGGTATTAAGGTCAACCGCATCGAAGCTGGTGCAAGCGAATTGCTTGAGCGTTTAAAAGCTGAAGGTGCGAACAGCCCAGCAGACGTCGTTTTGACGGTCGATGCCGGTAGATTATGGGCATTCCAACAAGAAGACTTGTTCCAATCAATCAATTCCACAACTCTCAATGAAGCGATCCCTGCAAATCTTCGCGATGAAGACGGCAATTGGTACGGCATTTCGCAGCGTGCACGCGTGATCTTTTATGACAAAGCTGCAGTTTCAAACCCACCGCAAACATATGCAGATTTGGCTGACCCACAATATAAAGGCATGATTTGCGCGCGTTCGAGCACCAACATTTACATGCTCTCTTTGCTGGCTTCACAAATTTCGCACAATGGTGAAGAAGCTGCAAAAACATGGGCCCAAGGCCTTCTCGACAATCTCGCACGTGACCCACAAGGCGGTGACACCGATCAATTGCGCGGCATCGTATCTGGCGAATGTAAGATTGCGGTTAGCAACACGTATTACTTTGCACGTGCCATCCGAAAAGACGTAAAAGGTCTATCTGGCAGCACAGACAGCATCGGTTGGGTATTCCCGGACCAGGATGCAAACGGAACGCATGTCAACATTTCTGGTGCAGCTGTTGCGAAAAACTCTAAAAACAAAGAAAACGCCATCAAGTTCATTGAATATCTGACAGGTGAACAAGCCCAAAGCTACTTTGCAGCTGGTAATGATGAATATCCCGTCATTGAAGGTGTTGCTCTATCATCATCAGTCCAACAGCTTGGCACATTTAAAGCTGATGATCTTGGCCTTGAAGAGCTTGGTAAAAACCAAGCTGCAGCACAAAAGATTTATAACGAAATTGGTTATAAATAATAATCAAAGTTTCCGGGCACCCTTCCGGAATTTTCAACCAGCCTTTGCTTGATTGCTCAGGCTGGTTTTTTTTGTGAAGCCGATTGACATATCACCTATAAAAATTGCTTTAAATTGACGATCCAACAGATGGACAGCAATCTAGTCAATTCTTAAAATTCATCCCATTCTTTATCTTCAGCGAGTGCAGCGCTGCCTTCAGATTTAAGAATCGGAATTTGAGCTTGTTTGGGTGAGCCAGCCGTATCTTCTTGCGCCACCGTGTCATCCGTTTTGAGATCGCTCCCGCTGGGATTCTCTGACCCAACGACACGGATTGACGATGCCTCTTGAGCAACATTTTGGCCAAATGCACCAGTATCGAAGGTTTCGATCAACGATGTTAACGCGTCGACTTCACTTGCTATTTCTTGAGTAACAGCCGTATTTTCTTCGACCATTGCAGCATTTTGTTGGGTCACTTGATCCATCGAGTTCACGGCTGTGTTGACCTCTTGAATGCCGACCAATTGTTCAGATGCCCCTTTAGAAATGGTACCAATTTGTGCATCAATTTCGCTCACATGCTGCGAAATGTTAGCTAAAGCTTCGCCAGTTTCTTGAACAAGTTTTACCCCATTAGCAACTTCACCCGCCGACTTACTGATAAGGTCTTTTATCTCCTTCGCAGCAGTTGCTGAGCGTTGTGCCAATTCTCGAACTTCTTGGGCAACGACGGCGAAACCTTTACCGGCTTCACCAGCACGTGCCGCCTCTACGCCCGCATTTAAAGCCAGCAAATTCGTCTGGAAAGCAATTTCATCAATAACATTAATGATGTTGGAAATATCTCCAGAGGCCTTTTCAATACCTTCCATAGCAGCTACAGCATTGGCAACGACATGTGCAGAGCTTTCTGTATCATCCTTAGCATTTTTTGCTTTGCTTGCAGCTTCCGTAGCACGTTCAGATGTTTCGCGAACCGTCGCGGTAATCTCGTCGAGCGCAGCAGATGTTTCTTCGAGTGAAGCCGCTTGTGTTTCTGTGCGCCGGGATAACTCATTTGTGGCCTTACTGATGTCGCCAGAATTATCTTTTAGTGTTTTAGACACCAAAGTGATGTCACTCATAGTCTCACTCAATTTACCAATTGAGTTGTTGAAATCTGAACGCAGGCGGTCCAATTCGCCGTCAAATGGTGTTGAAATATTGGCAGTAAGATCACCATTTGACAACCTGGTTAGGCCATCGGCCAAAGCGTCAATTGCATGCGCAAGCTTATGAGATTGTATAGCATTAAGCTCCTCATTGCGCTTGCGATCTGCGTCGGTTTGCGCACGATTTTCTTCACTTTCCGCCTCAAGTCGTTGCTTATCAATCGCAGCATCTCGAAAGACTTCAACGGATTTGAAAATCTTTCCAATTTCATCGGAACGGTTAGCACCTGAAAGATCAAGGTCTGTGTTGCCATCAACAAGCTCAGCCATATCTTCAACCACCTTATCAAGCGGTTTGGTGATTGTGCGAGAGAAGTAAAATGCGCAGACCATTCCAATAGCAAGCAATAATAATGAGATTACCCAAATGGTATTTCGCAGGTTCACAGCACCTGCGACAATTTCTTCGTCAGAAATAATTGCGGCAATGATCCAACTTCTCTGAATGAACTGAAGGCGTGCTGTCGAGATATGGAACAATTCACCACGATAACCAGACAAGTATCCAACTGGTTGATCCGCATACGATTCTTCAAGCAAGTTTGTGCTCAAGTCCAATTTCGTATTGAGCGCTTCGTTTTCCTCCGTGTGCCGCGAATCCGTAATCATAACAGCATCGCCGCGCAGGAGCATGGTCTCACCTGATTCACCCATACCCGTGGTGTTTGCCATAATTCTTGCAATTGTATCATTTGGCATTTGCAAAATGAGCGTGCCAAGAATTCGTCCCCGTTTGACTAATCTTTTCCCGATAAATGAGGCAGGTGCATTTGCTGAAGGCCCGTAGGGTGCGTAGTCGTCAAATGCAATTTTTTCGGCATCATCTGGTGATTGCATGACACCGTTCCAAACACGCGCGATCCCGCTGTCCTTCCACTCACCAGTCGCAAGATTGGTCGCATAATCCAACTCTTTGAAAACTGAGTAAACAATATCACCATTATCATTAATCAAAAACAGATCGTAGTATCCTTGATGTTCTATAAATTCACGTAAGTAGTGATGATATTTCTTATGCCCTTTGTCATAGGTGTCCACACCAGCTGTGTCTAACATATGCTTCTGACCAATGGGGTGTGGGTTTTCAGTGATATAACGTTTTTGTAATTCCGCCACTTTGTCGCCCGACATTAATCCCCATGCTGAATTCATCTGCACAAAGGCATTTGCCGTTTGCTCATCCTTACCCATTCGAATGATATCGGTTTTAATAGATGCAAGGTAGGACTCCACTTGATTGCGTCGACCATCGGCGATCGCTTGCAATTTTTCATCTGATTTCACTGAAAGATGATGAGACGCCACCATGTAACTTGCCATACTGGCGACACCGACCGTGACAAGTGTTAAAATCGCAGCTGCGATCGGAAGTTTTTTTGAGATATTCACCGTTATGCACCCTAATTAAGTTGATTATCCGCAGGAACAATCATGTTCGGGTGACAGCATCATGCCAACGGCATTAAATACCGTTCCGTATCAAACAGTGGCAAAACATGGCAAACAAAAGGTTAATTAATTGTCCAGATACTCATCGGTATATGCACAACAATACCCAAACACCCACCTATCTGTGCCCCCGGTTGATCGTCACACAGAGCAAGATCACAGGGATGAGTCCAAATAAGACAATCAGCAAGGAAGGAACCGCGGACTGCACAAGACGCTCATCAGAAGCTAAGCGATAGGCTTGAATGGCTAGGGTATCAAAGTTAAACGGCCGCATGATTAAAGTCGCCGGAAGCTCTTTCATCACATCCACAAATACAATCAGCAAAGCTGTCAGCAAACTCGGGCGCAAGAGCGGTAAATGAATTTGAAAGAAGATGGAACCGGTGGTCCTGCCTAAGGTGCGCGCTACATTATCAATATTGATTTTGATAGATGAAATTCCGGTATCAAAGGCATTAAGCGCGGCAGCCATATAGCGCACCATATAAGCGATGATTAAAAGCGTGATGGAACCGGTAAATAAAAGCCCTGTTGAAAATCCAAGAGTTTCACGTGCCCAGGCATCAATAACATTATCGAGCTTTGCAAAAGGCACAAGCAGGCCGATCGCAATAACACCTCCGGGGACTGCATAACCAATTCCGGCAATCACAGTTGCAAATCTGGATGCGCGACTTGGCGCAATACGTGCACAGAACCCAATGATCGTCGCAGCTGTCACAGTCACAACGGCTGCAATGGATGCAAGAATGATACTGTTTTCCATAAAACCGATATAGCGCGAACTTAAAGGCGACTGCCCTGAATCAAGCGCCATATTGAACAAAACAACAAGTGGAATGATGAAACCAATTAATACAGGGAGAAGACATGCGAATGTGGCGGCAAATGCTGGCAATCCTTTCAGCTGAATACGTTTGGCCAACTCGACCTTTTTCCCCGCAGGGTGCCGCTTTGTCGCCCCTCTTTGCATCCGTTCAAGGCTTGCAAACAAAAGCGCAACCATCAAAAGGCACAATGCTAACTGCGCTGCTGCTGCACGATCACCCATGGCAAACCAGGATCGATAAATACCTGTTGCAAACGTTGGCACGCTAAAATGTGCAACAGTTCCAAAATCAGCAATCGTCTCCATCAAGGCAAGGATGACCCCGCCAGCAATAGCAGGTCTTGCCATTGGCATAGAGACACTTAAAAACGCCCGAAATGGTGTTGAACCCAATGTGCGTGCAGCATTATACGCTGTAGACGATTGGCGCAAAAATGATGCCCGCGCGAGCAAATAGACATAAGGGTAAAGCACGAAAATCAACATCGCCGCTGCGCCCCCAAGAGACCGAATTTCCGGGAACCAATAATCTCGCGGGCCCCAGCCTGTCACTTCGCGCAAAACCGTTTGCACAGCACCCGGATGATCAAGCAAATCCGTATAGGCATATGCTAAGACAAATGCCGGAAACGCGAGCGGCAGCGCTAGTGCTATCTCTAATAACCGCCGGCCGGGAAACTTGTAGGCAACCGTCAGCCACGCGGTTGAGGTCCCGACAACCGCGGTTCCAAGCCCAACGAAAACGACCAACTGAATTGTGTTCCAGATATATCCAGGCAACACGGTCGAAAAGAGACTGCGCCATGTGTCTAGGGAGCCATTAAACGCTGCTATCACAGCTGCAACCATTGGCAAAAGGCAAACCGCTGACACGGTCCAGGCTGCAAATTTTAAACGACGATATTTCAACAATAGCCCCAAAACACAATGAGATAGGTGATTTTCAAATTCTTGACTATTCTAAGAAGGTATTTGCGTCAACAGTGAGCGCAACTTCACCATGATCTTATTGACGAAACTTCCTCTAAGACCTAAAAAGAAGCAAAATCTTGAAGGAACCCCACAATGGATATTCGCGCCGTTACTGAAAATTATTCAGTGTCTGAACAAATCACGCCTGAAGATATTGCTGAAATAAAAAATCAGGGGTTCAAATCCATCGTTTGCCATCGTCCTGATGATGAGCAACCGGGCCAACCAGCGTTTGGTGATGTTGCAGCCGCCGCTGAAGCTGCAGGGATTAGCATTCGTCATATTCCAGTAACAAGCGCAGGACTGACCATGGAAGCTGTCGATCAAATGGTTGATGCCGTTGAAGAAATGGACCGTCCAATGCTGGGCTATTGTCGTTCAGGTGCGCGTTCAACGGCTATTTTCAAAAACGCCGAAGCAAAAATGTAATTGGTTACGACCAATTTTTTGCGATTGATTTTTTCACATTTCGAATACGTGCTTTAACGGCGGGCGGCTCAGTCTCTTGCGCAGCGTCAAAGATTACTGATAGTCCGTCGCGGTATTCGGGATAAGTATTTGCGAGCTCATAAAGCCCATTATAAGCCCATGCGCGAACAAACTTATTCTCATCTTCGGTAGACTGGCGGATAAATGCCATCATCTGATGCTTATACTCTGCGGGTACAATGATAAACGGTAAAATCTGCAGAATATGCAATTTGCTTTGCCAAGAAAGCTCAAGTTCTATCAGTCCGCAAAAAACATTTATGTGTTGATCATTGAGCTCAAGGCCATTTTCAAGCGCGTGCTTTAACAACCATGTTGCACCTTCAGAGCAATCGTCGTGTTTTGATAAATCCAACAAACTTCCGACAAAATCAGCATCGCCAGAATGCCTGTTATAAACATCCAAAATATCCTGTTTGGATTTTTTATCCCATGTTTGAATGTCGTCCTGAAGTGTCATGGCTGCTGTTCAATAGTCTCGCGTGATCTCAAAGACCTTGCCGTCGCTTGTGCCGACGGTGAACATGAGGTCTTCACCGCCACCGCGGGATGCGACTGCTTTATTAATCCGGGACGGAATTTTCACACGATCTATTTCGACTAATTTTCCTTCTTGAAACCCAATCATACGCAGAACAGATCGATCATTGGAAGGCAAAGCGACATCAACAAAACCATTGCCGTCCATATCAGCTATCGCGGACAAACGCATTTCGCGTGAACCAATCACGTGATTTGAAAATCCGGAGATCTTGTCGATCTCTTCAAATTTGCCATTGTCATAGCTGTAAAAGTAAAGATGACCGCCAATATGAGGCGTTCGGACAAAGGCAACCTGCTGTCCCTCACCACCGGTAAAATTAGCGATGCCCGCAATATTGAGCCAGCGATTGGCACGCCCGTGATAACCAGTTGTGGCGCGCTCAACAATGGCCCCATTTTCAAGCCCATAAATCGTCACCCCTGCCCCCTGGCTTAACGAAGCTTTGATCGTTACGATCTCGATTTTTCCGTCTCCATCAAGATCTTTGAGGCGCGGATAACGATCTTCAAATACAGACTGTGTATCTAGGTCAAAGCGAACAATCTCTCCATCAGATCGTTTGACCACAAGTTGACCCGCTTCAATTGCATCCCCCAAAATTCCATGGCCATATCGCCTTGTTGGCACTTCATACCAGGCGCTTAAAATATCGCCGCGTCTAACGGGTTTTGCCACCAAGCCATCAGGCAAGCCGTTTTGAACAAACGCACGATCTTCTTCAACAATATCAGCAGGATAGAGATCACTTGAAACCGATTTTACCTTCCATTCATCCGCAAAAGCCCATTGTGGAAGCACCATCAACATCAAAACAATTAAACTGCGCATCGCTATATTCCCCGTATTTTTCACTCACGCAGATTTAGGCTTAAAATCAAATTGAGTGCAAATAAAATAAATATGATCGTTCTGGAAAATCATTCTACAAAAGTGATGGAATATTTTCCTAACCACCTTCACAAGCCATTCGAGTCACACTATATTGCGTGAATGGCCAAAACACCGAAAAAACCATCCAAAACATCCACCGGATTTGAAGAGGCCCCGCAAGCAGAATTTGAGGGTGCACCTTTATCTGAGAACATCAGCGATTGGGCTGATGAAATGCAGCGCATGGCAGAAGCGGAATCTGTTCCAAACCGCAGACAAGTCGCTTCAGAAGCTGGTAAACACCGCAAACGCGCCGCTGCAAAAACAACAGAATCACGGTCTGCGCGTGGCACCTCTATTGGCGGCACGAATGATCCAAAAAAACGCGCCGCTGCGGGTCTTAATCCCGTTGCAGGCATGGATGCATCGGTGGAAGAAGCCGCTGAACTTGCACAACCCGGCAACACGGCCACTGTTCAAGCGCTCACCGATCTCATAACATCCGGCAATCCGTTGTTCAAAAACGGCAAGCTTTGGACACCTCACAGACCTGAACGCCCGGCGAAATCGGAAGGTGGTTTGCACCTTAAGATGGACACAGAATATGAGCCTGCCGGCGACCAGCCAACAGCAATTAAAGATTTGGTCGAGGGCGCTAATGACAACGAGCAAACGCAAGTTCTCTTGGGTGTGACGGGTTCTGGTAAAACATTCACAATGGCCAAAGTGATTGAGGAAACTCAGCGCCCAGCGATTATTCTGGCACCGAATAAAACACTCGCCGCCCAGCTTTACTCAGAGTTTAAAAACTTCTTTCCAAATAATGCGGTCGAATATTTCGTTTCATACTACGATTATTATCAGCCCGAAGCCTATGTGCCACGCACTGATACGTTCATCGAAAAAGAATCGACGGTCAACGAACAGATCGACCGGATGCGCCACTCTGCAACACGGGCGCTATTGGAACGTGATGACGTGGTGATCGTCGCCTCTGTGTCTTGCATTTACGGTATTGGCTCAGTGGAAACCTATTCGGCGATGAGCTTTGAAATTTCCGTTGGTGAGCAGATCGATCAGCGTCAATTACTCGCGGACTTAGTGGCGCAGCAATATAAGCGTCGCGATATGGATTTCCAACGCGGTTCATTCCGCGTGCGTGGCGATACGATTGAAATCTTCCCCGCTCACTTGGAAGATGCTGCTTGGCGGATCTCGATGTTCGGCGATGAAATTGAAACCATCACTGAGTTCGACCCCCTCACCGGTAAGAAATTTGGCGACTTAAAATCGGTCAAAATGTATGCCAATTCACACTACGTGACCCCGCGTCCAACGCTCAATCAAGCGATTAAATCGATCAAGAAAGAATTGGCTGACCGATTGGAAGAACTCGAAAAAGCTGGCCGTTTGCTCGAAGCACAACGCTTGGAACAACGCACACGATTTGATCTTGAGATGATGGAGGCCACAGGCGCCTGTCAGGGCATCGAGAACTATTCGCGCTATCTCACCGGTCGCGCGCCGGGTGAACCTCCACCCACATTGTTTGAATATATCCCAGATAATGCGCTCATCTTTATCGATGAAAGCCATGTGACCATTCCACAAATTGGCGCGATGTATCGTGGCGACTTCCGCCGCAAAGCAACATTGGCGGAATATGGTTTCCGCTTGCCAAGCTGCATGGACAACCGCCCCTTGCGCTTTGAAGAATGGGATGCCATGCGCCCGCAGACAATCGGGGTGTCTGCAACGCCCGGCGGATGGGAAATGGAACAATCAGGCGGCGTGTTTGCTGAACAAGTTATTCGCCCTACAGGTTTGATTGACCCTCCCGTGCAAGTACGCCCGGCAACAAGTCAGGTTGATGATGTCTTGGGTGAAATTCGTCTCACAGCAGCGGATGGCTATCGCACACTTGTTACGGTTCTCACCAAACGCATGGCCGAAGACTTAACCGAATATCTGCATGAACAAGGTGTGCGCGTGCGCTATATGCACTCAGATATTGATACACTTGAACGTATTGAAATAATTCGAGATTTACGCCTTGGCGCATTTGATGTTTTGGTTGGCATCAACTTGCTGCGAGAGGGTTTGGACATTCCAGAATGTGGATTTGTTGCGATTTTGGACGCAGATAAAGAAGGCTTCCTACGATCAGAAACATCTCTGGTGCAGACCATTGGCCGTGCCGCGCGTAATGTCGATGGCAAAGTTGTGCTTTATGCGGATAAGGTGACCGGTTCCATGCAACGCGCCATGGACGAAACCACCAGACGTCGCGAAAAGCAGCTGGCTTATAACGAAGAAAACGGCATTACACCTGAAAGCGTGAAGGCCAAGATTTCTGACATTCTCGACAGTGTTTATGAGCAGGATCACGTTAAAGCCGATGTTACCGGAAAAGACGGCAAAGGCTTTGCCGAAGAAGGCCATATGGTGGGTGCTAATCTGCAGGCACATCTCGAAGCGCTTGAAAAACAAATGCGTGATGCAGCTGCTGATCTCGACTTTGAAAAAGCCGCACGCCTACGCGATGAGATTAAGCGTTTAAAAGCAAAAGAGCTGGATATCTTGGAAAACCCAACCGCGAAATAGAGGTTTGACGATTATTTCAACAAAGACGCCAGCTTGGTAATCGGTGTCGATGCAGGGCTCATATTATAAGCCAAAGGGCATTCGCCCTCTTCAAACTGCCATGTTGGATTGTTGAGCATCATTTCGCATTTGGCCATGCG
>JAEPMD010000011.1:0-5134 GCA_017644105.1 Rhizobiaceae bacterium | reverse complement strand
GATCCGACGGGGATATAGTTGCCAAAATATCTGCACTCACATTTTCTTTCGGCAAAACTAGCTGTCGGGGCCATGATGACTGCCCCAAGAAACAAACCCATAAGATGTTTGTTTATCTTTGACATAGTCCAAGTCTAGCACAAGCTTCAGTAAATGCAAAACCATCAAAGTATTTATCCAACGCGGCAAGTATAGACCCCGCTTGTATTCAACAACGACACTAGTTATGGTGCCCGAGATTTTTTGTTAATGGTGCTAAATGTTCTTCAAGCAAAATGCGCGCAAAGAGGTTGAGAACGGGATAAAACCAATATTTCCAAGACTTTGGAGATATTGCCTAGTTTTAACTGGAAACAGGGATTGGGCTGATGACTTGGCTCAAGCTGTGTGTTTAAAAGCACTCGAAAAGGCCGATCAATATAAACCCGGCACCAAACTTGACCGCTGGCTTTTTACAATTGCACACAATAGCTGGATTAATGAATTGCGAAAAAATGCGGTTCGCAATAGCGGCGGCCTTGCTAATGTCGATGAAATTGAAATTCCTGACACAAAACCGGATCCCGAATCGAATATTTTGGCGTCTGAGGTGTTAAAAGAAGTAATGGCGCTACCCGAAGCGCAACGTGTTGCCGTAATTTTGGTTTATATTGAGGGCTACAGCTACCAAGAAGCCGCTGATACCTTGGATATTCCCATTGGAACAGTTATGAGCAGATTGTCAGCAGCACGAACAAAATTGGCCAATAAACTAAATGATGAAAGTCAGACGGCATGACTGAACAACAAAATTTTACAGATGAGCAATTGGTCGCATTCCTGGACGGCGAATTTGACCACACGCCTGCCGAAGAAATCAAAGCTGCCTTGGTCGATAGTGACGACTTAAATGCCAGACTGAAGCAACTGACACTTAACAAATCGGCAATGTCTGATGCCTTTGATGCGCTTGATCAAACTGCACCAAGCTATGAAGACATTATGGGTGCTGAATCCACAAAACCTGCAAATGACAATCCTGGTTTTATGAAAATTGCAGCCGTTGCGGTTGTTGCGGCTGGTATTGGCATATTTGCAAGTCCAATCATCCAACAAGATAAATTTGAGGATTGGCATGAATATGTCGCCGCCTATCAGGCACTTTATGCCACAGACACGCTTGCACATGTCAATAATACCGAAGCAGCGACTGAAGATGAACTTCAACGTGTGGCTTCCAAGCTCGAAAAAGAAATCTCGATTGCTGACCTGCAAATTGATGAAAAGCTCCAATATAAACGCGGTCAAGTCCTGAACTACAAAGGACGCCCTCTGCTTCAGTTTGCGTTTCTATCTCGAGAGGGTGCGCCTGTCGCACTTTGCGTGATGCGTTCTTTAACGCAGAAAAAGGAAGGTGTAAGCACTGGTGAGATCGAGGATATGCAATCAGCACATTGGTCCAACGGTAACTTCGATTACATGCTAATTGGCGCTCTATCTGAAAAAGAAATCGAAAGCTATGCAGCTGAGTTTTCGCAAAGATTGTGATAGACCCACGGTGTGAATCCGAGCCATCATGCGTTGACTTAAAACATTTTCCGGTTCTTAAGCATTTCAATTACTTTGCCGAAAACAAATTGCTCTGCGTTTTCTGGTCTTGTTTCAAAGAACATATAGCAAGAAAGTTCAACGCGGATCGCTATTGGCGTTTCCAATTCCCCCTTATCGATCAAAGGTTGAACGAGCGCTTCATGCCCCATCAGGACACCAGCACCATTTTTGCATTCTTCCAACGCCAAAGAATAAAGCGAAAATGTCGGCCCGCTTTTGTTTAAGTTTCGGTCAGGAGATGCGACCGACAACCATTTTGACCAATCGTCATTCCAACTGGAATCGTGCAAGAAAGTCTCATCTCTAAGATCACTCACTTTTTGAATTCTCTCAGCAATTAAGGGTGTACAAACTGGGATAAGCACATCTTGGCAGATAATTTGTTCATTTTTCTGATCTGGCTGATCACCATAAAATATTGCAAGATCATAGGGTTCACGTTTCAAATTAGGAGGTTCTTCCAACGCCGTGACAGAAATCGAAACATCGGGCATAGCACTTCTAATCGCTGGTAGGCGCGGAGAAACCCATAATTGTGCAATACTCGGTAATGCTGCAATCCTCACCTCTTTGGGGTTTGCATTGACCCTTAATTTCTGAACAGCCCCTACCAAAGCATCAAAAGCATCGCTGAAATCATCCAATACACTTGCGCCGAGAGGTGTTAGCTCAACCCCTTTTGCATGGCGCTTGAAAAGTTCATCACCGAGCCAAGTTTCCAGGGTCTTGATCTGCTGCGCCACCGCGGCCGGTGTGACATATAACTCATTTGCGGCAAGAGAAATGCTGTTATGTCGAGCGGCTGCCTCAAAAGCGCGTAGCGCATTGAGATGAGGCATGGTGGGGCGTGGTGGTGAAACGGGCATTTTAGACCTATATTTTATAGGCCAAAAATATAGCAAAACTCGTTTGCGCAGATCAAGCATTTTTGTTTTCTTGATAAAAAAGGAAATAAAGATGACTGCACTCAAAAACCGCCCATGGGTTCCTGTTACTTGCGAAAGCTATGTTCAAGATTTGGCAAAAGAAACAGCGACAGCTGATATCTCTGCGGTTTCGCAGCGCATCGAGAGCCTTATCGAAAAGAACAAAGACATTCATGAGCGAGAGTGTTTTAACCTCAATCCGGCGACCAATGTCATGAACCCAAAAGCCGAGGCAGCGCTCGCATCGGGGTTGGGTTCACGTCCTTCGCTTGGATATCCCGGTGATAAATACGAAATGGGACTTGAAGCGATCGAAGAAATTGAAGTGATCTGCGCGGAACTTTGCGCCGAGGTTTTTCAATCTCAATATGCGGAAATAAGAGTGGCATCGGGCGCCATGTCTAACCTTTATGCCTTTATGGCAACTTGTAAGCCGGGTGATACAATCATCGCGCCACCGGCATCCATTGGTGGGCATGTGACGCATCATAACGCTGGATGCGCTGGTTTATTTGGATTAAATATCCATGAAGCGCCCGTTAATGCCGATGGATTTACCGTTGACGTCGACGCACTTCGTGAATTGTCAAAACGCGTTAATCCGAAGCTCATTACCATTGGCGGCAGCCTTAATCTGTTCCCACACCCCATCCCAGAAATCAGACAGATCGCTGATGAAGTGGGCGCACTGGTACTGTTTGATGCCGCTCATCAATGCGGCATGATTGCAGGTGGTGCCTGGCCAAATCCAATTCACAACGGCGCACATCTCATGACCATGAGCACCTATAAAAGCCTTGGTGGTCCTGCAGGCGGCTTGATCGTGACCAATGAAGCAGAGATCGCTGAACGTCTCGATGCCATCGCCTTCCCTGGGATGACCGCAAATTTTGATGCGGCGAAATCGGCAGGCCTTGCGATTACCATGCTGGATTGGAAGACCCATGGCGAAGACTATGCCAAGACCATGATCGAGGTGGCTAGAAGCTTAGCTGCGGAATTGGATAAATTGGGTGTCCCAATCTTTGGTAAAGAGCATGGATTTACAAATTCCCATCAATTTGCCGTGGAAGCTGCGCAATATGGCGGCGGTCAAGCTGCATCAAAAATGCTGCGCAAATCAGGTTTTCTCGCCTGCGGCATTGGCTTACCAATTGACCCAGTCGATGGGGATTTGAACGGGTTGCGAATTGGAAGCCCTGAACTTGTCCGATGGGGCATGAAAACGGAGCACATGCCAAAATTGGCTGAGCTCATTGCGAAAGCACTAACAACCAACAACCCCGACGCCCTCGCAAAAGACGTGAGAGCATTCAGAGCACAGTTCAAAGACATGCATTTTATTGTTTAGGGAATGATGAGATTGTGCACGTGGCGTGCTCCTAAGGGACGATTTCAGCCCTGAGGGATAGGGCAATGCTAAGAACATGTACACGCATGTCAGTGATGAAGTTTTCGCGCCAATTGTCCAAAAAAACAGGATGAGATATACGCATTTCGTACCCAATTTCAAATATCCTTTGGTCGGATATTACTATTTGCATATCGGCTTGGTGTTGCGCCATCAGCATTTTCACTATTTATCGCACAATATGAATTCGCAAATAATGGCGAACCCAACCAGAAACAACTCGAATTCGAATTTTACTGCCAAATGTGATCAATATACTGCAAATCTATGTTTTCACTAAGATTTTACCATGTTTATAAATCGAGTTTTTATCGTTTTTGTTTTATGTGACAGTCTGGAAGAACTGTGATTAGGAAACGCAAGTCGTGCAAAATACCAGAATACCTGATCTGGATAAATTTAAAGGGGCACTAATGTGGCTCGTAGTTCTTGGACATTTATTCGAACCCTTGCTTGCAGTCGACACGAATTTCAAATCATTTTATATTTTTATATATCTATTGGGTAAGCGGTGTTTCTATCCCACGTATTTTTCGTAATTCCATGGCAACAGTTCTTTGATATCTGCTTGCTTGTGGCCTTTTGCGATTGCCGTGAGGATATTGGACAGGTAACCATGTGGCTCGATGTTGTTGAGTTTACATGTTTCAATGAGTGATGCGATCACAGCCCAGTTTTGTGCACCGGCATCATGGCCTGCGAAGAGTGCGTTTTTCCGGTTGAGCGCGATCGGACGGATTGTGCGTTCCACAGTGTTGTTATCAAGTTCAATACGGCCATCGCTCATGAATAGGGTCAGACCATCCCAATATTTAGCGATATATTTGAGAGCTTCGCCAGTTGGAGACTTGGCGGAGATACGGGCACGGCTTTCGGTTAGCCATAGCTCAAAGGCCTCAATAATCGGCTTTGATTGTTTCTGACGGACAGCGTGGCGTTCACCCGGCGTTTGCCCCCTGATCTGTTTTTCGATGCGATAAAGCGCCTGTATTTTTGCCAAGCCCTCCAGTGCAATTGGAGCTGTGCTCGATTGTGTCACATCATAGAGCTTTCGGCGTGCATGTGCCCAGCAGTAGGCAAGCGCAATATCTTGCGTTGGTCGCTTGAGCAATCGATTATAGCCAGCGTATCCATCCACCTGAAGGATGCCGCTAAAGCCGTTCAATATTTTTTCTGCATGTTCTCCAGATCGACCTGGTGCGTAAGT
>JAEPMD010000010.1 GCA_017644105.1 Rhizobiaceae bacterium | reverse complement strand
ATGGGTCGGAAAATGCTCAAAAAGATGCAAAATTCCAACCATAATTATGATTTACTTGCCAATGCCAGTCGTTTTGAGCGCAAAAGCGTATTCAACCGCTATTTCTTCCAAACGCTGGAAACGGCCCGCGGCACCACCATGACCGGCGCCCATATTGGTTTTAAGCAAGATAGGTGCATCTCCTTGCTGATGCGCGCGAAGTTTGGCAACCCATTTGGCTGGCTCCCAATATGTCACGCGAGGATCTGTCAGACCAGCAAGTGCCAAAATTGGTGGGTAGGATTTCGCTTCAACGTTGTCATATGGTGAATAGGACGCGATATATTCGTAAGCATCTTGGCTTTCGATTGGATTACCCCATTCCGGCCATTCTGGCGGTGTTAACGGCAATGTATCATCCAGCATTGTGTTCAAAACATCCACAAACGGGACAGCTGCAATAACACCACCAAATGCATCCGGTGCCATGTTAACACATGCACCCATCAACATTCCGCCAGCAGAACCACCTTGCGCAATAATCCGATCATGCGATGTGAAATTTTCAGAAACGAGATACCTTGCCGATGCCACAAAATCTTCGAATGTGTTTTTCTTAGTCTCGCGCTTGCCATCTTCATACCAAGCAAAACCTTTGTCTTTACCGCCGCGAATATGGGCAATTGCATAGACAAAACCACGATCAACCAGCGACAAACAATTGGTGTTAAATGACGCTGGAATGGACATGCCATAAGAGCCGTATCCATATAAAACGGCAGGCGCCGAGCCATCCAATTTTGTTTCCTTGTGGTAAAGCAAGCTGACTGGCACCAATGTGCCATCATGAGATGGTGCCATTACACGACGTGTCACATAATCGCTGATTTTGTGCCCAGAAGGTACATCCTGGGTTTTAAGTAGGTCCCGTTCACGTGTGGATAGGTTGTAATCATAAAGTTGAGAAGGGGTGGTCATGGATGAATATGAAAAGCGAACAACGTCGGTGTCATATTCCGCGGCGCCTGAAAAGCCGAGTGAAAATGCTTCTTCATCGAATTCAATGGAATGGATGTCACCGCTGGTGCGATCCATAATATTGATTTTCGGCAATCCATCTTCTCGTTCCATCCAGACAAGATGATTTTTATAGGCGCCATGGCTGATGATGAGGTTGCCAGGTTTATGCGCAACAATTTCGGTCCAATGCTCTTTTTCTGGCGTGGCAAATGGCGCGCGCATGATTTTGAAATCTTTCGCATCACCGTCATTGGTGAGAATGAAAAACTCATCTCCACCTTCAGTGAGATCATATTCAATCCCGGTTTCTCGCTTTGCGACAAGCTTTGGTTTTGTCAGCGGACTATCAGCTGGTATAAGCCAGATTTCCGATGTTTCGTGATCATGAATATTGATATAAATCACGTCATTCAGCGCGCTTTGCCCAACCCCCATAAAGTAGCCGGCATCTTCTTCTTCATGGATCAATACATCCTCAGATTGATCAGTGCCAAGCTTGTGATAGAAGATTTTTGAAGGACGATGATTTTCGTTCAATGCCGTGTAGAAAAAGCCCGTCCCAGCCGCATCCCAAGCACCTGATCCACCAGTATTTTCAAGCGTATCGTCAAGATCTTCTTTGGTATTTAAATCGCGCACGCGCAGTGAAAAGAATTCCGAACCTTTATCATCGTAACCCCATAGCCCAAGCGAATGATCAGGGGAGGCGGAAATGCCGCCAAGTCGGAAATATTCTTTGCCCTCAGCTTCATCATCGCCGTTAAGGAGAATTTCTTTGTCCGCACTATCTTTATCGGCATCGCGCGGAATGCGGAAATAATGTGGCTGCTCGCCACCCGTTACAAATTCCACACCATAGGCATAAGGGCCATCTTTCACCGGGATGGATGAATCATCTTCCTTAATGCGGCCTTTCATTTCGCCAAATAGCAATTTTTGCAGCGCTTCCGTGTCTTTTAAAGCCGCATCCTGAAACTCATTTTCCGCTTCCAGATACGCTCGAATATCCTGATCGAGCACGTTTGGATCTTGGAATACTTCCTGCCAATTATCAGCCCGTAACCAAGCATAGTCATCGGTTCGTGTTATGCCGTGGCGCGTATCGCTTTCAGGTTTGATATCAGCGATGGGGGCTTTAGGAAGGTTTGAAAATACGCTCAAGGCGGCACTCCAAGTTTGAGATTAGATAATAGGATTGGAAATGGCAGCCTGTTGGCTGCCAAAGCGATTTGCTAATGGTTATTCGGCTTCAGCTTCGAAATCAAGCACTGCCCCGTTCATGCAATAACGCAAGCCGGTGGGTTGAGGACCATCGGGAAACACATGCCCCAAATGGCTGTCGCATGTTGCACATCTGATCTCCGTGCGGGTCATAAAAAATGATCGATCTTTGTGTTCAGAGACGACGTCTTCGCTGATGGGTGCAAAATAGCTGGGCCAGCCCGTGCCGGAATCAAATTTGGCGTCGGATGAAAACAATTCTGTTTGACAACCAACACAACGATAGATCCCCTTTGCCTTATTATTGTTCAAAGGAGAGGTAAATGCACGTTCAGTTCCATGCTTTCTGGCAATTTTATATTGCTCAGGGGTGAGGCGCTCACGCCATTCAGCATCACTTAGAACGAGTTTATCAACAATTTTATCAGACATTTTTTCTCCTCAACTCTCTTACGTATATAAATAAGTATCAGTTTCATTCCTCGCAATGCTGAAGGCTGATTTTGTGCGGAAAATCGGTGAAACTACCCTTGTACTTTTGACAGTCGCCCCCTAATTGTGAAACTAATATATTTAGGGCTTTTGCTCGGAGGTGGAGTTTTAATGTTTGGTGATGCCAATGGCACGATGATGTTTGCAATGTTGTTGCCGTTTTTGGCAGCGCTGATTGCTCCCAAACTGACGCAGATTATGGGTGCAAAAGCTGCCTGGCTGCTCGCCATTGCGCCAGCATTCATCTTCCTGCACATTGCAGGCTTTTTACCGCAAGTCGCGTTGATCGGAACGTCGCCCGATCACCCACCGATAACAGGCGGATATCTGTGGGTTCCAGAATTTTTCGTTAGTTTTTCTTGGTTCATTGATGGGCTATCGTCGACGTTTGCTCTGTTGATATCAGGTATCGGAACATTCATCATTTTGTATGCAGGTGGCTATCTGGGTGGGCACCCTCAACTTGGGCGTTTTTTCTCGTTCCTGTTTTTATTCATGGGCGCAATGCTTGGCGTCGTTTTAGCCGATAGCTTCTTCACCTTCTTCATCTATTGGGAATTAACCTCCATAACGTCATTCCTGCTGATCGGGTTTAATCACAAGAGTGCAGCTTCCAGACGTTCAGCCATCCAAGCGCTTGTGGTTACAGGCGGTGGTGGCTTGGCTTTGATGGCTGGATTGATCATGCTTTGGCTGACCACGGGTAGCAATAGTTTCTCGTTCATGCTGAGCTCTGAAGATAGCATCGCCTTCTACAGCAAATATTTGACACAAAGCCCATTTTATCTCGCTTTATTGCTCTTGGTTTTGGGTGGTGCATTTACCAAATCCGCGCAATTCCCCTTCCATTTTTGGCTGCCAAATGCCATGGAAGCACCAACGCCTGTATCTGCATATCTACACTCAGCAACCATGGTGAAAGCTGGTGTTTATCTGCTTATGCGTCTGAATCCGCTTTTGGGTGGTACGACGGAATGGTTGACCATCTTGCCGATTTTTGGTGGTGCAACCCTCATCATTGGCACCCTGTTAGCAGTCCGCCAAACAGACCTCAAACTTATGTTGGCCTATACCACCGTGTCCTCGCTTGGTTTGCTCGTCATGCTGATCGGATTTGGTACGGAAAAAGCCATCGCAGCCGCAGTTCTTTATTTGGTCGCGCACTCCTTGTTCAAGGGCGCCTTGTTCATGGTCGCTGGTATTATTGATCATGAAGCGGGAACACGTGACATCACCAAGCTCGGCGGATTACGAAAGGCCATGCCTATTACATTTGGCGCGGCAGTTGTCGCTGCCATATCCATGGCTGGTCTTCCACCGCTTTTTGGTTTCCTCGCAAAGGAAGAGATCTATTACGCTTTAATCGGCGCGGATTTATGGTCAATCGTATTTACGATTGTCGCAATTATTGGCAATGGTTTGATGTTTGTGATCGGCTTTGCCGTTGCGCTCAAACCTTTCCTCGATGAGAAAATAGAAACACCTAAACATGCGCATGAAGGACCGCCGCTCTTGTGGCTTGGACCCGTTGTACTCGGTGCTGTCGCCGTATTTGCGGGCATATTCTCATGGCTCGCGCATTACTATATTTCCAATCCGATGAGTACGGCTGTTTGGGGCGCTATTGTTGAGATCGATTTGTCACTCGCCGCATTGTTCCATCCAAGCCTTCCGCTGCTATTATCAGCTATTACGGTCGCATTTGGTGTACTGGCATACAGAAACATCGATCACCTTAGAACTGCGATTGATAATTTCTACAATTGGTTCTTTGGTGGATGGGGGCCGGATAAAGGTTTCGATCAGTTTATTTCCGGAATTGTGCGATTGTCATTTGCGATTACCCGACGCATTCAAACAGGCCGCTTAGAAGTCTACATGACCTTCACATTTGCAATTGTCGCTTTAGCACTCTTCATTCCGATGTGGGTTTATGGTGAATTTCCAGCAATGCCGGACTTCACCGGCGAGGTCAGGTTCTATGAAGCTGCGATTATGGCCATTCTGGTTCTCGGTCTTTTGGCGGTGATATATGCGCAGGATCGTTTGACCGCGATTGTTTCATTGGGCATTCAAGGCTTTGCTGTGGCGGTTCTCTTTATGCTCTTCGGCGCACCTGATTTATCCTTTACCCAATTCATGGTGGAAACCCTCTCAGTCGTCATCCTTGCGCTTGTGATGACCAGGCTAAAGCTCACAGCTGCCGATCATCGTTCTTGGCCTCAAGTCATTATTGATGGTGTGATTGCGCTCGCTTGCGGTATCGGTTTCATGCTCTATCTCATGCGCGTGACCCAAGATAAGTTTGATCCTTATCTTTCGGAATTCTTCTCAGCCTATTCCAAGATCATTGCGAATGGGACAAATGTTGTGAACGTTATTTTGGTCGACTTCCGAGGAACAGATACCTGGGGTGAAATTGCCGTGGTAATGGTAGCAGGTCTCGCCGTTCTGGCCTTGGTGCGAATTCGCCCGCATCGCACAATTGTTGCTGATAATGATCCGGATGCGCCGGTCAAAGACAATCTTGTGGCAAAAGCGGAGGTATCAAAATGAGAACGTTGATTTTCAGAACCGCTGTTCCTTATCTCGCAAGTTTGATGATTTTGTTTTCGATTTTTGTGCTGCTACGCGGCCATAACGAGCCCGGTGGAGGGTTTATCGGTGGGCTGATTGCAGCATCTGCCTTTGCGATCTACGGCATTGCAAATGGTGTAGCACCAGTGCGTAGAGCCATGCATTTTCATCCCATGTCCATCGCAGCAGCCGGCTTGCTGATATCATCCATATCGGGATTGGTTTCTGTTTTTGCGGGCGTTCCGTTTATGACGGGACTGTGGGGCAGCATTTATATTCTGGGTGAGAAGATCAAAATCTCATCCATCCTGTTTTTCGATATTGGTGTATATCTGGTCGTTGTGGGAGCAATTGCCTCCATTGCGCTGGCCCTAGAAGAAAGGGAGCGCGAATAATGGAAGCTTGGATGGCTGTTGTTGTCGGTGCGTTATTTGCAGTTTCAATCTATTTGATGCTGTCAAAACATATCATCCGTATCCTGATCGGAGCTGCAATTTTGGGTAATGCCGTGAATCTTTTGATCTTCACAAATGGCAGATTAACGCGCGAAGTCCCACCAATCATTGGCGTGGATGAAAGCGTTTTATCAGCGCAAGCGGCCAATCCTTTGCCGCAAGCTTTGGTGCTGACAGCAATTGTGATTGCGTTTTCCTTTTTCGCATTTCTTTTGGTGTTGGGTTATCGCGCTTATCAAGAGCTTGGATCCGATAACACAGATGAGATGCGCGTTGCAGAACCGGTGGATGATCAAACACCGCCTTTGGGGTATTGAATTAGATGGCCGGTAGTAGCGAAGCTGAAATAGATCTCACACCTGCGATGAACCTTGAACCGGTTCCATTGCTCGATTGGCTCATTATTATGCCCGTCGCATGGTGTATCGTTATTGGTACCTTTTTATTGATGATGCGTAAAAACACTGCGCAGCAGCATTTGGTGGCCATTCCGGCTATGGCGGTTCAAGTGTTGATTACCGCAGGGCTTTTATCACAGATCATCATCAATGGCCCCACCACCATGGTCATGGGTCGTTGGTTACCGCCTTTTGGCATTGCCTTCACCGTTGATATTTTAGGTGCTGTTCTCGCTTTCACTGCAGCAGTTGTCGCGTTGGCTTGCACAATTTATGGCATTAAAGACGTTAATCATTCTGGCCGCAGATATGGTTTTTATTCCTTCCTGTTTCTATTGATGGCTGGGGTTAGTGGGGCCTTCTTAACGGGTGATATTTTCAACCTTTATGTATGGTTTGAAGTACTGTTGATAGCATCTTTTGGCCTCTTGATCTTGGGATCAGAAAAAGGGCAGCTTGATGGCGCGACGAAATATGCGTTTTTAAACCTTGTCGCGACAACGCTCTTCCTGATTGCCACAGCATATTTGTATGGAATTTTCGGCACACTTAATATGGCCGATATAGCGCTGAAGATTGCGCAAAGTGATGGCACATTGCCGCTCAATACAGTGGCGGGTCTGTTTGTTCTCGCTTTTGTCATGAAAGCCGCGGCATTCCCGGTTAATTTCTGGCTGCCAGCATCCTATCACACACCGCGTGTCGTGGTATCTGCGCTCTTTGCCGGTCTTCTTACTAAGGTGGGTGTTTACGCGATCCTGCGCGTGTATACTATGCTGTTTTCACTGCAACGCGAGGCGCTCGAACCGACGGTTAATATCGATGCATTGTCTTTTGCGGTGGCGATCGTTGCATGCTTGACCATGTTGCTTGGCGCGATCGGCGCGCTTGCACAAACCAATGTGCGTCGCTTGCTCGGTTTCCTCGTTGTTTCGGGCATTGGAATGATGTTGATCGGCGTTGCAATAGGGACGCGGGAAGCAATTGGTGGCACTATTTTCTATGCGGTTCATTCGATTCTGGTGATGACAGCGCTGTATATCGCAGCAGGTATGGCTGCAAAGCTGTGTGGTGGTGCGGAAGATATGACCAAAATTCGCGGCATTTACCAAAAGAATACTCTATTAGCCGCAATCACGTTGATGCTGTTCTTAGCGGTGGCCGGATTACCACCTTTCTCAGGATTCTGGCCAAAACTTATGTTGGTCAAGGCTTCGATTGAATTGATTATTCCATGGTGGGCGCCATTCTCGATTCTTTTAACAGGTTTCCTCACAACTATTGCAGTTGCACGTGTTTGGGCTTTGTCATATTGGAAACCAGAAGATGATGCGGAGGATATGGCCGAAACTGAAAAAGGTAACGGTGCGCTTGGCGTTTCAGATTTTGTTCCACTGATTGCGCTGACCATCATTGTTGTCGCTGTTGGTCTTTTCCCGCAATCTGTGTTTGAATTGGCCTATCAATCCGCCGAACAATTGATCAATCCGGTTGCTTATATTGAATCTGTATTTGGAAGCGAGGTCGTCGAATAATGTTATTTATTTTCAACATACTTTTGACCCTTGCCTGGGCGACATTTACCGGTTCTTTTTCAGCACTGAATTTGCTGTTCGGTTTCCTATTGTCGATTTTCGCATTGTGGCTCATCCGTGGTGAAGTCGGAACATTTGGCTATTTCTCGCGTTCTCGCCGGATCATTTCGCTCATACTTTTGTTCCTATATGAACTCGTTATGTCGGCGTGGCGTGTTGCTATTTTGGTGATGTCGCCGAAATTGGACATCAAGCCTGGTATATTCGCGTTTCCGCTCACCGTACAAAACGACATGCAGATTACGATCCTTGCCAATATGATCACACTGACCCCGGGCACGCTGTCTGTTGATGTGTCAGACGACAAAAAATATATCTATGTCCACGCAATTGATGCGTCAGACCCCGAAGCTGCTCGACGAGATATCGCCGAAGGTTTTGAGAAGAAAATCATGGAGGCATCGCAGCCATGAGTGCACAAGACGTTTTGGATATGAGCATTAATATTGCGCTGGTTCTATTAAGCCTTGCGTTTTTATTGACCATTATACGTATCGTAAAAGGCCCCACATTGCCGGATCGTATACTCGGGCTCGATATGTTGGTCGGCGCTGCCATCGGCTATATCGCCGTAATAGGTGTTAAAACAGGTTATACGCTTTATGTGGATATTGCTATTGCTTTGGGCCTTGTTGGTTTCTTGGCGACAGTCGCGTTTGCGCGCTTTATTTTGGTGCGTGGACAAGCCGATGAAGGCGGGATGGAAGACGGTCACGAATTGGATGCAGATGCAATGATTGATCACAAGATCGGCGAGTTGGGTGCAAATGCAACACCGGCAGATAATCAAGAAAAGCAGGGGTCTTAAATGGCAGATTTAGGTACATATGTTGTTTCGATATTGATTATCATAGGTGCGTTTTTTGCGCTTGTTGCATCGGTAGGCTTAATCCGTTTGCCTGATGTCTATTCGCGCATGCATGCCGCGTCAAAAGCGGGTACGCTTGGTTCCGGATTGATGCTCATTGCTTTGGCGATTTATTCGGATGATCTGGCGACGATCACGCGCGCTCTTATTGGGGTTGTATTCTTTTTGCTCACTGCGCCAATAGCGTCGCATCTTTTGGCAAAAGCTGCCTATGCAGTTGGTTACAGGCTCAGCGACTTATCTGTCATGGATGAGATGTCTAAATCCGATCAAAATTAGATAAAAAACCGAATTATTGCGGAAAAACTTTAAAAACTGAGCATAATTCTATCAACTTTTGTTGAAACACTAACAAATACTTGTGTTACAGTTCTGTTTGATTTAGGAGTTTTTATGCAACAAGGTCGTGTTGCGCGAAAAAAATGATCATGATTGCCCATAGTTGTATTGGTTTTTAGAATATGATCTTCATTTCGCTCTAGTATGTAGCGTATCATGATAAACTCTTTTTAGGTACGGGGAAGTTATGCCTGAAAGTTCAAAATTACAGCAATCCAATTTCTGTGTTCAAATCACGTCGGATATTGTGTCTGCATATGTCAGTAATCATGATGTAAATACGTCAGAATTAACTGATCTTATCCAGGCAATTCATGAGACCGTGATGGATATCTCAGAAACTGGAAATGCAGCGGCACATGGCCGCAATAAACCAGCGATCGATATTGATCAGTCTATCCATCAGGATTATCTCATTTGTTTAGAGGATGGCAAACAGTTCAAATCACTCAAGCGCCATCTCATGACACATTATAATCTCACGCCAGAGGAATATCGTGAAAAATGGGGATTGCCCGCCGATTATCCAATGGTCGCGCCAGCTTATGCGAAAGCTAGATCGCAATTAGCCAAGCAAATGGGTTTGGGTCAAAAACGCGCCTAATTCTTAGGTGCATTTTAAAATTGGCAGCGGCAATTTCTGATATTGCCGCTATCACCATCTACAAGATAGACAATATTTGCAATTCCTGGTATAAGAATATTTTCCTATTTTTGGTGCTTAGTGTTTGGCCATGGAATATTTGCAAATAAAATTTGACCAGCCTGTATGTGATAAAAAGCCTGCACTTTATCCAAAGCCACCCAGAAATGATCACCCAGTTGAGACTAAAACGGTTCAATTAAGTGATGAAGACACCTATCTCCTTGTTCAGAAAGTTGTTCAGGAACTTTACCAATATAATTACGCCGGCTACGAAAAACGGTCCTTTCAAGGTGTGAAATTTATCAAACACCTCGCAATTTATCTTTGTCACGTTGTATTGGGTCACTCTATGCGCAAAATTGCGCGAGGAATTGGTCTTGATAGAACAAGCGTGTCTTATGCGTGCCGTAAAATAGAAGATAAACGAGACGATTATGAAGCTGAGCAGTTTATTTCTTTATGCGAGCGTCTGATTGGCCTTTTAATATCATCGGCCACGATTAAGGCAGTACATCAGCTGCATGTTGTTTAATGCGAGCGGCCATAGCGCGAAGCCCATTGGCTCGTTGCGGCGTTAGATGTTCAATAAGCCCCAGTCTTTCAAAGATCTCGTTCTCATTGACATGTGCAACTTCTTTAGCAGGAACTCCGGAAAATGCGGTCAACATGATGGCAACGAGACCGCTAACGATATGCGCATCAGATGCGCCTCTGAAATGCATGATGGGATTGTCCCCATCGCTCATGTCAGGCTCTGAGATCAACCAAACCTGACTGACACAACCCTGAACTTTATTCTCAGCACTCATTTCATCATCTGACAAATCAGGCAGTTTTTTACCTAAATCAATGACATAACGATAAAGCTCTTCCCAATCAACGATAAATTCAAAGTCACTAATAATGTCGTCTAAGGTTGCCATGCTAAAATTCCAATGCGTTTTTTATTCATATATAGCGCTTGGAAATAAAAGAAACCCCCATGGACCAATAAGTCGCAAATGGGGGGTAAATCTGAACTTAATCAGTGAGTTATATAAGACGACTGCGAATGGCGTTTCGCAATACCGTCAAATATTACTCTGAAATTGAGGCGGTAGTAAGGTCGTCAGGTGTTTCTTCGCCAAATTTATCATCTAGATATTGGTAAGCGATGCGGGCGCCTTCTTTTGCGCGGGCTCCGAGCACGCCAATGGTATGCGTGCCAACCTCGCAAACTTCCGGCTCGCGTTCGCAGATTGATGTGACATCGTCATAAAGTGCCCAGGCCGCAGACATGCTGCCAGCAGTTTCAAATTTTGGCCCCTCCGCCAAACGCTCTGAACTTTCCGGATTGAAAAGTGGCAAAGCGATTAGTACCAATGAAAACCAAAATGTACCTTTAATAAGCGTCCACATAAAACCTGTCCCTGTTTGTCGTCGTTTGCGCTGTTTTTCGCGCTTGGGATTTGTTTTAAGGGATAAGTCCAAATTCTAGATTGAAATGAAAAACGGTTTTTGAAGCAAATTTAGTTCAAATTTTAGCTATCTGATGATTCGCCGCTGGATCGACCGCAAATTGGGACGTATCACCGCACTAATGCGCTGAAAAGCTTGATTTTCGCACATACATATACTTCCGGTTAACCATGAAATGACTTCTTAGGCAAAATTGGCTGTGAATGGGTGATTTTTGCTCAAAAACAGCATTTGCGATGCTCGGCTTTATCCATTCCTTAACACGAGGATGGGATTTTGGGACCAAGACGTTTTTTTGTTTGGGTGTTGTATTGAGTTTTCAGCCAAAAATAGTTTCGGGTTTTCTAGATGGGTTATCTGCAAAGATAAAAGCCACGGCAACATTGTGGCTTGGTGAACGTGATGCGCGTTTTTATGCTCTAGAGTTACAAACCATGAAACTATTCATCACATGGTCACTTGTATCACCCTTCCTTGTATTTTTACTTGCCGCACAATTGATGACAATTCCATCAGCGATCGCAATGGCTCTGTCAGCATCTGGAATTTTCATGATGAGCTGTGGAATCCTAGCAAAGCAGAAAGATGTCAAAAACGCGGGAATATTTGCCGTTTGCGGTGTTGCATTTGGCCTAACCATTTTGGTGGCGTTATCAGGTTCATTGGCAATGCAAATGGCGATGTTGCTCTTTGTTGTTCCGTCTGAAATCTTCTTGTTGCGCAAAGATCGGTCGGCAGTATTGGCAAGTTCGTTTCTGGTCGCTGTTTTAGGGTTTGGCGCAATCGTTTTTGCCTCTGCTCACAACAATGAGATGGTTCAGCCGATTGGCTTGGGTGCGACAATTCTCGCAACATTGATTACTTATGGTTTATTCCGTGCCTTGAACTTTAAAGATCAACAGCTAACAAGCGTCGTTACGGATCAGGCAGAGCATACTTTCCAAGAAGAACCACTTGATAACTTGATCGAAAACCTACCCGGTCTGGTAACCTGTCACGACAATGCGGGCGATGTGATCAGCGTTCACGGCCAAACACCTACTGCCATATGCGCCAGGGCAAATAACCTTCTTGGTAAGGGATTGGTAAATCAGATCCATATCTCGGACCGAATAGCGTTCATGTCGGCAGTTGATAAATTGCGCCAAGGTGCCCAGTGTGTTGCTGTTAATTTAAGGTTTGAAACAGGTTTCAGCAAATCTGCAACTGAACAACAATTTACGCATATAAAAGCCAATTTGATTGGCCGATTTGATCAAGAGCGCAAGCTGCAGAAATTCTATATTCAGTCGTGGGATATGACTTCGCTGCACAAAGCACAGAAAATGATTGAGCATTTTGAAGCAGCTGAACGTGACGCTGAGTTGAACAAGACACGTTTCCTAGCGGGTGTCAGCCATGAATTGCGCACACCATTGAATTCTATCATGGGCTTTGCAGATGTTCTCATTCATGAGGTCATCGCACCTTTGCCAGATGAACGCCATAAAGAATATGTCGCACTTATTCGTGATTCAGGCGAGCATCTCCTTAACGTCGTTAACACCATGCTTGATATGAGTAAAATTCAAAATGGCCAATATTCATTGTATTGTGAACCATTTCAATTTGCGGATCTGTTAGATCGCACAAAGTCAATGCTCGATATTCAGGCTAGCAAGAAATGTGTTGAGCTAAACTGCCGCACGCAAAAGGATCTGCCAGAGATCAACGCCGATCGTCGAGCGCTGCAGCAGATTCTCATTAATCTCGTCGGTAATTCGATCAAGTTTACTCAAGAAAAAGGTGTCGTCACCGTTGACGCAGAAGTCTCGGGTTCCGAATTTACCCTCAAGGTTAGCGATACTGGAATCGGCATTCCTGCTGATAAGCTTTCACAGATTGGCCAACCGTTCATGCAAGTCAATTCGACGCTGGCGCGCCAATATGAGGGCACTGGATTGGGTATATCTTTGGTGAAAGGCTTGGTCGAACTTCACAATGGGCGCTTTGATATACAAAGCGTTGAAGGTGAGGGCACGCAAGTGACAATCAGCATACCGCAATTAGAGGCATTGGATCAAATTGAGCCAATCACCGATGCGCTCACAAGTAACGAGTTAAATACAGCCGTGGAAGACGACGGCCAAGCAGTCTATCAAGGGGGTCGCACACATGTCGCCTAAGCGTAAACCTTCGAAGAAAAAAATTGAGAAGCCGAGCTTTGTTTCATCATTGATGTCAACAGCTGGGGAAACAATTGTAAGGCATCCGTCAATTGTTGGCGGCACAACAGCATTTGTGATCATTTTTAGTTTCATCGCGTCAAATGCATTATTTTATCAAAAAGGTGCGCATCCCGCGCCAATTTTGAACATGCGTGGTCCGCAATTTATCGTTTCTGGTTCCACACGTCCAAACGATGATGTTCGCGTGATCCGAACGGATGACGGCGTAAAGACATTCAAAGTTCAGCGCAGTGATCAGCTCCAAACTTCAAGTATTCCTGTACCCGCTCAACCAATCCAGCAAGCGCCTGTGCGCGTTCAAACGGTCAAGCCGGTCGCTGAAACTGCCAATGTTGAAAGCACCATTCAAGGCGATGATTTGGTTCGAAACATTCAAACAGAACTTGCCAAACAAAAGCTCTATCTGGATGTGGTTGATGGACTAACAGGACCAAACACATCAAAAGCTGTGCAAGGATTTCAAGAGCGGGCAGGACTGCCAGTTGATGGTAAAATTACAGAGGAACTGTTGGCACGGCTGATCAAGGCAAACACACCAAAAGTGATGGCTCGTATTGAAACAAATACTGAGCAAGCCTCAAAAGATATGGTTCGTCGCATTCAAATTGGATTGTCGCAGTCCGCCTATCCAAATATCGAAGTAGATGGATTAGCCGGTAAACAAACTCGCGAAGCAATTGCACAATTTGAAAAACATTATCGTCTGCCTATTACAGGATTGCCGAACCAACAGGTCCTTGATAAGCTGAAATCAATTGGTGCTTTTTAGCGATATTGTTCGCTGAATGGGTATCCATTCAGCCTTATTTTACCGATCTAAATCAAAAGTTTGATCTATGCGCATCACATCTGCGATCTTCGTAGCTAGTCTGACACGACGTCTGTTCGCTGACGGGCAAATGGCTGCGGTTGAGAAAAAGGGTGCTCCCGAAGCAGGAGCCATATTTATTCGTGTGATCAAGCGTGATCGAACACAAATGCTTTTAACGCCAGCACCACAATCCTATTTTGAGGAGAAAAGCGAGTTTCATATATTTGAAACACGTCTAGACAACGCACAGGAATTTGAAGTTAACCAAAAGCTGGAGCGCGAAAAGTCATTTGATAATGATATTTGGATTGTCGAAATCGAGACCGATACCCCTGAAGTTTATCTAGATATCCGATCTGAAAATGATTTGTAGAACATTCCCCTGATGTCCAAAACAAGTCGAATGAAACATCCAGTCTTAGTCACCGATTGCTTGCAGCCAATTGGCATCTTTGCCATCCATTTGCTGCTCTTCTGTCCAAAGCGGTGTCTCGTCATTATTATCCGCAATTGGTGTAATATACGGTAGATCAGCCGCAGTGATCTGAGCATAATCCACATTTGCTTCGCTAAGATCAAGGTCAACCATATGATGCTCGCGCGTAATAATATCAGCACGCAACCAGGTGATAAGGCGGTTCAGGCAAGTGCCATGCTGCATATTTTCTAAAAGATGATCGGCACCCTCTTTCGTGCCTTCCATAATCGAAACATGTGGGAAAAACTTATTTAAGGCGTCGACGCATAATTCCTGTGGTGCAAGAATGGCATTAAATGTCACTGCGAGCTGATAACCGGACATATCATCCATAATGCGTTCAGCAAGTTCGACGCTTGAACCAATTGCATCTGCAAGCGCGGTTGTGAAATATTCAACATGATTATTGGCAACGTGTTTGGCCATGACGCTGATATATTTTCGATGCGCTATTTCACCGGAATGGATCGGCAAGGTCACATTATGTGCCTCAAACTCACCTTCGTAGGTTTGTTGCTCAGTTTGTTTTGCCAATATGGTTGCTTGTTCAGGAGTTAGATCACCCTGTGCAAGCTCACGTAATGTCTGGCGAAGATGTTCTTCAGCAGCAAACTGGTGATCATCTATTGCATCCAGACCGTCTTTGGCGTTTTGCAGTTCCATATTATTAAAGGCTTCAATGCCACCTGCACTGAACGTATTGCCGAGTTCAACCCACTCTTCCTGAGCAGTTTGTGTATAACGATCATCAAAGAATTCGACGTGCCCAGGGCGCAAATTGTCTTCAATTTCAATCCATTGCTCTTCGTTTGATACGGTTTTTGTGTCCATATCAACAAAGAACTCAACATGGCCAGGGCGAAGATTATCTTCAATTTCAATCCACTCATGGTCATCAGCTTCAGATTGAAATTCGATGTCACCAAAGAATTCAACGCGGCCATAATTTTCAGCGGAACCATCAATTTCACCGATGACTTTGTGTGAAATATCAAAACGCGTAATTGAATCCTCGTCCATATGGATAGCTGCGTCGCCCACATAACCACGTAATTGGAGTGCGCGGTTCACGCTGTCTTCGTTCAGTGCCAACAGACACTGCACAACTCGTTTGTTGAGTTCCTGGCGTTTCGCAATGATACGTGCATGCTCTGTGTCGGATTTAGCAATGATGTAGCAAAGTATCGCATTCGTTAAGGAAGGTGAGTGTGATAAAAATGGTGCCGAGATTTCGAGAGGTTGGAGCGACAAAAATTCGCAAACATTTGCCGGAACAAACGGACATCTTGATAATGACGAGGAAGCGCGTCGTTGAGTTTCAATCGGAGCAGCATTGAAAAGAGGAATAAAAAGTTCACCAAATTTGCGTGATTCTGCTGGGTTCGGTTTTCGCAGATGATCTAAACTGGCCACTAATGCCAAAAGGATCGCCGATTTACGCTGATCTTCACCAGCAGTTTCCAAATCTCTAAAACAGTATGACATTTCACTCAAACTCTCTTACTCGAACTCTCGTTTCGGTAAATATTCTCCGCAAAACATCAAAAACGCGAAGAAATGGCCCCGAAATCCCAATTGTGATCAAAATTGTTTGAAAATTCTTGTTTCAAACTTGATTATTGACCCGACTGTCTCAGATTATAGTGAAAGTGTTAGCGTTTCATTAACTATGAACCTGCTTAATAATAATATTGTAGAAGGATGAAATTTAACTCGCGTACATCCGTCATCCAATGGAGACGAGAATGGCAGAAATTATACGTTTACTCGACTACGAACCGGTCGCACGGCCTGCTGGCTTTAAACCATCGCAACCCGCGGACATTTTGTTTTTTACAGGCGTTCGTTATGAAAAAGCGCCGAAAAAGAAAAAATCGCGTAAGTCGACAAAAACCAACAATCATGTGCGTAAGGTTAAGCGCAGCGGAGCTTAATTGCCGCTTAAATAATCGAATTAGTTAACTGAGTTCAGCCTGAACTCAAAGGCGCACATAAGGCATTGGACAGGAAGTCTTGGGCTTCGGCTAGTGAGCTAATGCTGGGCACAATAGATCTTAGTGCCACATATCCCTCAATATCGCTTACCTCGATTGCTATGGTCTCTGCAATGAGATCCGGCTCCTCACTTCTTAGATTTAGAAGCTGACCTTTCGTTCCAATGATGAAATTCACTTCACCATTGATCGCAGATCTTGCGCTCATGGAAAATATTTCGTTGGACCCTGGATCAAACGCAGCTAAAGTCCACATCTCAGTTGATTCATCTGCAACGATCTGTAGTGGCCCTTCATCCAAGATATAGTGGCACACAGCCGTTTGAATAAAAATATCCTCATTATAGAGCCCGCTTTCATTCGGCTCGTTTTTAAGCGTGAAGAACTCAAACGGATCACCCAGATCTTCAACTTTACTCCACGCGTCAACGTTGGAATTAAAAGGCAAGATGAGGATGAGTAAAATATGCAACACCGCAGCGCCAACTAGACCCGTTACAATTGCCAAGAGGAATTTAAGCATTATGGCATTCCCCTTTTACGATAACTGGCATTTCCAGCGCTCTTATGCCGGAAACATTTGAGATTGGTGTATCGATCAAGGTGAGCTGCAGTTCAAAATCTTTATTTGGATCGACGGCAAGCCAGTTGCCAGATTGTGGGAACTGAGAAAGTCTGATCTCAATATTACCTTTGCCATTGCGGAGAACTTTTTGCGCATTGATCGTGCTTGGCCACCCCGTTGCGATGTTCAATGGTTCGTTTTCAGGGTGAACAGTGCGCAATGTCCAAAATAGGGCAGGGGGAACGCGACCTTTGAGTATGTAATCGCAACCACGCAATAAAGGTTCTTGATTTTGATCAACTTGCGCTCGGAAGACTAGGCCTTCGGCGCGACCCAATAAAATTTTGCCATCATTCGCACGATGAGCACGCGCATAAGGATCGGCATCTTTGGTTTGGATTTGTGGATAAGCAACCCAATTGTTGACCTGAAGTCCACCAAATCCACGTGTTGCATCAAGCGCCCATTGTGCCGAATAAATCCCACCTAGAAAAATGATGACCAAGGCGGTGCCGACCAAAAATGGGATACGTAACACTGATTTCAGCCTTTCGGTGGTCTATTGTGTGACTTTGTCTAAGTTTGGATCTGTATCCAACTTGGCCAAATTATCTCGAGGAGTTTCCAACACTTTGGCAAGTTCTCTTAAGGCTTGAGTTGCCTGACGGTTCAAAAGACGCGTTCGAGATGGAAGAGAAACTTGGCTGATGCCACCCTCAGCTTCAGCAATAAGCGGACCAAATGTCTCTTCCGGAAGAGCATCGATAATTCCTGGAATTGCACGTAACTCAATACCTTGATGGGCATATTCCATGATCTTCTTGAACGTCATGGCAGGTAAGGAACCGCCCGTCATCCTGGCAGTGGTCGTGAAATCATCATTGCCAAACCATACGGCCGTCGTGAAATTGCCAGTATAGCCAACGAACCAACCATCTCGATAGGACTGTGTGGTACCAGTTTTGCCTGCCGTTTTGATGCCTTCAAGCTTAGCTCTACGGCCCGTACCCCATTCTGGGATTTGCACCATGATTTCGTTCATCGCTGCTGCAGCTTCTTCGGTTAGGACTTGTTTGGGTTCCGGGCCGTCCTTGAAATGATCATAAAGCACATCACCGGAATAGTTCATAACCTGCACAATGCCATGGCGGTTTGAGTGTTTTCCGCCAGCGGGAAATACAGCATAACCAGTTGCCTGATCCAAAACGGTTACCTCTGAGGTACCAAGCGGCATGGTTTTTTCAGAGCGAACGGTTGATTGAATACCCATGGCACGCGCTTTTTCCGCAATCTTGTCTGTTCCCAAGTGATCACGCGCTAAGCGAACCGGGATTGTATTGACAGATTTTACCAGTGCCCTTGTTAGATCCATCCGGCCGGAATAACTCCGTCCGTAGTTCCTCGGCGACCAACCACGCCAAGTGATCGGGCCATCTGAAATTCTCGATTGAGGTGTGAACCCTGTTTCCATCGCCAGCGCATAAACATAGGGTTTGAAGGAAGATCCTGGTTGACGTAATGCACTTGTCGCGCGGTTAAATTGACTGCGTCCGTAATCCTGCCCGCCAACCATGGCACGAATAGCGCCACCATGTTCGAGCACAACTGCTGCACCTTGGCCCACACGATATCTGCGGCCAAACTCTCGTAAGCCTTGCTCGACAGCCAATTCAGCCGCACTTTGCAGACCAAGATCAATTGTTGTGCGTACTACGACAGCAGTCTCATCAAAGTTCACGGACAACCGTTTGACTTCATCAAAGGCCCAATCGAGTAAGAAATCTGGGCTTTCAACATCCCCGCGGTCAACAACAGTCGCCGGGCTTCGCCGCGCACCGACCACCTGTCCCTCAGTCATCATGTTGCCCTGGACGAGATTGGTCAAAACTTCGTTGGCACGCGCGCGGGCTGCGGGCAAATTCACATGCGGCGCATATTTCGCAGGCGCTTTAAACAGTCCGGCCAGCATAGCCGATTCAGCCAGCGTGACATCCGTTATATCTTTGCCAAAATAAAATTGTGCAGCAGCTGACGCTCCAAATGTGCCACCACCCATATACGCGCGATCTAAATAAAGCTGCAGGATCTCATTTTTGGTAAGATTTGCCTCGAGCCATAATGCAAGAAAAGCTTCTTTGATTTTACGTTGTAGTGTGCGTTCGCTGGATAAGAATATTAATTTCGCTAATTGTTGAGTTAGTGTCGACCCACCTTGGACCACAGAGTTTGCACGCGCATTTTCCGCCATAGCACGCGCAAGGCCGATGAAATCAATTCCAAAGTGCTGATAAAAGCGACGATCTTCCGTGGCCAGAACGGTTTGAATAAGATGTTCTGGCAACTGATCCACTGGCAAAGATTCCTCGCGGATATTGCCGCGATTGCCTATCTCATTGCCGTAACGATCCAAAAACGTGACAGAGAACTCATCCTGAGCGCGCCAATTGCCTTCCGTTAACTCAAACGACGGCAGACCGAGTGCGAGCAAGAGTACAAATCCAGCTGTGCCAATATTGGCCGCTTCATCGACCAATTCGACAATTACTTTCTTGAAACCGGTGACGCGAAATTTGTGGAAGAATATCGACAGATTTTCCCAGGTTTCGCCGAGATTGCGAAATGAATGCCAAATTGTTGAATCAATCCAACTGTCAAGACGCAAGAAGAAGTATTTCATGCGTCTAAGAAAGCCCGGTTTTTCATTCATTTCTGACATGCATCGTCCAAAGTTAGACGGCTTCAAAGGTACATATAAATCGCGAAAGTGCCCCTATTGCGCAACCTAGCCTCGACCCCTTAAAACCGCATCTTGATATTGATTCTTATATAACGTCAGCGTCAGAGCTTTTTGCAGTATTTTTGGCAAAAGGACAAGCAAAAATCGTTATCAAATCGTCTCATTTGTGCAACAAGGGGGATGAATTTGTTCGATAATTTGCTTCAATTAGACAAAACAACAAAACAGGACTTCAAATGACGGATCATCCTTTTTGGCAAACAAAATCTCTCGAAGAGATGAGCAATGATGAATGGGAGTCACTTTGCGACGGTTGCGGACGGTGCTGTTTGAACAAACTAGAAGACTGGGAAACGGGTGAAATCGCCTTTACAAATGTGGCGTGCACCTTACTTGACGATCAAACATGTCGCTGCAAAGATTACGCAAACCGGCAAGCTAAAGTGTCAGATTGTGTGCAGCTCACGCCCAAAGAAGCACGCGAATTACCGTGGCTTCCACCCACCTGTGCTTATCGCTTACTTGCTGAAGGCCGAGATTTGTATTGGTGGCATCCGCTGGTCTCAAAAGACCCTGAAACTGTCCATCAAGCAGGTGTTTCAGTAAAAAATAAGACGATCCCAGAAGATGGTATGGATGCAGAAGACTATGAAGATCACATTGTCTATTGGCCGGGATACGAGTATATATCCGATGAATAGGAAAAAAATCCTTGACGTCGGAAAGGTTGTTTGTTATAAATCAAATAACATCTATAAATTGTAATTCATGACGCGACCGATAAATGAATACAGCGCCCAGCGCGTGGGTCATTATCACGTAATCTGACAATGTAAATCGCAACAGAAATCGTTTACGCTTATGACAAGTGATCATTCGGAAACACTGGCACAACTTGGCCATGCGCGGAAGATTTTGCAGTCGCAGCTCGCGCATGCAGAGTTTGACGATAAACTCACAGACAGCGCCATCAACACGATTTCTCTTATTGTTCGCACTCTTGAGAAAATTGATCAATTGTCGCGCGCGCTTTTAAAGGATCAAAAAAACACCGATGACGAGTTATCAGAAGAAGATTTTGAAAAACTCAAGGAAAAGGTCGAAACCCTCCTCAAACAAGCAAGTCAGAGGCAGCAATCCTAAAAACTCTGTTTTCAATGCGTTTTTAAAAACGCTTTCAATAAGTGAGCTGAGAGCATTAAGTTACGATTGGCAACTATCAGCACGCCATGAACAATTACCTCCAATCGGCAATTGGTTCACATGGCTTATATTAGGTGGGAGAGGGGCCGGAAAAACCCGTGCGGGGGCTGAGTGGGTGCATGATGCTTCCAGCTCCGGCTACCTGATGAATAAAGTGTTTGGGCAAAAACTTACATATGGCCGTATCGCTTTGGTGGCCGAAACATTAAGCGATGCGCGCGAAGTTATGGTGGATGGCCAAAGCGGGATTTTAAATATAGCGAAGCGTAATCGGCCAGTTTATGAAAGTTCGCGCCGCAGACTTATTTGGCCAAATGGAGCCATTGCGCAAATATTCTCATCAGAAGATCCTGAGAGTTTGCGCGGACCGCAATTTGATCTAGCGTGGTGCGATGAACTCGGCAAATGGAAATATGTGCAAGAGACATGGGACATGCTCCAATTTGGGTTGCGTCTTGGGGTTTTGCCTCGGCAATTAGGTACAACAACACCGCGACCAATTGAGCTGCTGAAGCAAATCATGGAAGACCCGCTGACTGTGATTACGAAAATGCGGACAGACGATAATAAAGCGCATCTGGCACAAAGTTTTTTAAAGAATGTTCATGCGCGCTATGCCAATACAAGGTTGGGCCGCCAAGAGCTTAACGGTGAAGTAATTGCTGATATAGAGGATGCGCTGTGGCAACGCACAAACTTGGAAAAATGCCGCATCGTTAAAGCGTCCTCCCTGGAAAGAATTGTTGTGGCAATTGACCCGCCAGTATCTGCCACAGCAAAAAATTCCTGTTGTGGCATTGTCGTTGCCGGATTGGATGAAAAAGGCATTGGCATCGTCTTGGAAGATGGATCTATTGATGGCGCGAGCCCCACGAAATGGGCAAAACGCGCAGTAGAATTATTCCATTTATATAATGCCGACCTTGTTGTGGCAGAAGGAAATCAAGGTGGAGATATGGTTCGCACTGTTTTGCAAGCGAGCGATGCATCTTTGCCCATCCAAATTGTTCATGCCACACGGGGCAAATGGGTGCGCGCGGAGCCAATTGCAGCGCTTTACGAGCAAAACCGGGTCATGCATCGGGGCGCTTTTAACAAACTTGAAGACCAAATGTGTAATTTTTCCATCACCGGTGGTGCAAATGCGATGTCGCCGGATCGATTGGATGCGCTTGTATGGGCATTGACGGCGCTCATGCTTGATCCATTTGGCGCGCCGACAATTCGTTCAGTTTAATCGACGGATCAAAGGCTTATTCTATTAATCGAGTTAAACAAGGATCACTATATGGGCTGGTTGACCAATCTGCGTGGCTTAATGACATTCCGACGAAATATTGCTGATAATTCGTCTCTCGACAGTGCGTTGTCGCAAAAGTCATATGCAAAAAATGGATATATCTCGTTGCATGAAACTGGATTGGCCAATTGGTCATCCCGCAACTATTTATCGATGTCTCGTGAAGGCTTTATGCGCAATCCAATTGCGCATAGGGCCATTCGGATGATTTCAGAAACAGCGGCAAATGTCCCCTGGACGTTATTTGAAGGGGAAGTTGAACTTAACGATCATCCTGCGCTGAAACTCATTCAAACACCGAATAATATGTCAGGAGCAGCTGACTTTTTAGAGGGACTATATGGTCATTTGCTTTTATCGGGGGATGCCTTTGTGAAGGTCATAACAGATGGTGAAAAACCGCTCGAGCTGCATGCTCTGCGACCAGATAGAATGCGAGTAGTGTCAGGGCGAGACGGTTGGCCTGAGGCTTTTGAATATCAGGTCGGAAATCACAAGGAGCGGTTTGAAATCTCGACCGAAATTACCCCGCAAATTTTGCATTTGAAATTATTCCACCCACTTGATGATCATATGGGTTTTGCACCCTTAGAAGCTGCGCTTATGGCACTTGATTTGCACAATTCTGCCAGCGGGTGGAATAAAGCGCTCCTTGACAATTCCGCTCGGCCATCCGGTGCGTTGGTGTATCAGCCAAAAGACGGTGGAAATTTAACTCAAGACCAATTTGATCGGTTAAAAGGCGAATTGGAAGAAGGCTATTCAGGCGTCCAAAAAGCAGGAAAACCTTTGCTGCTCGAAGGAGGGTTGGATTGGAAGGCAATTGGTCTAACTCCGAAAGATATGGACTTTGTCGAAGCTAAAAACGGTGCCAGTCGCGATATTGCATTGGCACTCGGCGTGCCGCCTATGTTGCTTGGTATTCCCGGCGACAATACTTATGCAAATTACCAGGAAGCCAATCGCGCTTTTTCGCGTCTAACCGTTCTCCCTCTTGTGACCCGCATCGCAGCCAGAATGAGCGCATATTTACAGAAATATTATAGTGGTGATTTTCGATTTACCCCTGATATCGATAAAATGCCCGGGCTTTCTTCTGAGCGTGACATGCTCTGGTCGCGCATTGAAAATACATCGTTCCTGACCAATCAAGAAAAAAGAAAAGCTGTTGGTTATCAGTCGGTTGCAGACAAAGACTGAGTCGTATTTACCTAAGGCTCATTGATTAAGACAAATTAGATCATTCAACGGATCCAGACCAGAAAGGGTCGATGGAATTGACTATGCTCGCCAAAAATTTAGTGACAGATAGTGAGGAACATGGCTTGATTTCTGGATATGCTAGCCTGTTCAATATTGCAGATTTATCAAATGACGTCGTTGAAAAAGGCGCGTTTCAAAACTCACTTAAATCCCAGTATTTGCGCAAGATACAATTGTTGTTTCAACATGATCCAGATCAGCCAATTGGCAGCTGGCATAAAATCGTTGAGGACAAAAAAGGGCTTTATGTCGAAGGCAAACTCACCCTCAACAATGCGAGAGCGAAAGATATTCATGCTCTTATCGTAGCAGGTGCGATTGAAGGCTTATCCATTGGATTTAAAACGAAGCGTTCGCGGAAAAATCCCAAAACGGGTGCGCGTCACATCATCGAAGCAGAGCTTTGGGAAATTTCTATCGTTACCTTTCCCATGCTGCCTTCTGCGCGGATCGACCATGTGAAGAGTGCAATAATTCCATTCTCCAAATTCGATACTCAGATTGCTCAGCTCATTCGCAAAGCGAGTGAGAAACTTAAAAACTGAATTCTCCGCAAAATCCTATGCTCAATTTTTCATTTGAAAGGAATAAATATGTCCATCCTAAGCCCCAAAAAAGCCGCCTCAAAACAACAATTGGAAACAAAAATCATACAGTCCGAAAACATGGAAACAAAAGCGGTTGAAACCAAAGCAACGGGGAATGAAGTTGCCAATGCGTTTGAAGATTTTATGCGCGCATTTGAAAGTTACAAGGAAACGAATGATGAGCGCTTGGCGCAAGTCGAGCAGCGCATGGATGCTGATATCGTCACGACAGAAAAAATGGCTCGCATTTCGAGCGCAATGGATGATCAGAAACGAAAACTGGATCAGTTAATGGTCAAAGGCTCGCGACCAGTCTTGGGTGCGAAATCATCTGCGCCAATTGATGATGAACACAGGACAGCATTCGACGCATATATGCGCCGCGGTGAAGAATTTAGACTGCGTCAGGTAGAGCAAAAAGCGATGTCGCAATCAAGTGATCCTGATGGTGGGTATTTGGTGCCTGACGAGCTTGACCAACAAATTGGACGTCGATTGTCTGATCTGTCGCCAATCCGAAGCATATCTTCTGTGCGCCAAGTCACTGGATCTGTGCTTAAGAAACCATTTTCACAAAATGGTATGGCTGTCGGTTGGGTTGGTGAGACGGATGCCCGCCCGCAAACAACAAACGCGCAATTGGTTGAGCTACAGTTCCCAACCATGGAATTATATGCCATGCCAGCTGCGACATCTTCATTGCTTGAAGACAGTGCAATCGACATTGACACATGGATCATGAGCGAGATCGAAGCTGCATTTGCCGAGCAAGAGGGGGCAGCCTTTGTCGCTGGTGATGGTGTGAATAAGCCGTCCGGTTTTTTAAATGCACCACAAGTCGACGATGCCAGCTGGAGCTGGGGGAATTTGGGATATATTGCAACAGGTACCGATGGTGGTTTTGGTGACGATCCGTCCGATCGTCTTATTGATGTAATTTATGCGCTTAAATCGGGTTATCGGCAAAATGCGAAATTTGTCATGAACCGCCAAACGCAAGGAACTATTCGTCAGTTTAAAGATGCGGACGGTAATTATATGTGGCAACCGCCGGCCGCGCCCGGTCAACAAGCCATGCTGAACGGTTTCCCAGTTGTCGAAGCAGAAGACATGCCCGATATTTCATCAGACTCAATGTCGATCGCCTTTGGTGACTTTGAACGCGGTTATCTTGTCGTCGACCGTCAGGGTGTCAGCGTATTGCGCGATCCATATTCAGCAAAACCTTATGTTCTGTTCTACACCACCAAGCGTGTCGGGGGAGGCGTACAAAATTATGAGGCCTTAAAACTTATTAAATTTGGATCGTCTTAGACCGAATTCGCTTTGCTTAATCTACCCCAGCTTGGTCAACACTAAGCTGGGGTTTTTCTTTAAAATGCCTCGAAAACAATAGGTGCTTGATGACACTTGTAATCACTCAGCCCCCCATCGCCGAGCCAGTGACGCTCGATGAGGTCAAAACACATTTGCGTATTGATCATGATAAAGAAGATGATCTTCTCAATGCTCTCATCTCGACAGCAAGAGAATATTTAGAATCTCGAACTCAATTGGCGCTGATCACGCAAAGCTGGCGTTTGTGTCTTGATGCGTGGCCGAAGGATCAATGTCTTCTGCTACAAAAATCACCGGTGCAAACCATTGATCAGATTGAGCAATTTGACCAAAGCGGGTTAGCTCAGATTCTTTCAGCAAACAATATGATACTTGATGGCAATGCTCATCCCGCAAGACTTTATACACATGATCAATCCAACCCAGATCGCGCGATCAATGGCATTGAGATTACTTTTACGGCGGGTTTTGGAAGCGCCAGCGATGTACCAGACACGCTCAAACGCGCCATACTTACTCACATAGCGCATATGTACGAGTTTCGTGGTGTTATATCACAAAGCATGCAACCAGCTTCTGTTCCGCATGGCTATGAAGCCTTGATCTGTCCCTGGTTGCGGAGATCACTTTAATGGCTCTGCATTTTTTTGATCCCGGTCAGTTACGAACACCGATGGAATTACAATCCTGCATCGAGGTACCAGATGGCCAGGGTGGCGTGCACAAAGATTGGCAAACAATTGCAGAGATCTTTGCACATGTCGAACCCATTGGTTCAATTTCGCATTTACGCGCGCGATACAAAGAACAAAAGGTCAGCCACCGTGTAATTCTGCGTTATCGCGATGATATCAATCTTGATCTGAGGTTTCAGCGGGGAAGTCGTATTTTCGCAATCCGCGGTATCCATGATCTTGATGAATCAAAGAGATATCTCATTTGCAAATGCGAAGAAACGACAAGACCAAGCCCATAATTCAAACTTAGATTTGCAGGAGAGATAAAATGGCTCGGACGGACAAGTATCTGCAACAAGCCTTATATGAAACACTGCATGCGGATGCATCACTCACCGCTCTCATGGGGGGCAATAAAGTGTTCAGTCAAATCGCGCTAAATACTGAATTCCCTTTTATTTTGATCTGCAACTGGCGGTCGGAAGATTGGTCGACATCTTCAGACAATGGTGAACTTCATCACTTTGACTTCGAAATTTGGGATGATGCAGCATCTTCCTTGTTGAGACAGAATTTGGGTTCAAGAATTTATGAACTCTTGCACGAACAGTCGCTTGAGTTGGACTTTGGTCATCTCGTTAACCTTCGTTTTGAAAATTCCTTTTTAAGTGTACAGGATCACACTAAATTACAACCTTTACGTTTAAAATTTCGGGCAGCAATCGAATTTTAAACCATTGAAATTGGAAAGGTAATATGATGACAGCCCAAAAGGGAAAAGATCTTTTGATTAAAATTGATCAGGATGGAAGTGTTATAACGGTTGCTGGCTTACGAGCCAAGCGATTGGCATTTAATGCTGAAACAATTGATGTCACAGATGCAGAATCCACGGGTCGATGGCGTGAATTGTTAGCTGGTGCAGGGGTGCAGCGCGCAAGTGTTTCAGGATCAGGAATATTTAAAGATGCCATCAGTGATGAATTGGTGCGGTCAGTTTTCTTTGCAGGAGAAATCAAAGACTGGGAAATTATTGTGCCTGACTTCGGCAGTATCACCGGTTTGTTTCAATTAACGGCTCTTGAATATTCGGGGCAGCACAATGGAGAAATTTCGTTTGAGGCGGCAATGGACTCAGCTGGCCCACTAAGCTTTGAGGCTCTGTAATGAACGACACAAACCTATTGGATCAGACGGCCATGAACCCTGGACATAAAGTTTATCCCAATCGACGGCGAGGGGAAGTTTTAATCAACATCGATAACTCGCCTCGGATTATGTGTCTAACACTTGGTGCATTGGCCGAACTGGAGGAGGCATTTAACGTTGATAATCTATCTGAATTGGGTACTTGTTTTTCGAACGGAAAGTTTGGCGCTGACGATCTCGTTCATATCATCGGAGCAGGGCTAAGAGGCGGTGGTAATCTTTACACAGATGAGGATGTCAGATGTTTAAGCATTGAAGGAGGCGCTTTAGGTCTTGCTCAAATTGCGGCCGAATTACTCAAAATTACCTTCTCTTGCGATCGAGAAGACGATCAGGTTGATAAAGAACAAGGCAAAACAGCTGGAAAAAAGTAAAAAACGCAGTCGACGGGACGCGGACCCCCCAACATCAAAACTCGACATTTCGTTCTGATACAAATCAGGCATTTCCTTGGGAGTTTTTGTTTGGATTTGCCCTCGTGCGATTGCAAATTTCGCCAGATGAATTCTGGTCCCTGTCCATGCCGGAATTAGTTGCGGTGTTCTCTTACTTAAATCCTCAAAAATCATCTTTGCTTCATAAGATGGACCGTAATGATCTCCTTCTATTGATGACAGGCTTTCCGGACCTTCCAACACCAAAATCTTGACTATATGAACTCCTAAGGCGCGCCAAATGGCAACAGACCATAATCATATCGACATATCTATTTCAGGCAGTTTCGATGAGATTTCCCGAGAATTATCCCAACTCGAAGAACAAGCAGATCAATTTGGTTCGGCCATAACAACAGCGCTCAAAAGCGCAGTTATTGACGGTAATAATTTTTCTGAGGTTTTAAACAGTTTAGCCCTTTCTCTGTCGACTATGGCATTAAAGTCAGCATTGTCACCGATTGAGTCAGGATTGAGTAATTTGTTCAGTTCTGCCCTGACCAATAATCCATTCTTCGGTGGTGCAAGCGCGTTACCAGCCAATTTAATTCCCTTTGCAGATGGTGGTATTGTATCCTCACCAACATTGTTTCCAATGGGAGGGACAGGTGCGAATATTGGTTTGATGGGTGAAGCCGGATCCGAAGCCATTTTACCACTTGTTCGTGGGTCTGATGGCGCCTTAGGTGTTGCATCCTCTTCGTCGCAGGGATCACCGGTCAATATTTCGTTTAACATCAACACACCTGATGCAGAGGGTTTCAAACGTTCGGAAACCCAGATCTCAGCCATGTTGGCCCGCGCAGTGAGCCGTGGCAGACGAGGACTGTAATCAGACTGTAAAATGCCTTTTTTCGGGATTTAGTTCAGGAGTTTGCAAATGTCTTCCGGTTTTCATGAAGTCTCATTCCCTATGTCGCTAGCATTTGGCACAACGGGTGGTCCCGAGCGTCGCAACGACATTGTTCTGCTATCCAATGGATTTGAAAGTCGCAATGCACGTTGGCGCAGTGCACGTCGGCGTTTTGATGCAGGATCTGGGATAAAAAGTGCAGATGATCTATATCGCCTGGTCGCGTTCTATGAGGCGAGACAGGGAAGTTTATACGGATTTCGCTTTAAAGATCCCATCGATCACTTAACTTGTGAATATGGGCAAACCCCGTCTCCGATTGATCAACAGATTGGGGTGGGAGATGGGCAAGCAAGTGTTTTCCAACTCAAAAAAATATATAGTGATATGGGCGGTTCTGTTGAACGCGACATTCAAAAGCCGGTTGATGGAACAATCTTGATTGCCGTGATGGGGAAGAAATACTTGCGCCTGAGTTTGGACCAAATGCTGGCTCTGGTGAGGTGACGTTTTTAAATCCACCATCTGAAGGTGCTGTGATTACTGCCGGATTTGAATTTGATGTACCTGTTCGTTTTGATCTTGAACGCTTGGATATTAACTTATCAAATTTTCATGCCGGACATGTCCCCTCAATTCCGTTGGTGGAAATCAAACCTGATATTTAGACCGGAGGATTAGATATGCGTCTGATCAATGATGAATTGACGTTGCAGCTGCAGAGCCAGTCGAAGACCTTGTGTCATGCTTGGCGATTAACGCGCAATGATGGCGTTGTTTTTGGGTTTACAGACCATGATCATCTTCTGACTTTCGACGGAACTGATTTCTTGCCCCATAGCGGGTTTTTGCCTAGCACTGTGCGTTCAGAGCTTGGATTGAATGTGGATGAGGGCGAGGTCGCAGGTGCATTTGATCATGATGCGGTGACTTAAAAGGACCTACGTGATGGGCGTTACGATGGTGCGAAAGTTGAAGTCTATTTGCTGGATTGGAATGCACCGGACACCGCGATAAAACTAAGGACGCAGGAAATCGGTGAGGTGAGCTTTTCAGAGCATCAATTTCGCGCCGAGCTTCGCTCAATGTCGCTTCGTTTAAATCAACCACAGGGTCGGGGATATTGTACAAAATGTACCGCAAATCTGGGTGATTCAGCTTGTGGGTTTGATCTCAGTAATCCCGACTATCAAGCAATTGGTTCAGTTTCATCTTCACAAAGTGATCAGATATCCATTGTTTCAGGGCTAGATGAATTTGAAGCTGGATGGTTCCGGTTCGGTTTGCTGACATGGACAAGTGGTGAAAATGCCGATCTGTCCGTGGAGGTTTATGATCATGATGATCAGGATGGTGAAATAACACTCACATTCTTCACGCCGTTGCCAAATATCCCGCAACTAGGTGATCTATTTTCGATCACGGCAGGGTGTGCCAAAACATTTTCAATCTGCAAAGAGAAGTTTTCAAACGCGCTGAATTATCAAGGATTCCCGCATATGCCAGGCCGGGATTTTGCCTATGGCTATGCTGATGAAGAAACCGTTCATGATGGCCGGCCTCTGGTCGATTGAACCTTTTTCTTTTTCTTATATTCGAGGATCAAATTGACTGATATCAACCAGCAAGTTGTCACATCTGCGCAGGAATGGATTGGCACACCCTATCGACATCAAGGGCACCGGAAACAAGTTGGTTGCGATTGTTTAGGGCTTATTCGGGGAATATGGCTTGAAATATATGGTGTTGAATCAGATGAACCAGAACCTTATGCAAAAGATTGGGCGGAGACCGCCACTCAAGAGCGCATGTTGTTGGCAGCGCAAAGATATTTCGGCCCAATTATTCCAATAACGGACATGCATCCAGGCTGTTTGATACATTTCCGATGGCGACAAGGCGCCGCGATCAAACACGCTGGAATTTTGTCATCACCTCATCAATTTATCCATGCATACGGACGTGTCGGTGTCACCCAATCCACACTGGTGCCATCTTGGCGTCGACGTATTGAAGCCGTTTTCCAATTCCCTGAACTTTGACATCGATAAAGATGGAGTAGCCCATGGCGACAATTTTATTGCAGACAGCTGGATCAGCAATTGGTGGTTTGCTCGGACCTCTTGGTGGTGTTATTGGAGGTGCTGCAGGCTCACTTGCAGGTAACGTGATTGATCAGGCGATATTTGGTCAAACGACAATATCAACACCTGGACTAGATGGGGCACGTATTTCATCCGCCGATGAAGGCAGTCCCATAGCACGCATTTATGGCACCATGCGTGTTGCAGGGAGTTTGATTTGGGCTACACGCTTTGAAGAAGAGATCACGTCAGAGAGGCAGGGTGGAAAAGCCAGCAATAGCTCAATCGTTGAAACACGAAATTATTATGCCAATTTTGCTTTAGGTCTCTGCGAAGGAGAGATTAATCAAGTCAAACGGATTTGGGCAGATGGCAAAGAAATTGACACGAGCCTCCTTGATATCAGGGTCTATAAAGGTACGTCCGATCAGTTACCTGATCCTTTGATTGAAGCCAAGCAAGGTGCAGGAAATACGCCTGCTTATCGAGGGCTCGCTTATGCGGTCTTTGATCGATTCCCAATTGATGCTTATGGTAATCGCATTCCGGTTCTACACTTCGAAGTCACAAAAGTTATCTCATCACTTGAAGGCAATGTTCAAGCGGTGACGCTCATCCCGGGCGCAACTGAGCATGGGCTTGCGACCACTCAAATCAGCGAAACGCCCAATAGCGGCGAACAAAATTTGCTGAACCGCCATGCAAGCTTTGCCACGACAGATATCGAAGCTTCACTCGATGAATTGCAAAACCTTTGCCCTAATTTGAAATCAATCGGGCTTGTTGTGTCTTGGTTTGGAACAGATCTGCGCGCGGATCACTGCAAATTTACGCCAAAAGTAGAGGTAAACACTCGGACGAGTGAAACGCGTAGCTGGTCAGTGGGATCACTCACCCGCGACGAAGCCGAGCTCGTCTCAAACACAGATGGTGTTTTAAATTTTGGTGGCACACCAGATGATCAATCTGTCATGGATGCGATTATTGCGATTAAGTCGCGTGGTCTAAAAGTAACGCTGTATCCATTTATTCTCATGGACATCCCAAGTGGCAATAACCTGCCATCTCCTTATGGGGTGGACGAACAGGCAGCGTTTCCCTGGCGCGGTCGTATCACCTGTAACCCTGCCATTGGTCAATCCAGCACAGCTGATCAAACAACACTCGCAAACGCGCAGATCAGCGCATTGATGGGAACAAGTCAGCTCACTGATTTTGCAATCGATGGCACGTCGGTGAATTGGTTGGGTGGAGATCAAGGCTATAGGCATATGTTGCTGCATTACGCTTATTTATCCAAGGCTGCGGCTGAGAATGGCTTCCCGCTTGATGGCTTCGTGATTGGCTCTGAAATGGTGTCACTTACACGCGTGCGTGATGATCAAAACAATTTCCCCTTTGTCACAGCCTTATGCACCTTGGCGTCAGATATTTATGGGGTGATTGGTGAAAACACCAAGCTGACTTATGCTGCGGATTGGTCGGAGTATTTCGGTTATCATCCGCAAGATGGATCGGGGAATGTTTATTTCCACCTCGATGAATTATGGGCGCACCCCGCTATCCATGCGATCGGTATTGATAATTATATGCCTTTATCCGATTGGCGAGATCAAGATTTACAGATTGAAAGTCCCGATGGTTTTCGTTGCCAGAATGATCTGTCAGCACTCGCTATTCAAATTCAAGCGGGCGAAGGATTTGATTACTATTATCAAAATTCAGATGACCGCAAAAACCGTATCAGAACAGAAATTACAGACGGTTTAGGCAAGCCATGGGTCTATCGCTACAAAGATATTCGATCGTGGTGGGAAAACGATCATTTTAATCGTATCAATGGTGTTGAATCTCCCAATCCAACGGGCTGGATTCCAAAATCAAAACCGATTTGGTTTACCGAACTAGGATGTCCAGCGGTGGATAAAGGTGCAAATCAGCCAAATGTATTTCCTGATCCAAAATCATCTGAAAATGCCATGCCACATAATTCAAGTGGCGCGCGCAGTGATCAGGTGCAAAGAGCATTTTTAAACGCGCATATCAATCATTGGTCGTTAGATGAAAATCCCGCCGGCATGGTAGATTTGGAAAATAGTTATATTTGGACGTGGGATGCACGTCCATTTCCAGCATTTCCAAGTCAAACAGCAGTCTGGACTGATGGAGACAATTGGCGACATGGCCACTGGATCAACGGTCGATTGGGCAATGCCCCACTGGGTGAACTTATATCATCGATTTTAACAGATCATGGATTTGAAGATTTTGATGTCAGCATGGTTGAGGGCACTCTGCAAGGTTTTGTGCAGGCCGAAACTGCATCTGCCAGATCACTCTTGGAAAGACTGATGGATGCCTTCTTGATTGATGTACGAGAAGGTGAGGACAGACTTATATTCTCGTCAAAATTAACAGCATCAAAATCGCCAATCTTTATGAGCGCTATTGTTGACCAAAATAATGAGCCATGCCTGCATCATCAAAGGCGACAGGAAGCAGAGCTTGCCAATGAAGTGTTGCTGTCACATCTTGCGCCTGAAAACGATTACCAATCTTCCATAGCTTATTCCCGTCGATTAAGCCGCGACAGCCAACGGCAGGAAAAGCTAACCTTGCCTGGGTCAATTGACAAAGACACGGCCGCCAATATTGCAGATCAATGGCTACAAGATCTTTGGGCGAGCCGGGAAGTGGTAGATTTTCAACTTCCCATGGACGCTATTGCTCTTGAGATTGGTGATCGTATCCAGTTTGAAGAAAGCAGCATCATAAACGCGCCAACAGGCACATATTCAATCGTGCAAATCGAGGACGGAATTCAGCGCCAAATCTCTGCGGCGCGCATGGCGACATCAAATAGTTTAGATCAATCGCAAGATACTTCAAACGTGCAGCCGCTAGAGGTGAGTTCAGGTTTCGCACCGAATGTAATCCTCATGGATTTGCCACTATTATCCGGCAGCAATGCAATGGACTGGGCGCGGGCAGCAGCTTATGCCAAACCGTGGGTGCCCGTTTATCTTGCAAGTTCGTCAGCAGAAGACGGCTATCAACAACGTGCCAGCCTGACCGTTCCTGCTTTCATCGGAACCTTAGCAAGTGATCTTAATGCGGGCGTTGAGGGTCGATTTGACTATGTGAACAACATTATGGTTGATCTTCCGTTTGGTGCATTTGAGACGATCGATCAGTCGCAACTTTTCGCAGGTGGTAATTTATTGGCGATCCGCTGCCAAAATGAAGCCTGGGAAATGGTTCAGTTTCAAACAGCGTTGGAAATTGCGCCAAAGCAGTGGCAACTCTCCAATTTATTGCGGGCGCAATCAGGCACTGAAGATGCGATGATAGCGGGCGCCCAAAAGGATGCTGATGTTGTTTTAATCAACGATAATATTATCAGCCTGAATTTGAATTCCTCTGAGCTAGAGAGCGAACTCAATTGGCAAATCTCCGGTCTTGGTAAATCTGGTAGCCATCTTGAACCCATAACTTTTGCAGGGGGGCAGCGCGGGCATACGCCTCTTTCGCCGGTGCATCTACGAGGTGAACGCATCAACGGTGGTATCGCGCTGAGCTGGATTAGGCGCGGACGTATCGCTGCGGATAATTGGGCAGGTGTTGAGATTCCAGAAGATGAAGATCACCTTCAATTTTTGATCAAAATCTTCGATGAAAATTCGGTCATTCATGAAGCTGTTGTCGAGGATAGTTCATATATCTATGAGGATGATCAGCAACTCGCAGACTTTGGCTATCTTCCCTCATCTTTGTTATTTTCTGTTCAGCAAATCGGTGGTCAGATTGCTCAAGGGATCGCTCGAATGGCGACAATTTCGGTTTGATAGATTAACCAAACCCCTCAAAAACATGGGTTTTGCTTGAAAATCACCATCAATTATGTTCATTCATACACCGTTCAGAATTGTTCATGTAATAAATGGATAACAAATAAGAATTTGAAGGTTTTCGAACAAATGAAAATGAGTACGATCGCATCGATGATTTTAGCCAGCGCACTGTTCAGTGCAACGCCTTCATTGGCGGCAGACTGCTCTGCATCAGCGCAACAAGTTTTGGCCCAGACAGGTGGCCAATTGTTATCAGCCAAAGCTGGCACGAAGTCCGGACAGACTGTTTGCAAGATAACGGTGCTGGTAAAAGGTAACGCATATCAGCGTTCTAAGAAAATTACGGTGACAGTGCCGCAATAGCTGCGCTAGATTGTTGCAACCGACAATCAATATTTAAAGGTGAGCTATGCGTGTTTTAGTCGTTGAAGATGATCCAGATTTAAATCGCCAACTTTGTGAATTGCTCGATGAGCGCGGCTATGTTGTCGACAAAGCATTTGATGGCGAAGAGGGTCATTTTCTAGGTGATACAGAACCTTATGATGCTGTTATTCTCGATATTGGGTTGCCCGAGATGGATGGAATTACGGTCCTGGAAAAATGGCGTGAAGAAGGCCGCAATATGCCTGTTCTTATCTTAACAGCACGGGACCGTTGGAGCGATAAGGTTGCCGGCATTGATGCTGGTGCTGATGATTACGTCACCAAACCTTTCCATGTTGAAGAAGTTTTGGCGCGCCTTCGCGCACTTATTCGCCGCGCAGCAGGTCATTCAACAAGTGAAATTACGTGTGGGCCCTTGGTTGTGGATACTAAAGCTGCCAAGGTGACGTTAAATGGATCTGTTTTAAAACTTACCTCACATGAATTCCGCTTGGTCTCTTACCTCGTTCATCACATGGGTGAAACTGTGTCTCGGACCGAGTTGGTTGAGCACATGTATGATCAGGATTTTGATCGTGATTCCAATACAATTGAAGTATTCGTTGGACGATTGCGCAAAAAGATTGCGAAAGACTATGATGGCGATCTGATCGAAACCATCCGTGGATTGGGTTATCGAATACAGCCACCTGAAGCGCAAAAGTGATCTCTATATAATGAGTGATGACGGCGCGAAAGCAGAAGAATCAACAGAACAGAAACCTCGAAAGAAACGAGGGCTGATTGCGCGGCGCTCGCTAACTTGGCGGGTTTTGTTTTTCGCTTCGATTTGGACCATCGTTGCTTTTGCTGCCGTCGCTATCATCGTTTCTACTTTATACAAAACACGCAGCGAACGTGCATTTGGTGATCTTTTACGCGCGCATCTTAACACTGTGATCGAAGCGGTCGCTTTTGATGAACAAGGTCGATTAACAGGTAATCCGCAATTAGGATCCCTCCTTTTCTCGCAACCTGGTTCTGGCTGGATATGGATTGTTGATCCCATTGATATCGATGGAAACAAGCAAGGTGACAGCCTCAATTCAAGTTCACTAGGATTAGAAGTTATTGCTCGGCCCACCCCCAAACAAGTGCCGTTTAACGCGCAATATATTCGCGTATATCCGATGAACGACAGTGTCGGAAATGCCCTTTTGATTTCTGAAACCGAAGTTGAATATGGCGATGAAGGGCAAGCCGCACGCATTCGAATAGGTGGCAATCTCAATGTGCTTGAGGAAGATGTAAACTCCTTTATCGGGCGCTTGGCGATCTCGCTTTTAGTCGCAGCGATTGGCACGTTATTGATCAACATGATCGTCATTCTTTATGGGTTGAAACCTCTTGATCATGTGCGCTCATCTCTCGAACAGATCCGAAATGGCGATGCTGATCGATTATCGGGCGAATTTCCCAAAGAAATTGCCCCGCTCGCTGATGAGGTAAATGCGCTCATCGATAGCAATAAACGTGTGGTCGAACGCGCTCGTATGCAGGTTGGCAATCTTGCTCACTCACTTAAAACCCCCATTGCAGTTATGCTCAACGAAGCGCGCGGTTTGCCAAAAGCACAAAGCGATCTTGTCAAAAATCAAGTCGGTATGATGCAAAATCAGGTGCAAACCTATCTCGATCGCGCCCGCATTTCTGCCCAGCGCGGATCGGTGTTAGCGCGCACAGATGTTATGCCGTCCTTAGAACGCTTGTTGCGCGTTATGAATAAGCTTAACCCGCAGGTTGAATTCTCGCTGGAAAAAAAGGCCATATCCACATTGGTTGCGCTTGAGGGTCAGGACTTTGAAGAAGTCATGGGCAACTTGATCGAAAATGCTGCAAGATTTGCCAGCGAAAAAGTTATCGTATCGATAGAAGATTTCGACAAGGACACCTTGTCGGTCACCGTTGCTGATGATGGGAATGGATTGTCTGACGCGGAAAAAAAGAAAGCGCTCAAACGCGGTGCAAGATTAGACGAAAGCAAACCGGGTAGTGGCCTGGGTCTTTCAATTGTTGGCGAGATTGCACAAGAATATGAAGGGCAATTTGTTCTCCTAGATGCTGAGATTGGTGGCCTCGCTGCCCAATTGCAATTGCCAAAGGCCGCGTCATGATGACGATCACTAAAATTTTATCTATCACCATATTCTTACCACATAATTTGTGTCATAAGCGGCTAAGTTGAGGGTTGGCAGACATGAGAATAGTTAAGCTGGGATTTGTGTTTTTTACGATGAGCTTTTTAAGCGCATGCGTAAGTACTGGTACGACTGGAAATGTGGCCTCTGATTTGCAAGTTGATAAACCCGGTGTGGCCACCGGTCGCGAGATCGTTCGGGCCTTTGATGGTGGCATCTTACCGAAATCAGTTTTCAACAAACTCTCTCGCAAGGATAAGACGCGCGCTTTACTTGCCGAATACCGAGCGCTTGAAAACTCAACAACGGGCCAGTCTACCTATTGGGAAAACCCAAATGGCAAGCTGTCTGGCATTGTCACCCCATCGCAGCCCTATCAAGTCGGATCGCGCAATTGCCGCCAATATAACCACAAGGCTTTAATCAACGGCGAGAATATAAACGCTTCTGGTGCTGCATGCCGCACCGCTGATGGCAGATGGATCCCGCTCAAATAGACGCAAAATTTCAATAGACGCAACTTGGCGAATCGCGCCATGTTTGCCCCATGGAAACTTCGCGCATACAATCAATCCTCACGTTTTTAAAAGGCACAGAGCAGCTCAAAAACACGCTGCGCAGTGCACATACCTCGCAAAAGCGCCCGGAAAGTGTGGCTGAGCACACGTGGCATTTATGCTTGATGATCTTATTATTTGAGGACCAGCTGAAAGATATTGATTTTCTGCGCCTTATCAAACTCGTGATCATCCATGATCTTGGAGAAGCTGTGTCAGGCGATATTCCCGCCATACACCAGAAGCCTGATATTGATAAATCACTCGATGAGCGTAATGATTTCATCCAGCTTTGTGAGCCGTTGCCTGATGATTTGCAGGCCGAACTTCTAGAGCTTTGGGATGAATATGATCAAGGTGAAAGCCCAGAAGCGGTTTTGGCAAAAGGTTTTGATAAGCTGGAAACTATTTTGCAGCATTTACGAGATGGCACAACGGGCAATATCGATTTTGCCTTTAATCTTTCCTATGGTGTTGATCGCACCGATCGTCACCCGTTACTTAAATCTATTCGCGCACCGATCGATGCTGAAACGAAATCTCGTATGAAACCCTAAATATGACAGTTGATCAAAACTTACATTAAACGTTATGTTGCCACCTGATTTTATTGCCAATGTAACGGGTGTTGAGGGGCGCGGGTTTGTCGGTCATATCTAGAATTAAAATCTGCCTGATTGGCATTTTGATCATTTTTGCAAGTGTGGTTCAAGGCGCTGCGCTTGAAGAAATTTTGCAATATAATGTAGATATTAAGCTTTACAAAAACGGCGACATGCTGGTGACAGAGTCCATCATGGTCAATTCTGAAGGTCGCGAAATTAGACGCGGCATCTATCGCGATCTACCGCGTTATTTCCAAGATGAAGACGGGACCTCTCTCAAAGAGAATTTTGACATTGTTTCCATCACTAGAAATGGCCAGGAAGAGCCCTACCACACACAAATCGTAAACGGTTGGACACGCATCCTCATCGGGCAGGAAGACGTCTTTATTCCCCGTGGTCAGCACCTCTATGAAATTACATATGAGACGGACAGGCAAATAGGATTTTTAGACGAAGGCGAGGAACTTTATTGGAATGCGATAGGTACGGATTGGAGTTTTCCTATCCGCCAATCACAAGTCGTTGTTAAGTTGGAAGATGGTGGGGTGTTTGATGGGTTTGAATTTTTCACCGGCGCTCTCGGTTCAACCGATAAAGATGCCCGCGGAGTTGTATCCGCGGATGGGAATATTGCGAGCTTTGAACTCACTCAACCTTTGGCACCACGAGAAGGATTTACCATCGTTGCAAAAATGCCGCGCGGCACGATTGATGAACCAACAGACGCGCAGGTGCGAAGCTGGTTTTTACGAGATTTCGGACATATTGTTGTGGCGGCTGTTACATTCGCTGTTGTCGGCCTTTATTATATCATCGCATGGGTCATGATCGGCCGTGACCCCAAAGGATCGCGCATTGAACAACGTAAAACTTTGTCACTAGGAATCTCTCCGGCACTCACCCACTATATCAGTAATAAAGTTCGTATAGATGGTGGTTGGACAGCGATTTCTGCTGCGATCTTAAGCCTTGCGATTAAAAAACAAATCCGCATTGAGAAAGATGGGGATGATCCTGTTTTGGTCAAAGACGAGGCGGATGGGATACATCGACTTCCAGTGGGTGAAGCGGCGATTATGAAAATGATCATGAATAAACCGCGCTTTGCGTTAAACAAATCCAATGGATCCAGCGTTGCGACACTTAAGTCAAATTTCCAATCTGCGATTGAGGATGAGCATCGGGGTGTATTTTATGAGCACAATTCAAAATGGATATGGATCGGCATTGCGCTCAGTGTCATCGGGGTCCTATCCACGTTGATCTTTAATGCAGACGGGTTTTTCTCGCTGCTGATCTCAGCAATTGTTTCTGCTGTGTTTTCAGCGTTTTTGGTTCCGATTTACTTTCTAATCAACCGGTTATGGCGAGCACAATCAACATTTTGGAAGGTCCTGGGATTATCATTGGTTGGAATATTTGGGTTTTTGCTGGTCTCCTTTTTTGCAGCCTTCATTCTGGCATTGTTTGAAGAAACCCAGTCTTGGGTCGAATTCGCCTTTGTCGGCGCGGTTGTGGGATTAATTGCACTTAACATCATCTTCTACAAATTGATGGGCCGCCCCACAGCTCTCGGTGCTGAGATGATGAACCAGATCAAAGGCCTGCGTATGCATTTGGAAAATTATCATGAGCAGCGCATGAATTTGAATGATGTGCCGGATATGTCGATCAAATATTTTGAAAAACTATTGCCATTTGCTGTAGCGCTCGAGGTTGAAAAGCCATGGTCAGATGCATTTGATCAATGGTTTAAAAGTGCGGCTAGTGTGGCGTCGGGAATGAAAGAATATGACCCACATTGGGATCGTCATCGCTGGTATCGCACGCGTCATCGCTCGGGACGCTCACATTCTGATTTCGGTTCTCAAATGGCATCATCTTTGTCATCAGCAATGCCCAAACCAAAATCTTCGTCATCTTCATCAGGTGGAGGGTTTTCTGGTGGTGGCGGTGGCGGCGGCGGCGGGGGCGGCTGGTAGATCATGCGTCTTATCCCGGTATATCTCTTGTTCCTCGCGCTTTTGGCCATCACCTTTGCTTGGTGGGGGTTAGAAACCGAAGCAGGACGCCGAAATTTTGACGAGATGGATGGTCTTTATCCATTCTTTACGGGTATTGGCGGTCTTGTTTTAATGGTCTTGTCGCTGCTTTTGTTGATCTTGCAACGGCGCAAAAAATAACCCCCGCGCGATGCGGGGGGATGAAGCGTGAGATAGATAAAGACTTATTGCGAGAGACGATAAAGTCCACCATCTTTTTGATCGCTCAACAAATAGATCGACCCATCAGGCCCAATAGCGACATCACGCATCCGACCGATTGTGTTTTCCAATAATGGTGTTTCGCTGACCGGACGGTCACCCTTCAGATCAACAGCATATAGCGAGCGGAATTTAAGCGAACCAACCAGCAATTTGTCTTTAAACTCGGGGAACATGTCGCCCTGATAAAACGCCATGCCCGACGGTGCAATCGATGGGATCCAAGTCCAGATCGGATCTTCGAACTCTGGTGATGATGTGCCGATCCCGATTTTTCCACCTGCATATTCTTCGCCGTGCGAGACAATCGGCCAGCCATAATTTTCACCCGCCTTCACAACGTTGATCTCATCACCGCCGCGCGGCCCATGCTCATGCAGCCATAATTCACCATTATTTGGATTAAGCGCCATGCCCTGCGGATTACGATGGCCTTTAGAGTAAAGCTCTGGCTCCCAACCATCCAAGTTCGGATTATCAGCTGGAACGGTGCCATCCAAATTTAAACGCACCACAGCGCCTGAATGAATTTTAGGGTCCTGAGCATCAAACCGGCTCCCACGATCTCCCATCGTGACAAATAGCTTGTCACCTGAGGTTTCAAGCCGACAGCCGAAATGAATACTGGCGTTTGATTTGTTATTGGCCACAAAGATGGTTTTGGTCTGGGTGAGATTATTACCATTAAGCTTGGCCATGTCGACCGCAGTTGATGCCGTGTTGCCCTCGGGTCGTGAATAACAATAATAGATGACAGACGGATCTTCTTTGGAGACCATTACGTCCAGCATACCACCCTGACGAAACGAGAATACATTCGGCACGCCAGATAATTCATCACGTGTGCCGCTTTCAAGATCAATTTTAAACATCTTGCCGCGCCGCTCGGTCACGATCATGGAGGTGTCGGATAAAAAATCCATACCCCAAGGGTGAAAGAGCGTTTTTCCGATACGTTCGATAACTGGTTCGGCAAGACTGGACGTCGTAAAGGTCGCTGTTGAAATGAGACTTAGGGTGAGGGCGGTGATAAGTTTGCGCAATTTTGATCTCCGTCTGGAAAGTTCGCTTAAGCTTCGATCAATGTCACTATACACAATTTCACGCCCATTTATTGTAAAGGTCAATGACAAGTGATCCTATCCAATAAGATGGGATTAAATTGCGGCGCTGCCAAGGGGGTGATCTTCAGGAAATCAGATTGAAGGGATTAAACGTCCCGACCTTCGACAGCAAACCCATAGATTACCGTTAATATGCCGATGCCGAGCATCGCGCTGAACCAGTAAAAAATAACATTAACAATCGTGATCAGTATGAAACTTATATCTGTAATTGAACTCTGGCCAGCTATTAAAACACTAGGAATGACACCCAGCACGACATTGCATGCCTGGATAAGGAGCATAACGACAAATATTTTGCTGTAGTAAGGCACCGTTGCATCTATCGCACCTTGTATGCCTAAAGGATTATCCATGGCTATACCTGGCAAGCTCACGGATAAAGCCAAAATAAATGTATAAAATATCGCTCCTCCGATAAGTGACACAAGCAGACTTAGGACAAGCCCGATTTCACTTGGCAAAACGCCGACAAAGATAGAGCCTAAAATACCAAACCCAAATGTAAGTATTAGCGCTACTAGTATTGAAAACAGAGTTACAATGAGTGTGCCTATCAAATAGGGTAGAATTCGATCGCGTTTTCCGACAATAACAAAGCCATGGGGCTGTTCACCCAAAAGAATATAGCGGTGCCAAGCAACTGCGGTTGAACAAGAGAAAACCCAAAAAATAACAGAAGATAATAAAATAATAGCAGTATTTTGGATCGAAAATATTTGAAGGTTCGTGGGGTCAAAATCTTGAAATATGCTCGAACCGGTCGCCATTATAAATGCTAGAACAACCGCGAGCGGTAGGCTCACACGTATAGCCATTTTCCAGTTTGAGAAAATTTGTGTGATTGCTTTTAAAAATAATGACATTTTGTTTCCCCATATAGGTGTATCTCTTAGGGGTGAGTGCAACTAAATGCAATTGGGCTTCTGTTATTATTGAAAAACTTACACAGAAAACAAAGAAATCTAGCGAAAAATTTCAGCTTGATTTTTGTGTTCAAATAAATTAGAACAAAAGTAGAACATTGTTAACTAGTTGTGCGTATTGTAGCGAAAGAACAAAAAGAAAACATAAATATGATGACTTCTACTTTACAAAACAACTTCTGGCAAGATGTGTTGCAAACATTCGGCAAACTTCCTCTTTCGATTAAGCTTGCTTGGATGATGGCGCCGCCTATGGCGCTGCTTGTGGTCATTGCGCTTGTTCTTATGATGTCAACACGTTTCACGGTTGCAAGCCTCTAGCGTCAGGAAAGTAATCTCTCTTCCCTTGCCCAAACCTTTGTCCCGAGGTCTTAAATTGGGAAGTCTATATCGCGTTTGCCGTCCGCCACAAAATACGTTCAAACGCATCCTGGAGCTCTTGCCCCTGAGGTCCGCCATTACGTTTTCTGCGCGCAAAAAGGCTTGCTAGCCCGTGTGTTGTTGCCCATAGCATGGGCGCCGCATCGGGATTGTCCTTTAACGCTCGATTATCCAGTGCAAGTACGGCCTGCACGTGATCCTCCAATATTTGATAGCTATTGCTTGAAAGCTGATTGAGAAAGGCTTTGGATGGATCTGTGCGTTCAGATGAAAATTGTAGATCAAACATGTCTGAATGTTCGCTCGCATATTTGATATACCCCATGCCAATTGCGACCAGTTTCGCTTTGGCTTTATCGGGATGATCTTCGTCCACAGCATCAGAACTGGATTGCATCGCATCTGCAAAGCGTTTGAACGAAACGCTGGCTAATGCGCTGAGTAAACCTGTGACATCACCAAAATGCGGCGCTGGGGCGGCATGACTCACCCCGGCGCGCTTCGCAACACCCCGCAAAGAGAATTTCTCTACCCCTTTTTCTATAAGTTCCACTTCAGCCACTTCTAAAAGTGCTTCGCGCAGATTGCCGTGATGATAAGATTTTGATGTCTTCGTATTCATACTTCATCCCTAACTGATTTCATGTCGTTTGAAAACAAAAAATTGACACTGTCAAGATTTAACTTGACAGTGTAAAGATATCTCGATTATTAGATATAGACACTGTCAAGATTAATTCAACGAAACCACAAATTTGGAATTAGAAACATGTCTATGGAAACTCTCTTTGCAATTTCTTCCCCTATCGCAATGTTGGGATGGGTTGCGCTCATCATCTCGCCGGTCATCCCGAAATGGTCGGATCGCATCGCCACTTATATCTCGCCCGGCCTATTATCTCTTGCTTATATGTCTTTGATCCTGGCCTTTTGGTCAGGTGCAGAAGGCGGCTTTGATACACTCGCAAATGTGCAAATGCTCTTCACCCAAAGTGAGATCGCGATAGCCGGATGGCTGCATTATCTCGCCTTTGACCTGTTTGTCGGTGCCTGGATCGTCCGTGAAGCACGCAAAGCGCAGATTTCGCATTGGTTCATTATCCCGATCCTCCCACTCACATTATTATTTGGACCAATTGGCTATGTGCTCTTCGTTGCTTTGAAAGCGAGTTTGGCGCTTGGCCGCAAAAGCAATCAATCTAACAATCAGCCCGCCAATCAAACTGTTTCAGTTTGAAAAACGTAAGGAGTTTGAAAATGAATAATGCTCTTATTGTTATGAATAACGATTTCGCCACCCTAAAAACTGACGGTATGATTGCGCGATCAAAGCGTTTCTTGATCAATGCCTATGCTGATGCCCCAGCACTTGGTGCATTAACGCTTTTCATGCTGTTCCTGATGGTGCCCAAACTAGGTGCAATGTTGGTCGACACGCGCCTGCATAACGGTGTGAATATATGGATCAAACCTGTTAAATTCGATGTTGCTTTGATCATCTATACAGCAACTTTGGTCTATTTTGCCCGTTGGATCCCAAATTCAACACGGGCCAAAACCTGGTTCAAACTTTTCACAGCCGCAGTGATTGCTTGCATTGTTTTTGAGCAAGTCTGGATTGGCGGCGCTGCAGCTTTTGGTACGGCTTCTCACTTTAATGTAGGAACGCCTCTGATGGGCTTGGCCTATTCCATTGCCGGTTTTGGGGCAGTGACATTAACAAGTGCTGCTTTGGTGTTTGGCATATTGATCGCTCGCAACAAAGAGACCCGTTTGTCTGAACCCATGCATTTAGCGATTTGGCTGAGTTCGATCCTGATGTTTGTCTTCACCGTCATCACCGCAAGCTATATGGCGGCGCAGACAAGCCATTTCGTCGGCGGCAATATGCTGGACGTTGAAAGTTACCCAATCATGGGTTGGGCAACAGATGGTGGTGATTTGCGCGTTGCGCATTTCTTTGCAAGCCATTATTTCCATGCGCTGCCGCTCTTTGTTCTCGCAGCCTCGTACATTTTCAAACCTGTGAAGCGCTCAATGGTGCTAGGATTTGCAGCTTTATATGGCGTGTTCACATTTTATACGCTCTGGGAGGCAACCAAGGGCTTGCCATTTTTGCACGGCATTATAGGCTAACCTTAAATCTATCAAACGTGATTTACCGTATAGGGAGATATCCAATGCGGTAAATCCGACATAATAGTTCAGGAGCTTAACATGGATATGGAAACAGTTTTCACATTCGCCAATGCTTTTGTTCTTATCGGTTGGCTAGCATTGTTGCTAGCACCCCGCGCACCCAAACTTGCCGACCGGATAGCCGGTGTTATCATTCCGCTTTTGCTCGGTATTGCCTATTTAATGCTGGCGCCTGTTTTCTTCACATTCACAGAAGGCGGATTTGACAGTTTGGCAAATGTGATGATCCTGTTTGATAATCCACATGCTGTTATGGCAGGATGGCTGCATTATCTGGCATTTGATCTGTTTATTGGTGCCTGGCAGGTGCGTCAGGCGCGCGAAGCAGGGATCAGACATTTGATCATCATACCAGCGCTGATTCTCACACTTCTCCTCGGTCCTGTCGGACTTGTGCTCTTCTTTATCATCAGGTTCGCCTATACAAAGCGATTGTTCAACCAATCGTGATACTGTGAAATTACATGAATTCTCGCTGATTGGCGAAACAGATTAAGATGCGACCAGAAAACCAATTGGCATAACGTACAGGTTGCGGTAAGTCTCATTTATGATGTTCTGGATTATCGTATTAGGTCTTACAATTTTAACCGTCGCTGTGTTGATGCGCCCCTTGTTGCGTGATCAGCAAGATGGCTCAGACATTCTCGCATATGATCGCGAAGTTTATAAAGATCAGTTGTCAGAAATCGATCGAGATTTCGAAAATGGCTTGCTGACCGAAAACGAAGCTGAACTTGCGCGGATAGAAATTTCCAGACGATTGATTGCAGCTGATGCCAAAAATGAAGGCGCTGCGAAAGGCGTCGCAATGTCCTATGCCCATGTAATCCCAATCGCATTGATGATCCCAGCGATCGCCATCGGTATCTATACATTTGTTGGTCAGCCGGCCGCGCCAGATATGCCGCTTGCTTTGCGCACACCACCACCGGAAACGCAAGTTGCATCACGTGCTGTTCCAGAAGATATTGCTCAGATGGTCGCCCAAGCAGAAGCGCATTTGGTACAAAATCCCAATGATGGCCGAGGTTGGGATGTGCTTGCACCGATCTATTTCAGAATGGGGGAGTTCCTAAAAGCCCAGCAAGCCTATGCAAAGGCGATTGAACTTGAGGGTTCAACAGCCTTACGCCATGCCAGTTTGGGTGAGGCGATTGTGACGACGCAAGAGGGCGCTGTGACCCCCGAAGCCCGCTCTAACTTTTTACGCGCCCTTGAATTGGACCCAAATGCGGCGCGACCCAAATTTTTCCTAGCCTTGGGTCTAGGGCAAAATGGCCAGAAAGATGCAGCAATTGATGCATTTGAAGCGCTAGCAAGAACATCGCCAGCTGACGCGCCCTGGATCAGAGCGGTTCAGGTACAAATCGCTAATTTGAAAGGTGTTGAAGCGGATTCGATCACCCTTGAAACACTCCCTGCCAGCACAACAGCGCAAAGCGAAAGCCAACCATCGCAACTTGGTAATCCCACACAGGAAGATATTGCGGCTGCAAGCGAGATGGAAGCGGGTGACCGCATGGCAATGATCAAAAATATGGTCGCGTCTTTAGATGAAAAGCTCATCGACGAGCCGGATAATTTTGAAGGCTGGCAGCGCTTACTGCAATCCTATATCGTTCTGGGTGAGCCCGATAGCGCAGCGAAGGCATTAGAGCGCGCATTAAAGGCGTTTTCATCTGATACAGATCAAGGACGCGCTTTGTTAGCACAAGCTAAAAGCTTAGGTATCGCAACTCCCAATGCAGCACCTAAAGCTGAAACTGAATAGGTTTATTTATGACGAGAAAACAAAAAAGATTTACTATTATCGGTGTGGGGATGAGCTTTTTGCTCTCCGCCGTTTTGTTGGTCATGTTCGCGCTGTCGAGCGAAATCACCTATTTCCATTCACCAACGGATGTTATTGAAAAAGCGGTAAAACCCGACACGCGCATTCGCTTGGGCGGATTGGTCGAGCATGATTCTATCATTCGCGGAGAAGGCACCAAAGTGAGCTTCACGATCACTGATAATGAACAAACTGTTGTGGTCAATTATGACGGCATTTTGCCGGATTTGTTTCGTGAAGGGCAAGGTGTGATAACCGAGGGTGCGTTTAATGTCATGGGTGGTCCTTTTGTTGCCGACAGCGTTTTGGCCAAGCATGATGAAAATTATATGCCCAAAGAAATTGCCGATAGTTTGAAAGAACGCGGTGTCTGGAAAGATGGCGAACCCATTACCAATTAGGAGATAATATGAGCACGGAACTTGGACATTTTGCGCTCATATTAGCGCTTGCAACAGCCATCATGCAGTCAATCCTGCCAATGGTTGGTGCCGCTAGATCTGATACAAGACTAATGAATGTAGCGCCTATGGCGGCTGTTACCTGTTTCGCGCTTGTGCTTTTGTCCTTTGCAGCGCTCACGCAGGCTTATCTCACATCAGATTTTTCCGTTCTCAATGTGTTTGAAAATTCCCATTCGCTCAAGCCAACGCTCTACAAATTCACCGGTGTCTGGGGCAACCACGAAGGGTCCATGTTGCTTTGGATCTTAATCCTCGCCTTTTTTGGCGCGCTTGTTGCGGTTTTTGGTAACAATCTACCGCCGACGCTTAAAGCCAATGTCATTGGCGTGCAGGGCTGGATTTTGGTGGCGTTTTTGCTGTTTATCATTTTCACATCCAACCCATTTATCCGAATTTCACCGCCGCCCTTTGAAGGGCAGGATTTGAACCCGATCTTGCAGGATATCGGCCTCGCCATTCACCCACCGCTTTTATATCTCGGCTATGTTGGTTTCTCGATCAGCTTTTCCTTTGCCATTGCTGCGCTTATCGAAGGTAAGATTGATGCCGCATGGGCACGTTGGGTGCGCCCTTGGACATTAACTGCATGGATGTTCTTAACCGCCGGGATCTCCATGGGTTCCTACTGGGCTTATTATGAGCTTGGCTGGGGTGGCTGGTGGTTCTGGGACCCGGTGGAAAATGCATCGTTCATGCCATGGCTTCTGGGCACCGCACTTTTGCATTCAGCGCTTGTCATGGAAAAACGTGAAGCCTTGAAGATCTGGACCGTGCTGCTTGCGATCATGGCGTTTTCGTTGTCACTTCTGGGTACATTCTTAGTGCGTTCCGGTGTTTTAACATCCGTCCATGCCTTTGCGACGGATCCCACGCGTGGTGTGTTCATCCTGATGATCCTATGCGTTTTTATCGGCGGCGCGCTCACACTCTTTGCTTTTAGAGCCTCATCGCTGCGCGCCGGTGGGATATTTGCACCGATTTCGCGCGAAGGAGCTTTGGTACTCAACAATTTATTCCTAACAACGGCGACTATGACTGTCTTTGTTGGTACGCTTTATCCGCTCTTCCTCGAAGTGATTTCTGAGGAGAAGATTTCTGTTGGTGCGCCGTTCTTTAATCTCACCTTTGGACCACTGATGGTGCCGTTATTGCTCGCCATTCCAATTGGACCACTTCTATCTTGGAAACGCGGTGATTTATTGGGTGCCATGCAGCGGCTCTATGTGGCTATTCTGGGTGGCTTTGCGGTCGCGTTGGTCGTGATCTATGTGCAAACTGGCGCGCCAATTTTAGCAGCTGTTGGTATTGGTATCGGGATTTATCTCATCATTGGGTCCATGGCCGAATTATGGATGCGCGCCGGACTTGGACGCATGGCATTTTCCAAAAGCTTGGGACGCCTGAAAGGCTTACCACGTTCGATTTATGGAACAGCCATGGCGCATTTTGGTGTTGGTGTGACCGTGATCGGCATTGTCGCGGTCAGCGCGTTTTCATCAGAAGATATCGTTGCTATGCAGCCAAAAGATCAGATCGAAGCTGGGGGTAAAACCATCATCTTCGAAGGTATTGAAAATGCGCAAGGGCCAAATTATCAGGTTCAAATCGGGCATTTCACTATCATGGAAGCTGGCCGCGAGATCGGTAAAACCACCAGCGAGAAGCGTTTTTATCCAGCGCGCCAAATGCCTACCACAGAAGCGGGCATTGTAACTTACGGCGCATCCCAGCTCTATGTCTCACTGGGTGATCCGCAAGCTAATGGCGGTCTTGTGGTTCGCATATGGTATAAATCATGGGTGACGTTCATCTGGTATGGCACAGTCTTTATGGTGCTTGGCGCGATCATATCTTTGAGTGACCGGAGATTGCGTGTAGGAGCGCCAGCTGCGCGAAAAACAAAAGCAGCGGCGCAGCAAGGAGCGAGCGCATGAGCAAAGTTCTAACGAGCTTTATGGCGCTCATCTTTCTAACCTTGTCTGTCCCAGCTTTTGCGGTCAACCCAGATGAAATTTTGGATGATGCAGAACTTGAGGCGCGCGCACGCGTGATTTCAGCAGATCTCAGATGCTTAGTTTGTCAGAACCAATCCATTGATGATTCGGACGCCGATCTCGCGCGTGATTTGCGGGTTTTGGTGCGCAATCGATTGGTCGAAGGCGACACCAATAAGGAAGTGATCGATTACGTCGTGTCTCGCTATGGAGATTTTGTCCTGCTCAAGCCAAGCTTTTCGGCAAAGAATCTCTTTCTTTGGATCGCACCGGCGTTATTCCTGCTTATTGGTGGACTTTTGGCCTTTGTAAAATTACGAAATCCTGATCACGAAAAAGTGAGCGCGCCATTGAGTTCAGATGAAAAAGACAAGCTAAAACAAATACTTAATCAATAGTCATTGCTCTATTGTGTTCGCAATGTGGCCGTAACATTACCAAAGTTTAATCTTCCTGCAATGGTTCTGTAATATCGCAGTTCTTAAATTGACCTCATCAATCGATCTCCAGTCGATACATTGAATATGAGGAATTTAGAATGCCAAAAATCTTGAAATTATCGCCGAAAGCACTTTTGACGACAACAGCAGCAGCGGGTCTGGCTGCCACTATGCTCGTCACTGGTCTACCGGTTCAAAATAACGCTGCTTATGCTGAGGCCGTACGTGTGGAAGCGCCTCAAGCACCAAGCTTTGCTGATGTCGTAGAAGCGGTTTCCCCTGCCGTTGTCTCCGTCCGAGTGCAGCGTGAAGTCACACCTGTTTCAAATGATGATAGTCGTTTTAACTTTGATTTCGGCGGTCGCGGTTTCGGTGACCTTCCTGATGACCATCCATTAAAACGTTTCTTTAGAGAGTTTGGTGGTCAGGGAGACAGGCAAGACCGCGCAGAACGCGATAATCGCCGTGGTGGTGATGAGCGACGTCGTTTGCGTCCTGTCAGCCAAGGTTCTGGCTTCTTTATTTCAGAAGACGGCTTTATCGTCACAAACAGTCATGTAGTTGGCGATGGTTCAGCCTTTACAGTGATTACAAAAGACGGTGTTGAGCATGACGCAAAACTCATCGGTCGTGATCAGCGTACTGACTTGGCGGTTCTTAAAGTCGAGCCAACTGAAAAATTTACTTATGTAGCACTTGCTGATGAAAAACAAATCCGCGTTGGTGACTGGGTTGTTGCCGTTGGTAATCCGTTTGGCCTGGGTGGCACCGTGACCGCGGGTATTGTATCCGCCCGTGGTCGCGATATTGGCGCTGGCCCATATGATGATTTCATTCAGGTGGATGCTGCGGTGAACCGTGGTAACTCAGGTGGCCCGACATTTAACCTAAATGGCGAAGTGATCGGTGTGAACACTGCAATCTTCTCTCCATCAGGCGGCAATGTGGGTATTGCCTTTGCGATCCCAGCAACAACTGTTCGCTCTGTGGTCGATGATCTGATCGAAAGCGGTGCAGTTGCCCGTGGTTGGCTTGGTGTACGCATTCAGCCCGTCAGTGTTGATATTGCTGAATCACTTGGTCTTGCTGAGCCACAAGGTGCGCTTGTGTCAAATTCAGAAAGTGACACACCTGCTTCCAAGGCCGGTATTCAAGCTGGTGACGTGATTACAGCAGTGAACGGCGATACCGTTGAAGATGCGCGTGATTTGGCTAAGAAAATCGGTGCATTTGATCCTGATACAGAAGTTGAACTTACTGTATGGCGTGCCGGTAAAGCTGAAACCATCAATGTAAAACTTGGCACTTTGCCAGTTGAACAAGCTTTGGCAGCCAATACACCGTCACAAGAGATCCCTGAAGAAGAGATCAAACCAGCTTTTGTTGAAGGCCTAGGCATTGCCGTTGAACCGAATTCAGAAGGCCCAGGTCTTGTTGTTGCTGAAGTTGATAATGGCAGCGTTGCTCAAGAGCGCGGTATGCGTGCTGGTGACGTGATCGTTGCGGTCAACAATAGCGATGTCAAATCAGCGGCTGATGTGGCGCAAGTCATCGACAAAGCCGCAAAAGATGGCCGCAAGGCTGCCTTGTTCCAGATCCAACGCGAAAACCAAAATAGCTTCATCGCGTTGCCGATCGACCAAGGTTAAGAACAGTCAGCCAGCAGGCGGGCGCGTTTGCTGGCTGACAACAAATTCCTGAGGGCGTGCTTTCCTCCCAATTTGCCTAACTTGTAAACAGCGTTTTCAGGAAAACTCTAAGAGCCACGTGTCAACATGTCGCCCCCGATGTGTGGCTCTTTTTAGAAGCGGCGGTTGTCAGCGTATTAGATGCCGCCGCTTCGTTTTATGTTGATAGTTTAAGGGCGGCGCGAGCGGGAATGGGCGAAGTCTGTTCAATGGGACAGAAATCTTTTAAAAGTTGAAATTATGAAGATTCTTATTATTGAAGACGATTTGGAAACTGCGGCATATCTTACGAAAGCATTTCGTGAGGCGGGTTTGAATGTCGACCATGCAAGTGACGGTGACAGCGGGTACTTCCTGGCGACCGAAAACAGCTATGATGTGATGGTTGTTGACCGCATGTTGCCAAAACGTGATGGCCTATCGATTATTTCGTCACTCCGCGATCAAGGCAATGAAACACCGGTATTGATTTTATCCGCCCTTGGGCAGGTTGATGACCGCGTCACAGGTCTTCGTGCGGGTGGCGATGATTATCTTACTAAGCCATATGCATTTTCTGAATTATTGGCCCGCGTTGAAATTCTCGGCCGTCGCAAAGGCACCCGCGATACTGAAACTGTGTATCGTGTTGGTGATCTGGAATTGGACCGCTTAAGCCACGAAGTGCGTCGCGGTGGGCAAGTGATTAACCTGCAACCGCGTGAATATTCACTCCTTGAATATCTGATGAACAATGCCGGGCAGGTTGTCACCCGTACAATGTTGCTTGAAAATGTCTGGGATTATCATTTTGATCCGCAGACCAATGTTATTGACGTACATATCTCGCGGCTTCGGTCCAAGATTGAAAAAGGCTTTGAAGGGTCTTTGTTGCACACCATTCGTGGTGCTGGCTATATCTTGAAGGCCTCGGAGAATTAAGGCGATGGCGCGAATAAAAGCCATGCTCAAAACGACCGCAGTGCGGTTGTCGCTACTTTATCTCCTGCTATTTGTCGTGTCAGCGACCGCGCTTTTATTTTACATTAGCGCACAGTCCGAACGCGCGATAAGAGGACAAACGGAACGCGCGATTGAGCGTGAAGTGCGTGCGATCAACAACACATATCGCCGAAGCGGGGTAAATGGGCTCGTGCGGCAAATTGAGCGTCGTTCCCGCCAGCCAGGATCAAATCTCTATATTATTGCTTCACCAAATGGCGAGATTTTTGCGGGTAATGTAGCTGAAATACAGCCAGGCATTTTTGATCAAAATGGTGATATCAAGGTGCCGTTTAAATATAAGCGTTTCGGCGATTTTGACGCTGAATATACAGCGCTCGCGCATGTTATGGAGCTGCCCAATGGGTTTAAGTTGTTGGTCGGCCGAGACTTGGCTGAACCAGATCGTTTCAGCAATTTAATTGAACGCGCGCTTATGTCAGCGCTTGCAATTATGGGGTTGGGTGCATTGGCGATTTGGTTCTTTGTTGGGCGATCGGCACTCAAACGCATTGATCGCATGTCCGCAGCCAGTGAAAAGATTATGGCCGGTGATTTGTCCCAACGTTTGCCTGTTATGGGCTCGGGAGATGAATTTGACAGGATGTCGACTTCACTCAATACGATGCTTGGTCGCATTGAACAGCTCAATGAAGGCTTGCGGCAGGTGTCCGATAATATCGCGCATGATTTAAAAACCCCGCTCACACGTTTGCGCAATCGCGCAGAATCAACGCTGGCATCAAAAGCAACAGCAAAAGATTATCGCGCCGCGCTTGAAGACATGATCTCAGAATCTGATCAATTGATACGCATTTTCTCTGCACTTTTGATGATCTCGCGCGTCGAAGCAGGTTCCGCTGCTGCAAAACTCAGCGATCTGGATTTGTCCGCCGTCGCACTTGATGCAGCCGAACTTTATGAACCAGTGGCAGAAGACGCCGATGTAAAACTGATCACCGAGATCGATAAAGACATTACGATCAGTGGTAACCGTGAACTCATCGGACAAACCTTGAGCAATTTGATGGACAATGCCATCAAATATTCAAGCCTTGAGGAGAAGACGCGCAAAGATGCGCGTATTTGGGTCAGGCTAAAGGCTGAAAATAACGAGATTGTTTTAAGCGTTGCAGATAACGGCCCGGGTATCCCAAAAGATAAATATGATGAAGTGACGAAAAGATTTGTGCGTTTGGATAAAAGCCGGAATAAACCAGGCACGGGATTGGGGCTCTCGCTGGTGGATGCGGTTATGCGCATGCATCGGGGTGAATTGGAACTATCAGCGACCGATGACCAGCAAGAAGATTTGCCTGGATTAACGGTCAGCCTGAAATTTCCGATCAAGACATAGTGGTATGACTTAGAGATAGGAGAGGGGGATTTGACATCGCTGATTTGATGAAATTAATCGATCTTGATCGATCGCCGATCCTTGCGCCCAGCAATAAGTCGGCCAAAGATGTGTCCGATATGTTACGTGAAGCGGTATCCGAAAGTGAAGCACTCGCGTCTCTATTGGACAAAGATAGTGAATGTTTTTCCTTTTTAACAGCTGCTTTGGCGCTGAGCCCATTTCTATATGGTATTGTCGCGGCCAAACCGGACTTACTGGCTTATGCGCTTCACAGCGATATTAAATCTCAAATGGATGACATCATGGCGCGGGCGAAAAGTGCTTGGCGCGATGAAGATGGTCAGCCGGTATCTGAAGCGGATTTGATGTGCGAATTGCGTCAGGCCAAAAAACAGGCTGCTTTGTCGCTTGCCCTCTATGATCTGGCCCAAATCACGACTGCCAAAGACACAACGCAATATTTGAGTGACCTTGCGTCTGCAACACTGTCAGCGGCAATCGATCATTTGCTTTACGAAGCGCATGACCGCGGCAAGCTCGTCTTAAAGGACGTGACTGAACCGAGCAAAGATAGCGGTCTGATTGTGCTTGGCATGGGCAAGCTGGGGGCGGGAGAATTAAACTACTCCTCCGATATCGATATTGTTGTGTTTTTTGAAGCGGATGCCGGTATCGTCGAAGATCGCGGCGAGGCGACAGATGTCTTTGCAAAAATGGCGCGCCGGCTTATTCATATCATGCAGCATTATACGCGTGATGGTTATGTCTTCCGAACAGATCTGCGCCTGCGCCCTGATCCAGGATCTACGCCATTGGCATTCCCGATTGAAGCGGCGATGCACTACTATGAAAGTCGCGGTCAAAACTGGGAACGCGCTGCTTATATCAAAGCCCAACCTGTGGCGGGTGATCTTGAGGCAGGCAGACGTTTTCTTAGTGAGTTGCAGCCTTTTATATTCCGCAAATATCTCGATTTTGCCGCCATTGCGGATATTCATTCGATCAAGCGCCAGATCCACGCCCATCGTGGGTTAGGTGATATCTCGGTTGAAGGTCACAATGTCAAATTGGGTCGCGGCGGTATTCGCGAAATTGAGTTCTTCGTTCAAACGCAACAACTCATCGCGGGTGGTAGAAACCCAGACCTGCGCGTTTGCCGCACAGATGAGGCGATGGAAAAACTCGTTGAAGCACATTGGTTGGACAAGGCCACAGCCGATAGTCTTTTAAAAAGCTATTGGTATTTGCGAGATCTGGAACATCGTATCCAAATGGTTGCCGATCAGCAGTTGCACGAATTGCCGGAGGACAAAGACGAGCTCAAGGCGATTGCTTTGATGATGGGGGATAAGACCAGCAAGTCATTTGGCAAAAATCTCCTGGAACATCTCGGCGCTGTCGAAACCGGCTATGCGGATCTGTTTGAAAAAGAAGTCGGGCTCAGTGATGAAGCCGGGAATTTGTCTTTTACCAGCGAAGATGATGATCCAGATACCTTAAAAACATTGCAAACTTTTGGTTATAAACGTCCATCTGACATTATCCGAATTGTCCGAAATTGGCATCGGGGAAGATATCGCGCGACGCAAAGTGAGAAGGCGCGGGAGCGTTTGACCGAGCTTGGGCCGCAATTGTTGCGTAGCTTTGGCGATGCCAAAGAGCCTGATGAGGCATTACTTAAATTCGATGCTTTCTTATCGGGATTACCTGCCGGCATTCAGCTCTTTTCGCTTTTGAACAATAATCCAAGCCTCTTATCGATGTTGCAAACGATCATGACGTGTGCGCCGCGCTTAGCTGATATCATCGCCCATCGTCCTCATATTTTTGATGGTATGCTCGATCCCGCAGCTTTGTCAGAATTGCCCACGCGCCATTATTTGGAAACGCGTCTAGATCTATTTCTTGAAGGCGCTGATTATTATGAAATCGTGCTGGATCGCTTGCGTATTTTCAACGCCGAGCAAAAGTTTCTCATTGGTGTCAGATTGCTCACTGGCGCAATCACCGGAACAAGAGCAGCAGTGGCATTGTCCGATCTCGCCGATCTTATGATCTGTCAGGCGTTGCGCGCTGTTGAAGACGAGGTTGCCAGCAAGCACGGCACCATTCCCGGTGGCAAAGTTGCAGTTTTGGGCATGGGTAAACTCGCCTCAAGAGAAATGACAGCAGGTTCTGATGTCGATGTGATCTTGATTTATGATCACGATCAAGATGTCATGGAATCTGATGTGAGCGAAGGGCAACGTGCGCTGGATCCTGTTCGCTATTATGCGCGGCTGACACAAAGGCTGATCGCGGCGCTCTCCGCGCCAACATCAGAAGGGGTTTTATACGAAGTTGATTTAAGGTTACGCCCATCTGGGAATAAAGGCCCAGTGGCGACCTCGATCAAAGCATTCTCTAAATACCAGCGCGAAGAAGCATGGGTGTGGGAACATATGGCACTTTCGCGTGCGCGCTGTGTGGCAGGTGATGCAGACTTGATGGATAAGGTGCATTCGGAGATCCGGGCAGTTCTGGCTGCAGAGCGTGATCATGCCAATTTGGTGAAAGAAGTCACCAAAATGCGTAAACTCATTGATCAGGAAAAGCCACCGCAAAATATGTGGGATTTCAAACTGATCCCGGGCGGGCTCGTCGATATTGAATTTGTCGTGCAGTATTTATCCCTGCGTGAGCGCGCCAATGGTTGGGAACCTTTAATCCACGAGACCAGCACATCGCATCTTTTGGAAGTATTAGCTGTGCCGCAACTGGGCGTCGAACAAAGCGATGAATTGTCATCTGCGCTCAAACTTTGGACGGAACTTTCGCAGATGATCAAGCTTTGTATCGAGGGTGAATTTGAATTGGAAGAGGCACCTAGCGGGTTTCAGGATGTGATCCTGCGAAGTGTCAACTTACCGGATATGAATATCTTGCAAACCGAGATTGAGACAACTTCAAAACGGATACGCACGATATTTAACGAGGTTGTGCGCCTTCCTTAAAAGAAGGCGCATAGCATGATCGGCCACAACATGTTTGTTGGGGGCTGGTTCGATCATACCATAGGCAGGTTTGGCGGATATGTTCGCTCAATTTGCCACTTCACGCAATGTGGGGCGACGACCATATGCGAAAAGGAGCATAAAATGAGTATGAAAAAATTGACGCTAGTTTCAGTCACAACATTGACGATGATCGGTGTTGGGCTGGCAACAACTGGTTCAGCTTTTGCAGATGATAAAAAACGCAAAGGTAAAGGAAAACGAGGCATGAATATCGAGCGAATTGACACTGATGCATCAGGTTCAATTTCTCCGGAAGAATTTGCCGCTGTTGGTTTGGGTAAGATGATTGCCGCTGACAAAGATGGTGATGGTGTTTTGACCACAGAGGAAATTGCTGCGGCCATGGAAGCTGAGCGCAAACGCCGCCGTGAAGAGGCGATGATGAAGCGTCTTGATGTGAACGGTGATGGCTCTGTAACGGTTGCAGAGCTCAAGGATCGCATGGATAAACAATTTGCGGTTCTCGATCTGAATTCAGATGGTTCGTTGTCTGAAGAAGAAATCCGCAAAATGCGTGGCAAGCGCAAAGGGTTTCGTCGCTAAGCAATCCAAATTCAAAAAAAGACGCCCCCATTTTTATCATGGGGGCGTTTAAAGTCTTGGGAGGCGTTTCTAATGCAATGCTTAATCGACGTCTACTCAAATTTGGTAATGCTTACTCCGCAGCGTGAATTTCTGAAACGGTTTGTGTGTCTTCAATAATCGCTTCGTCTTCACAATCATCTAATAGTGCGGCAACGGGCACACGAATGGAAACAATTGTGCCGATATGTTCTTCCGAGCTTATGCGCATGGCACCACCATGCAATTTTGTTAAAGAGCGCGAAATCGCTAAGCCAAGCCCAGAGCCATCTTTACTTTTTGAAAATTGGTTTTGAACCTGTTCAAAGGGCTGCCCGATTTTTGCAAGTGCTGCGCGTGGAATGCCTATGCCTGTATCACGTACAGATACGGTGATGGCATCACCAACTTGTCTGGCTCTGACAAAAATCATCCCGTCATCATCGGTGAATTTCACCGCATTTGAGAGTAGATTGAGCATGACTTGTTTCATCGCTCGACGATCGGCAAGTAGCTGAAGATCCTTCTCAATCTGCGCATTAACTTCGATAGATTTTTTCTCAGCCTGAGTAGCGATCAAGCGAACAGCTTCATCAATGATCGGATCAAAGGTGATGTCTTCCCGCTCAATTTTCATCTGACCTGCTTCAATTTTAGACATGTCCAAAATATCATTAATTAAACCGAGCAAGTGCTTGCCGCTTGAGTGAATATCGTTGTTATATTCCTCATATTTTTCAGAGCCCAACGGCCCGAACATGCGATTTTTTATGATCTCAGAAAAACCAATCACAGCGTTAAGCGGTGTGCGAAGCTCATGGGACATATTGGCGAGGAATTCAGACTTAGATTTATTCGCCGCTTGTGCACGTTCTTTCTCAAGTTGATAATCTATGTTGAGTTTACTGAGCTGCTCAGCCTTATCTTCAAGCGCTTTTTGCGATTTGGATAAATCGCCAATTGTGGCCATCAATCGTTTTTCTGAATCGCGTAGGCGATCTTGGTTGAGCTTAAGCGCAGTAATATCTGTGCCAACGGATACCAAGCCGCCATCTTTGGTACGGCGTTCACTGATTTGTAGCCAGCTGCCATCAGCAAGTTTAATCTCGAACGCCTTTGTGTAACCATTGGGGCTGATCGCGGGGATGATGCGATCGACAATTGGGCGTTTGGCTGCGGCCATCACTTTATCACGGTGCATGCCGGCTTGAAGCACATCATCGGGGAGGTTGTGCACTTTTTGGAAATAGTCATTCCAAATCACCAAGCCATCTTGCTTGTCCCATAAGACAAAGGCCTCACGGGTTGATTCAATCGCGTCAAACAAGCGTTGATCAGCTTCAGCTTTTCGCTTCTGCAGACGATGTTGTTCACTCACATCCATGGCAATACCAACAAGATATCTGCCAGAACTTGTGCGATCAATCAGCTGAGCACGAGCTCGTAACCAGACATAGTCACCATTAGCGTGACGCATGCGAAACTCATGGTCGATCTCTCGGATCTCACCACGGGCAGCGAGACGCGCTAAAACATAAATATTCCCGTCATCGGGATGCATAAGTTTTGCTGCTTCCTCAAAGCTGAGCACACTGTCTTTGGCGGGTAGACCCAACATTTCGTACATGGAACTCGACCAAAAGAGCCGACTATGCGCCATGTCCCATTCCCACAATCCGCAACGGCCGCGTGAGAGCGCCATGTCGACGCGTCTTTGAGATTCTGTATAAATATCAGTCGCATCCTTAGTATAACCCACTTGCAAGAAATAGGCATATAAGATCATGATCAAGATAGCTGCAGTTGCGATAAACAGCGTCACATTAAGTGATATTGTCTTACGGAACCAAGAGAGTAAATCAGGTGATTGCGGGGAAAGCACCAGAATTGACCCTACTTTGTCATCGATATGGGCGAGCGCTGCATACATATCCCGACCCGCATGCGTTGACGCGTTTTCGCCAAGCGTGACCGGTTGAACACCAGCACGTTTGCCGAAAATCTGAATGGCCGAACCTTCGCCAATTAAAGTGGAGAGATTAAGCCCAACAAAACCACTTCCGATATTCGAACTTGCAAATATGCGGCCTTTTGCGTTTGCAATCGCAACAATTCGGCCCTGATCAATTGCAAATTGATCCAAAACGAGACCAATTTGCGCTTCAGTTTCTAGCCGATTAGCATTTAATGTTGGTTCAGGATTCACACCAATGACAGAGGAGATGGCTGTCAAAGTGAGTTGCGTGGCTTGCTGGGCAGTCGCAGAGTAGCGTTCATAATGCTCATAGACGGTGATACATCGCGCCAGCGCGACAAAGAGCAGAAATGTAAGGATAAGGATAGGAATTGAGCGTTTTAAAACCGGTTCAGCATTTTCCAGCCGCCGGTACCTTGGTTTTGCAAACAATTTCGCGTGGCCCGCCAGCTCACGTTCATCAAATTGTTTGGCAACGGATTCCATTTTCAAACGCGCGTCATTAGCCGCACGAATGCTATTCACATTCACCATATGTTAAAATCCCCGTGTGATCCGGACATCCCTAACACCCGAATCTACCCTAATGAATCAGAGCAGATTCCTCGTGTCTAGTGGCACATGCCACCCTTCGGCAAAGTTTGGCGTTAACCTTCTGTTATGACTCGTAAATTTTTTATTAAGAATTTAATTAAATGATCAAAAAAAATGCGGCACAACGAGAGTGTCACAATTTTTTGTTAGTTTTATAAATGAAAAGTATCAGTTTACGCGAAACTGATTTGCGTTATTCCGCAAGTGTTCTTTCAACAATATCAGATATATCGGTCGACAACTTGTCATTGGACGAGATTTTTTCCAATGCAGCTTTTGCCGCAGCTTGTCGAACAGGCTCCAGATTTCGCCATGACCGCATGGTTGTTAAAAGGCGTGCTGCGACTTGCGGGTTTTTCGGATCAATTGCCAAAATCTGATCAGCTAGCAAATCATAACCTTTGCCATCAGTTCGATTAAAGCCTGTTGCATTGCCGCCTGCAAAGGTTCCGATCAATGAGCGAATGCGGTTCGGATTACTCGCGTCATAAGCATCGTCTTCGAGCAGAGCCTTAACTTTTGCCAATGCGCTGTCCCCAGGCATCTTTGCTTGAAGGGCCAACCACTTATCCATCACAAGCGGATTGTCAGTAAATTTCGACTTGAAATCCTGCAAAGCATCTTCCGTCTCCGACGCATCAGGATATTGGCTCGTCAGGATTTGCAAAGCCGAGCTTTGCTCCGTCATGTTATTTGCAGCTTTATAAGCCTCAGCTGCGCGCGATGCATTGCCATCACTGCGCGATAAGTAAGATAGCGCAACAGAGGATAGAGCGCGTTTACCAGCAGGTTCTGCGCCAGGATCAAATTCGCCATCTGTTTTCATATCGGCAATGAAGGTCTCACAAATATCGGCCAATGCTGCAGCGATCGCATCCTTGACGGTTGAAATCGCAGTTTCAATCGCATCTGGATCAATATTTTTGCCAATTTCGCGAGCGATATCAGCTTCACTTGGCAACATCAGAGCTTGCGCTTTAAATGCCGGCTCAAGATCAGCATTGCCAGCGATTGCTTTATAAGCGTCGATCAACTGATCATCAGCGGATGCTGCACCGCCATCTTGAACAGCTTTTGTGCCGTCAATCAAAACACGTGTCGCCAGATCCTGCAATGCTTGCCATTGCGCAACACCATCTGTGTCGTTACGGGCGATATGGGCTAAGTCTTCATTGCTTTGTTCCATATAGACATTTATCGGCGCAGATAGACCGCGATTGATCGATAAAACTGGGCGAGATTTAAGACCTTTAAATTCAAATGTCTGTTTGCGTTTGGTGAGATGCAGAACTTCGCTGTCATCACTTCCTTCTGGGGCGATGTCGTAGTTCTCACCATCTTCACCAATCAGCGCATAATATAGCGGGATATGCATCACTTCTTTTTTGCTCTGGCCTGGTGTTGGCGCTAAAGCTTGCTCTAGCTCTACCTTAAAGCTTGAAGAGCTTTCATCCCATGATGTGGAAACAGTTACGCTTGGTGTGCCTGCCTGATCATACCAAAGACTGAATTGGCTGAAATCGCGGCCGCTAACTTCAGCAAAACATGCAACAAAATCTTCGATTGTTGCTGCATCACCATCATGGCGCTGGAAATATAGATCCATGCCTTTGCGGAAATCTTCAGCACCCAAGATCGTGCGGATCATGCGGCAGACTTCAGACCCTTTTTCGTAAACGGTTGCGGTGTAGAAATTGTTGATTTCTTTATAGGTATCAGGACGCACAGGATGCGCTAAAGGGCCTGCATCTTCTGGGAACTGGATCAATTTAAGTGTGCGAATTTCATCGATGCGAATAACAGAACGAGAGCGTTCATCGGCTGAAAATTCGTGATCGCGGTAAACCGTTAGGCCTTCTTTGAGGCAAAGTTGGAACCAATCACGACAGGTAATGCGATTGCCTGTCCAATTGTGGAAATATTCATGCGCAATGATGCGTTCGATATTGGCGTAGTCGGCATCTGTTGCTGTTTCAGGGTCAGCCAGAACATATTTATCGTTAAAGACGTTCAGCCCTTTATTTTCCATCGCGCCCATATTGAAATCTGACACGGCGACAATTTGGAAGATATCAAGATCATATTCGCGACCAAATTTCTCTTCATCCCATTTCATCGAGCGCTTAAGCGCATCCATCGCGTATGATGCTCGAGATTCCTTGCCATGCTCGACAAAGATTTTCAAAACAACATCTTTGCCAGACATTGTGGTGAATTTGTCTTCAATGACACCTAGATCACCGCCAACAAGGGCGAAGAGATATGATGGTTTTGGATGCGGGTCATACCAAGCGGCAAAATGACGACCTTCATCATAGCCGCCAACACCTAAGAAATTGCCATTGGAAAGCAAGACCGGTGTGTCTTCTTTGTCAGCAATGATGGTCACGGTGTAGACGCACATCGCATCAGGGCGATCGTAGAAATATGTCATCCGGCGAAAGCCTTCAGATTCACATTGTGTGCAGTAAACACCATTGGTGCGATAAAGTCCCATCAGCTTCGTATTGGTTTCTGGGGATAAAATTGTTGTGACTGTGACCTCAAATGCAACGCTTTCTGGCAAATTGCGAATAGTCAGCTCATCGGGAGACACATCACGATCAGCATCAACAACATCTACTGAGTCGATTTGAACTGATTCTAAATTCAATTCATCGCCTGCTAGCACCAGTGGCGCATCAATGGAAACCCCTTCGCGGCGATGCATCAAGGTCCTTGCGATAAGTTTGGTTTCTGTGGGGTGAAGCTCGAAGGTGAGATCTGTTCTTTCTAAAACGAAATCAGTAGGTTGATACTCTGATAGATGGAAAACCTGTCCCGTGTTGCTTCGCATGCCAATGTCCCAATTCGGTGTCTTTTTTAATCGATTCTTTTTAAATCTCCGAACCTTTCTGGCACGAGAGAGCTAATGAACCGTTATCATTTCGTCCAAAACCTAGGGTTTCGGGCTGTATTGAGGCTTGATTTTATTCAAATATCAAGCCTTTTGGGCGGTTTGGTAAGGAACTGATCACATTTATCGTTCAATCGATCAGTCTTATGAATGAGACCTTAGTTCATTTTTGATGTATGAAGGTGCTCTGAAAGTGAGATGTGAGTCGTGTCATCCAAAGAAATAAGCGATCAACCTAAAAGCGATATCGATAGTGATGGCCGCCAGGCAGCACTTGTCGGCATTGGTCTAAAGGTGACATCGGTTTTGTTTCTGGTCTCAATGTCAGCCATGATCAAATTGGTCGGTGACGGCGTGCCCGTTGGTCAGATCATTTTCTTCAGGGCGTTCTTTGCCATGGTGCCTGTTTTTGCCTATCTCGCCTATCGGCATCAGCTCAAGGAAGCCTTTCATACCAAACGTCCATTGGGGCATTTGGGGCGCTCAATTGTTGGATGTTGCGGTATGGGGCTTGGCTTTTATGGTCTAACAAAGCTGCCTTTGCCAGATGTGATTGCCTTGCGTCACGCAACACCATTATTTGCCGTTGTCTTTGCCGCAATTCTGTTGCACGAGAAAGTTCGCTTTTATCGTTGGGCGGCGGTTGCCGTTGGGTTGAGCGGTGTGCTGATCATCTCATGGCCACGCATCACACTGTTAGATGGTGCGACAAGCCAGGATGAACTTTATGGTGTTGTCGCGATTGTGCTCTCGACAATGTTTGCCGCCATGGCGACAATCTTTGTGCGCGCTTTGGTGAAAACCGAAAAATCACCGACAGTAGTGCTATATTTCTCGTCCATGGCGTCCTTCTTCGCTGCGCTAACGGCGTTTTTTGGCTGGGCGCCGCTTGATCTTTATAATGCGACGATTTTAATAGGCGCTGGCGTGCTTGGCGGCGTTGGCCAAATTTTGATGACAGAATGCTATCGCCATGCAAGTGTGTCGACCATTGCGCCATTTGATTATACATCGATCGTTTTTGGTATTGTGCTTGGGTTCATATTATTTGGCGATATTCCCGGAGGACAGATGCTGCTCGGGACCGCGATTGTCGCGGCCGCCGGTATCTTTATTATTTATCGCGAACATCAATTGGGACTACAGCGCAAAGAACAGCGCCGCATTACCGCCAGTCAATCTTAAAAGCCAATCTTAACACTTACTAGGCACTAGGCTGCGCGCTGGTCTCGTCTTCGTCATCCGATAAGCCCCATTCAGGGTCAGAACGGGGATCAAGCTCGAACAATTGTGGAGAAGCTGCACGCGCCATCGGCGTTGCCAAGAAGTCTGTACGTTCTTCTTCCGGCGCTTGCTCGCGTTGCAGAGATCTGTAAGCAGCAAAAACACCGACCGCGACGAAACAAATGGCAATCATGGCAAATAATCCATAAGGACCAAAGCTTTCCATAGCCACCGCACCCAAGAGCGGACCGATAATCGACCCCACACCATAAACGATGAGAAGCCCCGATGATGTTTCAACAAACTCATCCGCAGCTGAATAGTCATTCGCATGGGCGATTGTGACGGAATAAAGTGGGAAGATTGATGCGCCGATGAGAACCACCACACCATAGAAGATGATCCGGTTATCCACGCCCAAGAACATGGCCAAAAGACACGCCACGGAGCCGATGATGGCGATGAGCACCATGACATAGCGTCGATCCATTTTATCAGACAGCCAGCCCAGTGGATATTGGAACACAGCACCACCGATAACGGCCATGGCGAGTGTGATCGCACCCTCTGTGGCGGTTAATTCCTGCATGGTGGAATAAACGGGTGCCAAACTCATCCAGGATCCGGTGATAAATCCGCAAATTGCGGAAACGACCACAGACACCTGCGAACGCTCAAACAAGCCTTTGAGATCAAACTCAACTTCATTAAGTGGTTGCGGTGAAGAGGCATTTGATAAAGTCGTTGGCAGGAGTGCAAACAAGAATGTCACGGCACACACAATGAACAGCGTTGTCTGGGTAATATCACCTTGCGGAACGATAAACTGCCCCATAGTCATGCCGGCCATGGTCACAATCATATAGATAGAAAACAGCGAACCACGGCTTTCGTTGGGCGCTTTTTCATTGAGCCAGCTTTCGATCACCATGTAACAGCCAGATAGACCAAAACCAGCCAATGCGCGGAAGAAAACCCATGCAACAGGATCAACAATAATCGCGTGGAGCAGCAGCGAAATTGCCATCAAGGCGGTCAGAGCACAAAAGACCCGCACATGCCCGACCTTGAACACAAGGCGCGGCACCACAATGCAGCCTAGCGTAAATGCGAATGCAAATCCGGCTGCAATCAATGAGATATTGATTGTGCGCCAACCTTCTTCCGCTGCGCGCAATGGCACGAGATAACTGGCCATGCCGCCACCCACTTGCATGAACAAGGTCGACAATAAAAGTGCAAATACTGGAATAAGCAGAGCTCTCATAGTGGGATTCCTTCTTACAATGCGGGCGCCGAAATCAAGGCAATTTATCAAAATGTTTGGGTGCTGCCTTCTGCCGTTTTTACGGTCTGAGGTCTTGTTTCACGAAATTAGATCGCACTTCGCCAATGACATATGATAAAGCTGCGCGCAATCAAAATCGTTGTGGCTGAAAGTCAATTTTCGCTTCTCGCAATTATCTATTTGATTATAATGGGAAAAAAGTTGAGGTGGAAAAATGAATATTGTGATTTTGGGTGGGGCCGGTTTTATCGGGCAAAAATTGGCAATCAAGCTCGCAGAACATGGGTTTTTGCGCGACAAAGCCATCGGAAAGATCACGCTTTGCGACATGGTGGAACCGCAAAATCAGATCCAAGCGGATTTTCCCATCCAGTTCACTCAGCTTGAAATGACGGATGAAAAAAGCGTTTCTGCCGCCATTTCTGATGATACGGATGTGATTTTTCATTTAGCCTCAATCGTCTCAGGCCAAGCAGAAGCGGATATGCAATTGGGCTATCAGGTTAATCTTGATGGCATGCTGCATATGTTAAAGCGCATCTGCCAATTGCCAACACCGCCGATTTTGGTGTTTTCATCATCTATAGCGGTTTATAGCGCTGAAACCCCGCAACCGATTGAAGATTATTCCATCCGTTCACCGCAAAGTTCTTACGGCACGCAAAAAGTCATCTGTGAATTGCTGCTCAATGATTATTCCCGCAAAGGCTTGGTCGATGGGCGAGGGGTGCGATTGCCCACCATCACTGTGCGCCCGGGCAAACCCAATGCGGCCGCGTCCTCATTCTTATCATCGATCATTCGTGAGCCTTTAGTGGGTGAAAAAGCCATTTGCCCAGTGACAGAAGACTATCGTCATTACTTTTCTTCCCCGCGTACCATCATCAAAAACATTATCCATGCGGCTGAAATTGATGCGAAAGACTTGGGCGATGATCGAAACCTTATGTTGCCGGGTATTTCTGCAACGGTGAATAATATGCTGGTCGCCTTGCGCAATGTGGCAGGCGATGAGGTGGCGGATCTTGTTGAGTTTAAACGCGATGAAACGATTGAGAAGATCGTGCTAACCTGGGTTTCGGATTTAAACCCTGAACGTGCGCTGGAACTTGGCTTTTATCAGGATAAGAGCTTTGAAGATTTCATCAAAGCCCATATTGAAGATGAGTTAAGTTAACTCAGATAGCTTTGCCTGAATAGCCAAAAGATCATGCCATGCATTGCGCTTGGCTGCTGGGTTTTTCAGCAAATAAGCTGGGTGAAGCGTTGGCATTGCTGGCACGCTTGTCTCACCAATTCTATATTCATCCCATTTGCCGCGGATCGATAATATACCCTTATTGGTATTGAGCAGTGTGGAGGTTGAGACATTGCCCATAAAGACCAAAAGCTTGGGCTCTACTAATTCAATATGGCGTTCAATGAAGGGACGGCACAGTTCGATCTCATGGGCCACAGGCGTGCGATTGCCGGGCGGGCGCCAAGGAATAATATTAGCGATATAAGTGGATGTACGATCAAGTGAAATCGCTGCCAGCATTTTATCGAGCAATTGACCAGATGGTCCGACAAAGGGAATGCCATGCATGTCTTCATCGCGCCCAGGTGCTTCGCCCACCAACATAATCGGTGCTTCCGGATTGCCATCGGCAAAGACCGTATTTTTCGCGCTATGGCACAGATTGCAGCCCTTAAACGAGGAGATAATGGTTCTTAGCTCGTCAATGGAATCGGCGGATTTTGCCAAACTACGTGCTTCATCCATCGCTGCCTGATCGGGCACAGCAAGTGTTGTGGCAGATTGTGTCGGTGCTGGTCGCGGCTGGTTCGCGCGTTGGCCTAGTGCAGACCCGCCATTGCCCTGCCCACCATTTCCTTGCGGGCGAATATTATTCGCACGCGCCTTATTGGCAGATAACATCTGATCCATCTGTGCAGCTTTTTTCGCTTTGCGTTCTTCAAGCTGTTTGATGGTATCAGCATAGCGATCAACAGGATCATCTTCGAGCAAATCCACCACTCCCGCTTCGGCATAAAATTGCAGCATGGCTGCAGCCATTTGCGGGGTTATATCCTGCAGGTTTTGTGATGTTTGATCGGTCATAGATCAAATATAATCCGCGTCGATCAATTTATAAAGCAAATTACCAAACGGGCAGGGAATCGGCTGTGTAAAACGGGTGGGGGAGCGAGAACAACATCCCCGCTTCAATTATGTAAACGTAACCTGGCTCGGGATATAAGGTTTGGCTTCGTTTTTATGTCGATATTCAACAGATGTGAGTTTGGCGATGAGCTTATCAATTTCATTGCCGTCAAAAGATTGGGTGTTGCCGGATACGATTTTTTTAGGGCGGTACATAGCAGCGGATGCTTTGAGTTTGTAATCTTTTAACGCTGCTAAATATCGCCTTGTCATATCATCATTTTGTCCAAAATAGACCTGTAACTCTCTGCCGTCTCTGCGAATGATTTGTCCGTAAAATTCATCTCTGTGCATGAACCCTTGAAGCCGTCCCCCAGAGAATGACAGCGCGATTTCGTCGCCTTTGTTCAAAACGAGATCAACTTTTAAATTAATCTTTAAGCTGGTATCCGACATGGTCATAACCTGGCCACGCGACTGGCGTCTCGGCGTTAAGACTGTGACAGGAAATTGTGTCGGAACACGTGGGTTCGCGCTTCGGCTTGTAAGATCATTTCCCATTATAAACCTCTGACTTTGACAGAAATTGGATATTATCACCGATATCGAAGCATGCTTTTAAGATAATTCTTAGAAATTGAATAAAATAAAACACATATTTAGCTGCGCCTAAAACTTACATCGCCGCACATAAAACTAATTCAGACAAATGTCTGTCACACCGAGCTTATGTTACCAATGCTCTTGTCTGATAAGGCGACCGTTAACCGTCTTCGTTAGGCGGTTAATTCGGCGTTTATTATACATACCAATATTCTAGATTTTCAGCTTGGATATGAGTTGTATTAAGTACCGCTTTAACAACTAATAGTTATTGGTTTGGCATATACAAAAACTAGAAAGTATTGCCACATGTTCAAGTATTTCGCGATTCCCAACTTCACAATTTTCCTTGTTCTTGCGATAACGCTCGCGACAGTCGTGGGGTTGGGTTATTTCCTACTGCTACCCAACGTTCCAAAATTCGCTTTTGCCGCGTCTTTTTTGGTGTTTTTGACTGCACTGATCGTACGTGTAGCATTGACAGGTGAGGTAAAAACAGAACGGCAGTTTAGTTTTTTGACCATCCCTCTATTAATGCTTGGATTCTGGGCAACTATGCAAGCCATGTTCGATGATTTTAACATTCAGGCAATCATCTATCATGCAATCTACGGATTTGCTTCATTCGGGATTCCAGATCTTTATTTAGAACTGAGCGGTCTCATTTTTTCTGGAATTGTAATCATCGGGTTGGCAATGTCTGTCGGAGTTGCTCAAAGCAAGTTTTTCTCTCGCTTCGACATAATTGCATTGGTTCCTTTGGTTTTGTTTAATCCACTGTCGGTTGAAACGGTAAAAGGATTAGGGTTTGGCGCCTCTGGCAAGCAAATTTTACCGTCACATTATAAGCCTTTAACAACACTCAAACTAAACAAGCCAGAAAAGCCTAATGTTTTGCATATCTATCTAGAAAGCGCTGAGCGCACTCTCGCAAATGAACATTTTTTTGGCCCTGTAATGCGGCCGATTATGGAACTTGAAGGGCGGGGCATGAGCGCGATAAACATTCACCAGACGAAAAATACCGAATGGACTATCGCTGGCATGGTCGCGTCGAATTGCGGTGTACCATTGATCCAGCCTTGGCTAGTTTCTAGTCGAAATCTTAGTTCAACCGGTGACCGTTTTCTTCCAAATACTATATGCCTCGGTGAAATTTTGAAGAAAAATGGGTACCATGCAGAACATATTACGGGGGCTGATCGAAACTTCGCGGGTAAAGCAAGATTTTATTTTGATCACGGATTCTCGAAAGTTACAGGTTTTGATGAAATATATGATGGTTATAGCTCACACAAGGTTCATAATTTTTTAGGTGATAGCGCTGTTTTTGACTACAGTGAAAAGGTGTTTCGCCAGCTGTCTGGCAATAACCAACCATTCTTGATGACTCTAAGTTCAACAGGTGGTCATGGGCCTGCTGGATTTGCGTTACCATCTTGTCTCGATGGATCAGTCGAGATCAAGTCGAAAAAACCAATAGCCGTTGGGTTGGAATGCGCAAATGTAATGGCCAAAAATATGCTGGATCGACTCGAAGCTGATGGCCTGTTGGAAAATACCGTCGTCATAATTCAGAGTGATCATTTGCTGATGGGATCAGAACTTGCCTCCCGACTCAATCAAATGGAACGTCGAAATCTATTCATAGCTTTTGGTCCAGGTATAGAACCTAAACGAATAGAGCGACCTGCTTCCATGATGGATGTCTTTCCCACAATTTTAGATATTTTAGGTTATGATATCACCGATGATGCAGCGGGTCTCGGCATCTCGCTGCTTTCACAAAAACAAAACCTGATCGAAAAATTAGGTGTCGAAAAATTGAATGATGCCATACTTTACGATGCTGATTTGCGCCGAATGTTGTGGCTAAAAGAGGAAGAAGCAAAAGTGTTATTTTAACAAATTGAAGCCAATCCTCTCTAAAACTTCCTCACTCCGCCCCGGGTAGTTTGTCGGCATTATCTGTCGCCCATTCATGCATGGCTTCCAGCAGGGGGATTAAACTCTGGCCTAATGGGGTTAAACTATATTCAACATGTGGTGGGATGGATTTGAAATCTTTTCGCGCCACAAAGCCTGCATCTTGCAGCTCGCTCAACTGACGTGTGAGTGTTCTGTGTGTAATATTGCCTAAAGAGCGCTGTAGCTCATTAAATCGAAATGTTCGCTGCGCCAGCCGATAAATGACCAGTAATTTCCATCGCCCTGAAATGGCGGATACAAGCGGTTCGATGCGGCATTCATCGGCGGATGGGAGATTGCTCATAACAGTATCCTAAATGATCGTACTTGTTGTTGTGATCTTGTGAAATTAAATAGAGGCAAAATCACAGAAATACAATGGAGCGCGTTTTAAGCCTCCCTAGAGACATATTATGACACGTATCGATTTACCAAAATTTCCAACCCAGCATGGATATATGAGTGAGAAGATCCAGCATGCCTATATCACATCAGCAATTGACAAAGGATTGCTGCCCAAAGATGCACTTCGCATGGCTAATGTTCTGTCTTTAACGGCACCTGGTGATGTTTCAAAACCTATTCAGTTCTGGCAACTTTTCTCAGTTCTGGGGCAAGACCCAATCGTTGGTATTGTAAAACGCTTCTATGAACGCGTTTTCGCTGATGAACCTTGGTTTACCTCCGTGTTTGAAAAAGTTGGCAGTCTCAACCATCATATCGGAACGCAAGCATCAATGTGGATCGATGTGATGGGTGGCGGGCCATATTATCATGGCGCGGAATTTCGTTTGAACTTCCATCACACGCATAATGCCATCGCTTTGATGAACGACAAAGGTGCGGAGAGATGGGTGAAGCTCATGCGTGAGACATTAGAAACCTCATCTGATCTGATGACCGATGATCCACGCGTGCGCCGAAGCATCAATACGTTTCTTGCCTATTTCATGACGAAATATGCTGAAGATTTTGGGTTTGAGGATAGGCACCTCTTTGGTGAGACCAATCCACCGCTCAGACGTCGGCTCAACTTCATGAAAATGACGGAAGGGGCTATTGAAGCATTAAGCGAACAAGAGCTTAGCGAGGCTTTAGCCGAGCAAGGTGTTGATGTGTCTCAGTATCAGACCAAAGAAGCTTTGGTCAGTAAAGCGCTGATGCTTTGAGGCGTCACTAAATAACCAACATAATGGAGGCCATCATGGCGATTTTTGAACTCCCGCAACGCGATGGGCTCCCGCCCGGAACCACGAATAAACTGCCGCATTCGCAAGTCACGCAGCACGGGCCAGACGATGTCATTCAAAAATTGCATGATTGGTGTTTTGCTTTGCCGTCAGTTGCTAACGAGCATAGTGGCATATCTGTGCCAGGTGCGCGGGCGCTTGTTTTGCACGAAGGAACCGAGTGCAACCATGATGCATTTATGGTTGGTCGTGAATTCGCGCATATCCACCCGCATCCCGATAATGGCTCCATGCATGTGAAACTCTCTGCAGGGGATGCCAAAACAGTTGTCGATGCGGGGTGGGGGGAAGACCATTATCTTGTTACCCAAGGTCACTATCCAGCCGGGTTGATCATGGTCTTTTCGCCGCGGGACGATACGGAACTTAATGTCGTCAAGCGGATCGTCGCCAAATCTTACACATTTGCGACGGGCAAGGAAGTTACGATTTGAGCTGATTGAAGATTTCAGAAGTCTGATTGATGTCGATCTGGTAAGTTTCAACGGAGACGATATCGTGTTCCACAAAAGGGTCTTTCGACAATCGATCTTCAAGCGCAGATTTGTCTTTCTCATTGGCAAGGATAAAGCCGCCGCCAATGTCTAAAGAGCCAACAATGTGAAAAACGCCGTCATCCAAACCTTCTTTGATCCAGGCCTTGTGTCCGTCCATATGTTGAGAGGCATCCGATTTGTTGGGTCCAAATTTCAATAAAATGACTTGCATGTTTCATCCTTCATTGTGCGGTTGGGTTCAACCTTTATGTTGATGCAGGATATATCAATCCTATACTCTATTTTGACAAGAAGGCAGTTTTTTCTTATTTAGTATGAAAATTAGACTATTCGAGTTTACATGGACAAATTGAGTGAAAAAGATATTTGCCCCGCGCCAATTATTTTCTCAATGATTGGCGGGAAATGGAAACTCTCAATTCTAAAAGCGCTAATTTTCAAAGGCACGAAACGATTTGGAGAATTGCGCCGCGAAGTTGAGGGCATCACTCAGACCATGCTGACACAGCAACTTCGCGCGTTAGAAACCGATGGGTTGATCAGCCGTAAAGTGTATGCGGAGGTGCCGCCACGTGTTGAATATTCCGCGACCGCGCGAGGCTTGCAGCTTAAACCGGTTTTTGAGGCCATGCATCATTGGTGGTTGGAACAAGAAAGCTGATCCAGCAAACAGCTGTACAAATCTAAATAGGATTGCAAAATTTGCGACGGATTGTGAATTCTAATACACGCAGTTCACCTACTCACAGCGTTAAGGAATGGATTGTTCTGGATTACTCAGTCGCTGATATGGGTATGAATAGAAAGTATTTTCGATCTTCGGCAAAGGCTTCAGGCGCGTTCGCAAATTGAGCCTTGAAGGGTTCTGCTAGATATTTTGGCACCAACACCCCATCTCCTGGTTCAAGCCAGCCGTCTAATTCTTCTGGTGTTTGAAAGCGGAGGATTTTTCCCTCGGTATAAAATTCGGAGGAGTAATTGCGCCCACCCAGAATTGCCAATCGACCTTGCCCGGGATAGTCAGCGATAAGCCGCCCTTCACTCGGGGCAAATGAGCGATCCAAACCAAGGATTGAAATGCCGACTAAAATCGATGAGATCACCACAACTTCGGCTGTACCAAGTTTAAGCCAAAACGCGCCTTTATAACCCGATTTTCTCCACAATATGACGGCCAGCAATGCTGCGGCAGGGATCCCTGGCAACACATATGCGATCAATATATTCGCTGCGAAAGTAAAGAAAACCAATGGTGTTAATGCAAACGCTAACAGATAGATGTAAAGACCGTCTTTGATCGAAACTCGATTTTTCCTTAGTTTGTAGATCAAAAATGGCAACAATGGGCTCCACGGCAGCGTTGCAATTATCCAAAACAGCCAAATAAATCCCTTTGGTTGTTCGCGGCCAGCTCCATAAAGATCTCCTGACCAGCCTGGCTGAAGAAAGCGTTGGATATGCTCACCAATAATGAAATATTCGAGGAATCCGGGCGTTGCGATTTCAGCGGCTGCGTACCAAGGAATGACAAGAACACAGACCAAAGCCACACCTGTAATCCACGGCAATCTGAAAAGGTCGCGCCAGCTTCCGCGCCATAACATCCAGATCGTTATAGGTGTCATCGTTAAGACGCCTGCTATGGGACCTTTGGCCAAAAGACCAATCGCTATGCCAAGGAAAAAGAGTAACCCCCAGCGTCGGCTTCCGTTCAGACCATTATAGAACCCGGCCATACCGGCTGTTACGCCGAGCGTGAGCACCATGTCTGTTTGAACAAAGGCTGAAGAAGCAAAGAAAAGGACCGAACTGGCTGCAACCAATGTGGCGGCAATCGCTGTTTGATCTTCGGTAACTGAACGCGCCCATCGCCATAGTATTGTTAGTGTCGCCATGGCTGAAAGCAATATTCCTAATCGCGCAGTAAATGGTGAGACACCAAACAGATCCATCCCTATTGCTGACAGCCATGTATGTAATGGCGGTTTTGCCCAGAACGAAACACCATAGTCAAATTGCGGCGTAATCCAGTTCCCAGTTTCGACCATCTTGCGGGCAATTTCCGCATAACGCGCCTCGGTCGAATCTAAAATGGGTAACCAGATCATCGCTAACAGGCGCAATGCAAGCAATAAGATAAGACCGAAAAGTAAGAGACCAAATTTGTTCATTCTTTTAAAGAACCTTCCAGGATTTTGGCTTCGACGGAGCGGCTTGCTGGCGCGTGCCCTTTGCATTGTATCGGGTCGGTATCATCGCCGGGGTGAAGCATGATCAGGCATTGGGGACCTGCTGATGATAAAAGACGAGGTAACCATTGACGAACACTTGCAGGATCATCAAGTCGAAGAAAACCTGAGAAGTCAATATTCGTTTGAAGCCCATCTCTTATGAACAGACGTTTCGCTCTTGCGGCATACGCCATGACCAAAAGCGTTTTGGCACCGCCTGCGCGAAAATTAAGCCAGATACCTTGAAGTGTTGCTGGCAATGGCGCACGCACCCAGGTCGAAGGCCCATAGGGCAGGCGGGACACAAGAGGTGCAATCGATGGGAAACAATGGCAGTGCTGGTGACCATCGTAATAGTCCGGTGGACTTCCAAATAGTTCGATAAATGCTGTTGCCTGCTCCGAAAGCGACTTAGAAATCGCGTCCAAAGTTTGTTTGCTGAGCATGGGTCGTAAAATTTGGGGCAATGGCCATTTGGGAGCAGTTCCAGGAAGTTCCTCAGTGAGGTTAAGATGAAGTCCGATCTTGACTCCATCCCGGCGCAGTTCTTGCAATTTCGCAATGTCATCAGACCTTAAAGCACTGCTCATCATAACCGAAGTACCATCAAGGCGACCCGTCTCGAGCAATGACAGGATCACGCGGTCATGGGCTCGTCCAAGCCCAAAATCATCTGCGATCCGCACTCAGATTATCTCCCCGATGTATCTCCTCAGCCATGATATAGATTGGCCGCTTCTTGGCTTCGAGAACCGATTTGCCAATATATTCTCCCAAAATTCCAAGAAACATCAATTGAATTCCACCAAAGAATGCGATCAGAGTAAGAATGGAAGCGACACCATCTGGAACTCCTGGAAAAAAGAAATATTCGATCACAATATAAAACCCGTAGATGAAGCTCGAAAGGGCAAGAACAATTCCCACCAGCGCAGTCAAACGCAAGGGCGCCGTCGAGAAACTGGTTATGGCTGCAATTGTCATCGATAATAATTTAAGCATGTTGTGATGACTTTTACCCCGAACCCGAGGCAGAGGAGTGAAGGGCAGGCCAATTTGCTTAAAACCAACCCAACCGTAAAGCCCTTTCATAAAGCGATCGCTTTCAGGCAGACTGAGAAGAGCTTTCATAACTCGCTGATTGACAAGACGGAAATCTCCGGCACCCGGAGTAATTTCATAACGCAAATCACGATTGATGAGCCAAAAAAATATGCGAGAAAGAGCAGCTTTTAATATACCCTCGGAATTTCGACGGCTGGCTTTATAGGCATAGACGCTGTCGGCATTCTCAGTTTGCCAGATGCGAATAAATTCATGGATCAATTCAGGTGGATGTTGAAGGTCAGCGTCCATTAAAATAGCGGCATCGGCATCTTCGGCAGCTTTAATACCTGCCGTGAGAGCGGCTTCTTTGCCGAAATTCCGAGAAAAGCGCAGCAAGCGAGTTGTGCGCGTGCCAAAATCATAAGCCTTGAGTATATCAAAGCTGTCATCGGTACTTCCATCATCGATAAATACAAACCCGATATCGAAGTCAAAATCTTCTGTTATCTTTTGTGCAACGGCTTAAAGTTCGCTCAAAAGATGCCCTAAATTGTCAGCCTCGTTAAAAATGGGGATGACTATGCTGATAGTCTTTTTGGTCATGATTGTCTTTTAGCGAATACGAACACAGATGAAAAGGCGAAGTTGATGATTGATGCTAGTCCTATCGCAACAGCAAGCGAGATGGCCAAGGGCATGCCCATAAATAGCCCGAGTTCTAGCAATAGCGCGCGAAGCACATAGATGACTCCTGTCCAAGTCATAAACACTATATATCTTCGGAATCGCTTTCCCTGAGTGTCCTCAAATGTAACTTTGAGATGGAAGTAAAACACAAATGACCCGCTGATGATCATCGATAATGCCAATGCAATCAACGGGTTGATGTTGAGCAAACTACTGGCCAACAAGGTCACCAAATAATCAATTGCTGCGCCAATAACAGAGCCAACTAAGAAAACTGGAAACCGACTGAACATGTTTGTTATCTCAACATGGATTTGAAATCTGAGCTCAAATGTATTTTGAATATCTGAGATGAGATTGTTTCATAGCCCGATCATAACGAAATGGCCAGTTGTTTCGCAAATGCGACGATCGCGAAACAATCTTGGTCAAATCCTTCTATTTTGCAATTTTATCGGAATGACCATTTACTGTTTTTCGATCTGATCTGATTCAGCGCGATGATCTAAAAGGTCTTTGAAATTATTACCTGCGACATCTTCGAGATGAGGATCAACAACAAGGGTAAGACCATCATTCAACCAATTGTCTTCCGGCTTAAAAGACCAAAAGGTTTCGTTTTCGGAGATTGTCACGGTCCCATCGACCAAATGACCTGAAGCGGTTTTGATTTTGATAGATTTTTGGAGCTGCCCAGCATCAAATGGTCTATCAAACTTGATGGTCAACGCATCCCGCGTGTCTGATCTCGGCGACGAGATTCGCCATTTATCCGAGTTCGGCAGTTCTCTTAAAGCCGGCCCTACAGAAAAAGTTTTCGAAAACTTTTTAAGCGCGGTTTCACCTTGCACTGGCATCCAGCCGCCTGTGATTACCAACCGATAATCGTTGCCTTCCTGCAATGCGGGACCAAATTCCAAATTTGTTGCAACATTTCGCTTAATCCGTCCCGGATCCATCAAAACTGTCAATCGTGTCCGGTCTTCGTTCCAAAGCTCTTGCTTGAACCGCATAAAGGCGGCTTCATCCGCAACTCCATCTGCGTTCACCAATTTTATATGATCAAATGCGACATGTGGCTGCATCGGGGCTGAAAAGTGGACATAAAACCGCAAGGTATTTTCTGGAATGATATCGCCACTTGGAAAAATCCCAGTAACTTGCGCTGTTGGCGCGGGAGCTTGAGAAGAAATTTTAAACGGAACAAGCGCGTCGTCTACGCCAGGTCGCTGAATGCGCGCAACATAGTCTTGAGCTTCAGCGAAACCAAATGCTGGTGTGAATAAGAGCGAATGATTTTCAATCACGTAACGCCCAGCAACGGCCGTTCGCCCTTCACAACACAAATCTTTTGCGCCAACAAAAACTTGCAGCATTTTGCTCCAATCTTTGCCATCTAGTTCAAAACCATCAGCCGGTAGCTTCAAGGCAATTGCCTCAGAACCATTTTCTGGCAAAGACAAAATATTTTCATCTGCGAAGACAATTGTGTTCATGCTCGTGAGTGCCAAAAGGATCGCCAATACCTTGGCGACCCTGCTGATTGGGTTAAATTTCCAGCCCATTACTGCAACCGAGAAGGGTCAGGTTTATATTGCGGGAAATCAAACTCTGCGAGCAGATTGTGAATGCGGTTCGGAAACCAAGCTGGATTTGTGTCAAGGTTCAGATTACCCGTATAGGCATCGCGATTGACCGAGACGAAGAAGCCGCCGCCAACTAAATCCATATGCAGAGGCACACCCTCAAACATCACACTTTTGCCCACAGGACCGAATGGCATAAGCGGGTTGTCGTCCAGTTTTGGCCCACGCTGAAAGTCTTCATGTGTAACAGCATTTGCGCCTTGTAGTCCGCTGATGGGGATAAGTTGCGGTGAACGGCTGTTGCTCGTGACAAACAGAGTAGGTTGCGCGTCGCCACCAAATGGACTTTGGTGATTATAGGCGATCATGTCTAGTGGCTGTCCGTTGCCATAATCCATGATTGTGTGTGCCGAAATCTTTGCGCCATCTTTGATATCCGATAATGGAACCAATACAATTGGACTACAGGTATAAGCAGCGACCAATTGTGGCTCCCCATCAACCTCTTGAATTGACATCGCTCGAATCGGGGCGCGGCTCTCATATTGATCGTGGGCAATATGGTACATTTCAACATTGGCAATGCTCTGCGTGCCGTCAAATGGATAGGAGATGCGTCGGAGCGACGACAGGAAATTATCTGTTGCGACGCCTGCTACGAAAAGTTCACCCTCGTAATACTCCATATCCATAATTGCCAGCGTGTTTAAGGGCACGGCCTTCTTGGCAAGATCACGTACCATTGGTCCGTCTCCAGGGCCACCGGGACGACCGTTGAAAGTGAGATCATCATCGGGGAACTCATTAAGTTCTTGTTTTTGAAACGTGAGCGCAGCCAGATCAATAAGGTTCAAGCTCTGATCTTGTGATACGGCAACAATTGCCGGCTGAGAGACGAAATTACCGATCCGTGTGACTGAGATGTAGATATCGTTTGAAACTGGATGTGCAGCAATATCGTTGATCTGGATGGCGCCAGCGCCGACTCCCAATAATTCCGCAATCTTGGTGTCGATATTGGCAATGGTGCTTGGCTTAACTTGTGTTGCTTCACCCGCAGCAGGCAATTCAAATGCATAAATTGCGCCGTTGTGATTATCGCCAACAAAAAGCGTGCCGTTTTCAGTGAATTCAAGCGCACCTGCAAACTTAATGTCCAGTGATGTGTCGTCGGCTGATGCGGCGGCGATCGCACTTGTGCCGATCAGCAAAGCTGCTGATAAAGTGCGGGCGATTTTATTGAGTTTTGGCATAGTCGTTTTCCCTTTCATAATTGGTTCCGATGGTGCTCCTCAACCTTCTTGGAACCACAAGACAACTTGCTTAAATGTCGTCCATCTCATAAGATGAATCAAATGAAACATTTTCACATATGATGAATGAAATTCACTATGAAAGAGATTCAACTATCTAAAATTGACCTCAATCTACTTGTGGTGCTCGACGTTTTATTGCGGGAGAAAAGTGTCACACGTGCTGCGGATCGGCTCAACATCACGTCGTCTGCTGTCAGCCATGCGCTCAAACGTCTTCGAACACTTTTTGACAATGAGCTCCTGGTTCGAGATGGACGTCGCATGGTGCCGACTGCAAGGGGTGAGGAATTAGCTAAAGCATTGCCGATCCTTTTGGTTCAGGTCACCCAGACTCTCGCAACGTCAGAGGCATTTAACCCGGCAACATCGGATCGAGTTTTTCGGTTGTCGGCACCTGATTTTATCTCGCCCTTGATCCCGATATTACTCAATATTCTTGCCAAAGAGGCACCCCATGTGAGGTTGGAATTGATGTCATATTCAAAAACGGCTGTGACCGAATTGAGCCAGGGTCAACATGATGCCCTTGTCGCACCAACTCTTAGACAGAGCCATGAGGTTCGCAGCGAAAGAATTGGCGCGTGGTACTGGCAAGTTTTTGCACGTAAAAATCATCCGGTTTTTGAAAATTGGTCACTGGAAAGCTGGGCGCAGTTCCCCCATTTACAGGTAGGTATGTCTTCATCACCCGGTCGTGGACCCATTGATGATAAGATCGCAAAGTTCGGTATGGTCAGGCAAATCGGTGCCGTTATTCCGCAATTTTCGATGGCAGCACCAATATTGGCGAATACAGATATGTTGCTATCTGTCCCATCTATGGCGATGGATGCTGCAGCTAAGGTCTATGAGTTGGAGCAGCGTGATCTTCCTTTTGAATTTGATCCTTTGGAGCTTTCACTGTTTAGAAGCGCCACATTAGGGGATAGAAGAGAAATTGACTGGTTTCACGAACGGGTGAAATTGGCCGTTCAAAGCCTTTGAATTGAAGGATTGAAGGGCAATCACACATGTGTGTTCAGTTAGACTCGGCTTGTTATGTCAAAATGCGAATTGGTTGCGGATGATTTTTGGTAAAAGAACGCGATAGTGAGTGGAGTTGATGTCGTGCTATTTAAAGATAGTAGATTGAAATAAGTAGGCCCAAATAGACCAGTACGACTAACCATGAATCCAATCCAGCGCCCAGCAATGTTGGCGTTCTGCGAATGAGAATACCCACGACATAAATCGCAGTGACAACGATGCCAATCGCTATACTCAATTGCGTTATCGGGTCTGCTTGAGACAAAATTGGACCGGAGGAATAGCTCACGTCAGAAGGTAGTATGAGCGCCAGCATGATAAGGTTGCTACCAAAAATATTGGATAACGCCATTGTGTAGGCGCCCATGCGTGCAGCTGCTAAAGTTGTACTGAGTTCTGGAAAAGAAGTCGCCGCGGCGAGCAATGTCACTCCGATAAAGGATGAACCAATTGACGTTTTTTTGGCTATCATATCCGCTGATATAGCTAAAAATACACCCGCTACTAAGATAATCAAACTTGTTGCGAGAGCATAAAATATCAATGTTCTGGTAGATATATTCTTAAGCGGATTATTAGTGATCAACTGAGCAACTTCACGTTTACTGTCTTCAGGCAAATCAATTGGAGCCCATGTGTCCTTGCTATCAAATTTTCTCAAGAGGCCGATCACAATGGGGTAGCCTGCGGAGAGGCAGATGGCGGCCAAACCGACATTTAGAAACAACGCAACATCACCGACAAATGTAACTGCTAAGAGTAATGCCAGTAAGACTATGAGTAGAACGGCAGGAAGGACATGATTGGGTTTACGCGGCCAGGACGTCAACGCGTGACGGACGATGAAGAAATCTATCACAGCCAATATAGCTGTATTCATAGTGATGCCACCAAACAGATTACCTAAAACAAGAGCAGCATTATCTCTCATTGCGCCGGTTACCGTCGTCACGATTTCAGGAAGTTCTGTCACAGTTGCAAGAAAAATAAGCCCAATAAATTCTCGACTGAGATTAAATCTTTCCGACAATTCGTCGCCGTAAATTGCAAGGCGTGTTCCAGCAGTCCAGACAAGGATAGCAGAGACTAAGAATAATGCGGCAACTATAATCAGCGGAAGCGCAGCTATATTCATCGAACTTCCCTTTCTGAATTATCCTGACAGCAATCCGGTGAGTAACAGCGCCGCACAGGCAAAAATACCCGCATATGGCACCCAAACCGGTACAACAAAGGTGCCTGTTGGTGCAGGTTTTCCATCCTTTTTAATCAGAATAAGTGCCGCGCAAACTAAAATGAAAATTGTTAGAGTGATAGCTGAAGTCCATTCTGCTAACCGGTCAATTGGGAATGCGATCGCTAGCCCAAGAACAAGAATGACTGAAAGTCCCGTTGCGATAAGGGGCGTGTTCGTTGCGGGATGTATTTCGGCCAAGACTTTCGGCAATGAACCGCGATTTGCAAGACCATATAATACCCGCGAGGACATGATGAGTTGGACAATAATCCCGTTCACGGTTGCAACGATTGCAATCAGAGTGATGATTAAAGGAGAGAAAGCGGTGGTCTCGGCAAAGACGATTGTGAGCGGTGCGCTACTGCCGGTGATTTCTGAAATCGGCACCGCAGCCAATGCTGCTAATATTACAATCACATAGATTAAAACGGTTAAGAACAGGGTGATGAATATTCCACGAGATAGCGTCTTTTGTGGGTTAACGGTCTCCTCGGCGATGGAATCAATGTCTTCAAAACCGATAAATGCAAAGAAAGCCAGCAGGCTCGATGCGGCAATGCCACTCCATATGACTGGGGACATTGAGGTTGGTACGGCCTTAATTGCCTGTGCGCCCAGATCATTACCTGCCCAGATAGAGCCTAGAACAATTGACAAAAGTCCACCAACTTCGATCAAAGTAAGCAGCCCCGCCATGGCAATCGAGTTTCGAATATCAACACCGGAAATGATCCCAGTTGCGATAATAACCAAAATCAAAAGCACAATGGCGGGCCAATCGATCAATTGAGAAAGATAACCCACCGCACCATGCGCAATAGCAGCAGAGGAAACCAGACCAACAACTGCGACTGCCAAACCAACCAGCAAGAACAATTTTGATGATTTAAATCCTGTGCCGACAAAATGGGCTTCCGCTGCAGCATAGGGCATTCGACCCGTTAATTCAGCAAAGCATGCAGCCGGCATTAACATAACAAAACCGGCGATTAGGAAGGACATGGGCGCAAAATTGCCTGAGCGGGCGATAACTTCGCCAAGCAAAACATAGATTCCGGCGCCGACCGTCACACCCAGGCCATAGAGAACTACATATGTTAGCGTGAGGGTTCGTTTTAACTGGTTATGGGGCGAGGTGTCGTTCGATTTTGTGTAATTCATTCGGCAATCTCCAATTTGACCAAGCGCGTAAACCAAACCTCAATATTGCGAGATTTACTGACACGTAGCCTAAGAACTTTGAGTGCAGCTTGGGCATTATGGATCATTTGATCACACCCTTCGTTTATTGGATGCTGCACATCTCGGTTTAGCGTAAGATACGCCTGTGGCAACTTAAGATCTTTGACTTAAATCAAGGTGTGAGAATGGAAGGAAGAGATCAGTTTCAACCGGCTTAGAGTTCTTTCGGAGTAAACACCAAAAAGCCCCGTATGATCATCTCACACGGGGCTTCGAAACTTAGTTCTACAAAAGACTTATGCGTCTTCTATTTGACCTCAAAACTCATCCCAACCAGCCGTTGGTTCAGTTGCAATGGCAGCTGACGATAAAGATCTTAAGCTCCTTGTCGCGTGAATTTTAGTTGATGATGAGATGGTTCTTGCCTCCTCAGACATTCGTTCATTCGGGACGGCATGTTGTTTGTTTGCTTTTGCCACTTCAAATGTGGCAATAAGCCCGGCCAAGCATTTAACCTCTTCAGCAATCATCCGCGTAACGGCAGTGTTTTCTTCAACCATTGCTGCGTTTTGTTGCGTTGAGTGATCCATGGAACTAACGGCAGCATTCACTTCCTGAATTCCTGTTAGCTGCTCACTTGCACCGGAAGATATCGTGGTAATTTGAGAATCGATCTTGGAAACGTGTTCAGAAATTTTAGATAAAGCTGCGCCTGTTTCTTTAACGAGCTGTACGCCGTTATTTACTTCTGCACCAGACTTATTAATCAGCTCCTTGATCTCCTTAGCTGCTGTTGCGGACCGTTGGGCAAGTTCACGAACTTCTTGCGCCACCACGGCAAAACCTTTACCCGCTTCGCCGGCGCGTGCAGCTTCAACACCGGCATTGAGTGCAAGTAAATTGGTTTGGAAGGCAATCTCATCAATCACATTTATGATGTTCGTAATGTCCGAAGACGCTCTCTCAATACCCTCCATAGCAGACACGGCATTGGATACGACTTCACTGGATTTTTGTGTGTCATTGCGAGCATCGCGTGCGCTGTTTGCAGCTTCTTTTGCGCGCTCAGACGTTTCGCGCACCGTCGCAGTGATCTCATCAAGCGCGGCAGAAGTCTCTTCAAGTGACGCTGCCTGCTTTTCTGTTCTTTGTGACAACTCATTTGTGGCATTACTAATTTCAAAAGAATTGTCTTTGAGTGTGGTTGATACGCCGTTAATTTCAGCCATCGTTTTCGCAAGTGTGGCAATCGATGTGTTAAAATCAAGACGCAAACGATCAAGCTCACCTTCAAATGGCGCCTGAATATTAACAGTCAAATCGCCTTCTGAAAGAAGAGACAAACCATCTCCAAGCGACTGAATGGCTTTCGCTAAATTATCTGCCTCAATCGCTTTAAGCTGTTCTGCGCGTTGACGCTCTTCCTCACTCAAAACACGATTTTCTTCGCTTTGCCGTTCTAAGCTTTTCTTTTCAATCGCAGCTTTACGGAACGTGTCCACGGCCTCTGCCATATTTGTGATCTCAATGATTTCGCTTTTGATATCTTTTTTTGTTTCCATATCACCACTCGCCAAAATACGCATATTCTCCTCGATGGTGATGAGTGGGCGAGAAATAATTTTAGAATAGGCAAAAATGATCAAGATCGACAAAATGACAATCATGCTCACGCCTAGCACAAGATTTTTTATGATGAGGGAGGTGATCGCTGCATGGACCGCAGCATCGCTATATTGGGTAACGATATATCCGATGGGCGAGTCTGAATTTTTAAAGTTGATACCGTGGATGACCTGAATACCATGATCGTTCGGATGAACGAATTGCATCTCGTTAGACGCTGTCGCATCAGTGATGGTCTGGTTTGAAATTAAATCTGCATGATCTGGTTCACCAACGGACACAAGATTTGTTGATTCTGCATCGAAGACTTTCATCGATAAAATATTCGATATGGGGTCTTCAAAATGTACCAAAGCAAAACCCTCGATTGCTTTCGCCTGCTTAAATTTCACAGCAGTACCTAGCTGCTGTGAAATCGTTTCATTAGTTTTAAGACTTTTAGCCTCAAAATTTTGATTCAATATCGATTGTTGGTTGATAAGATTGACAATCGTTATTGCGACAACTGTCAAGATCATGGCGAGCGTGGAAATTCCCGCTAACACAAAACCTAGCTTGGGTTGTAATTTAAACATGGGAATCTCCCTTAAACTCGATAAGCTGATGTTATTCGATAATTTCGGCGATGTTTAAGAAGTCGCCAGGAACATCAATTCCCAGGCTTGCAACAGTGGTAAAATTGATAATCACGCGAGGCGCTTCATCCACCTTAACCGGAACTTCCGAAATTGATTTCTTTTCGCCCAAAACTGAAACGATGGAGTCACCCAGCATACGTCCAAGCTTATTGTCATCGGCAACAATGCCAGCTAACGCGCCTTCTTCCACACCCTTTTCGGCATATGAAAAGACAGGCTTTTGACCGGCTGCAGCGGTTGCAGCTTTTGCATTGCTAAAGATCAACGACTGGTTGCCCAGGATAAATGCATCATATTTATCTTTGTTGGCACCGATCACTTCTGAAAGTTCTTCAACGCTGCCGACAAGTGCTTGCGCACATGTGATGCCTAACGCATCACAACCGGCTTTAGTGGCAGCCCAATCCATTGGAGATGATGCATAATTTGCCTGACTTAGCAGTAAGAAAGAACTTACACCGCCGATTGCCATAAAACTTGCAAGCGGGTCCTCAAGTGGAATTGCGTAAGTCACGCCTGTAATATTACCTTCAGGTGCGTCGGCATTTTTCATGACACCAAGTGCAACCGGGTTGTTGCCACCACCAATGAAGGTTGGCACTGATGGCTGATAAGCTGATAGATAAGCGGATCCATTTGAGCGCAACACGATAATGCCGTCTTTAGACGTCTCAAAACCTTTCACTGCTGCGTGTAGTTCTTCCTTTGTATCAAGGGCACTTTTTATTTCCAGTTTCGCATCTGGAAACTTGTCGGTTAACGTTTCTTGTACCCCTGCAAGTACTCGATCTGCCATGGATGACTTACCTAACCAAGCAACACCAATCTCTGTCGCATTGGCAAGGTTGTTAAGTGAAATAAGAGCGATTCCGCTCAACAAAATACAACTAAGTTTCTTCATCGAATTCTTCCCTCTTCTTGTTCGAATATATTTAATAATTGATTCGAAATACTTATTTTGTATTAAATAATAATTGTAATATATTGTATAATACTCAGTATTTACTGCAAAATTTATATCTTGGATTGTGTATAGATATTATATGCAATTTAAGAGAGTTGTTGCGCTTGAAGAGGTAAACTTTCGCGTTTAATTTCCACTCAATATTTCAGCGCTCGAATCACAGCTTTAAAAGCGCTTTTCTTGCTCTTGCTTTTTAGATCAGGCTGGCTCAGCCAAATTAGAAATTATTTGTAAGTACAACTCAAAGCTCGGACGTAAAATTTTATTGGTCCAACGTACTCAGATTGAATGGTTACCTTGAGCTGACATTCAACAAAAAAAGCCCCGCATGATGATCTCACGCGGGGCTTCGAAATTTAGTTCTATAAAAGACTTATGCGTCTTCGTCAGAAGCTTCTTCGCTTGTTTCAGCGTCTGCAGAAGCTTCCTCTTCAGAACCTTCTTCCTCGGCAGCTGCTTCTTCAGCAGCAGCTTCAGCTTCGGCCTGATCTTCAAGCTCGAACATCGCATCTGCAGATGACATGTCAACGCCTTGTGCTTGTAGCTCAGCTTCGTCAGGTGTACGTGCAATGTTGAACTCAACAGAAACCTGAACGTCTGCGTGAAGGTTAAGAGCAACAGAGTGGATACCGAGTGTTTTAATTGGTGTGTTTAGATCAACCTGGCTACGTGCAACTTTAAAGCCGTTTTCTTCCAAGATTGAGACCACATCGCGAGATGCCACTGAGCCATAAAGCTGACCAGTTTCACCAGCAGAGCGGATAACGATGAAGCTTTTGCCGCCCAATGCTGCGCCAATTTCTTCAGCTGAAGACATGCGCTCTTTGTTGCGTGCTTCAAGTGCTTCTTTTTCAGCTTCAAAACGTGCGCGGTTTGCAGCATTTGCACGGAGTGCTTTGCCTTCTGGCAATAGGAAGTTACGTGCGTAACCGTCTTTAACGCTGACTTCTTCGCCCATATAGCCAAGTTTCGCAACGCGTTCGAGTAGAATAACTTTCATGATTTGGTTCCTTTTTAAGTCTTCAAATTGTCTTGAGCTTGATCAGCTTTGTTTTCGCTGACCAGCAATGGTGTTGGTTTTCCAGTTTCAAACAGTCCGATTACGGCAAAAATGGCTGCTGGAAATGAGAAAAGTAAAATGGATAGATATGAGCCCCATATGGCGGCATTGCGCCACATTTTGCCCGCTGCCTTCATATGCAAAACGGCTAATCCTGCCATCATGAACCCAGATGCAAAAGCACCAGCAATGGCCGCACCAATATATGAGATCGTGCCGTCAAAGAACATGAGCACAAGGCCGACGCCCAAAAAGATCAATGCCAATTGAGGCATGCGTAAAGTGAGATGCACATTATCCCGTGGGCGCTTTGAACGGCCAGATAAACGCACAATATGCGTGGCAAAATACCAAGCAGAAAACAAGATGATCAGCCACATGGCGCTTTGCACAAATGGGATCATCTTCGCGAGCGCAGCTTTTGTGCCTTCAGGATTGGCCAAAACAAAATTCGCTTGTGCACCTTGACCCGATTGGTTGAGTGCTAAAATAAAATTATCAACAACCTGATCAACGATCTCTGCATTATAACCAATCATCCAACCGATTATGAGCGTTGCAATCACCATAAATGTCGCGCTATGCAGCATGAGTTGAGGGAGCGGATACCAAACAAGTTGATCATCTGGGCCACCCAGTTCGCTTGCAGGGCGCGCTAAAGTGCTTAAATGCGCCAGCCATGCAGATGGCAACAAAGTCGTCACCGCGCTTGTCATAGCTGCTTCAGGTGTTGCGGTGAATAAGAGGATTGCAAAGGACGTGATCACAGCGGCAATGGCAGCTTGATTGGACCAGCCAAGTCCAGCAATGAAAATTGGCAGCGCAGCACTTGCAAACAGGAAAATGGTCAGAAAAGACGGCGTACCAGCACCAACCAACAACAACGCGCTGGCAAGTCCTGCTAATAAACCGATCAATATTGAATTTGCATTCAATGTCATTCTTCGCTGTCCTGCTTTTCAAAGTGCAGTTAGAGGCAATATGTTCCGGACAAATGCCCGGGCCCCAACATGGGTTTTCAAATCACGTTTATGAGCCCACCCCATAAACGGTAAAAGGAGGGGCGGCTAACAAAAGCCGCCCGCTCAAAATTTCTTACTTCACGACGTAAGGCAATAGGCCCAAGAAACGTGCACGCTTGATGGCTTTAGCCAATTCGCGTTGTTTTTTGTGGCTTACAGCTGTGATACGTGAAGGAACGATTTTGCCACGCTCAGAAATGTAGCGCTGCAAAGTACGAACGTCTTTGTAATCAATTTTCGGTGCGTTATCACCAGAAAATGGGCAAGTTTTACGACGACGGCTAAAAGGACGACGTGATGGGATTTGATTGATATCTACCATGGGTCTAATTCCTATTCTTGTGCTGCTGCTTCGCGAGGACGACGGCCGCTTTCACCGCGTTCGCCACGACCACCACGGTCGCCACGATCTCCACCACGACCACGGTCGTCACGGTCACGTTTTTGCATCATCACTGAAGGACCTTCTTCGTGCTCTTCAACAGATACAGTCATATAACGAAGGATGTCTTCGTTAATGCGCATTTGACGTTCCATTTCGTGGATCGCAGCACCAGGAGCTTCGATGTTCAATAGTGCATAATGTGCTTTACGGTTTTTCTTGATGCGGTAAGTTAGGGATTTAAGACCCCAGTTCTCAATGCGACCAACAGAACCACCGTTCTCTTCCAAAAGAGATTTGTAGTTTTGGATAAGTTCATCCACTTGTGCGCCAGACAAATCCTGACGTGCAAGGAAAATATGTTCATAAAGAGCCATTAGGCTTCACCTTTCTTGCGTTTTGATCTGGACCTTAGCGGCTAAGCCTCAACGAGCAATCCAGTAAAGCATAAAGCCTTAGGCAAGAAAGACGTTTTGAGCGATGATCGTGAGCGGAGACACGGGAGGCCGGAGCACTTCATGCACCTGCAAATGGGACGCTAAAGTCTAGCGAGCATTTGCCCTCCGTTCAGCCACCAGCCAAAGACCGGATCGTTAATAGGTGCGCTTATACAGCGAATGATCCAGAATGCAAGCCCGTATTTTCGCTGGATTATTTTTTATCACGTGAAAACACCCAGAATTCCGGGCCCTACTTAAACTTTTGTTAAGGCTAATTATTCTATCAAAACAAAATCTGGAATTTTAATAGGCTTCGCTTATTAGGTTGGCATTTCAGAAATTTTCTATTCAGCGCATGATGTGCTGGTTCTTCCGCATGACGCGAATTCCCCAAAAAATAAATCTATAAGCTTTATCAAGAAAGCGCCCGAATGAAGAACCTTACAATTTCCAAACAGTTACTTGTTTTAGTAGCTGGGTTTATGCTTGCACTTGTCGCAATTTCATACTTCTCGGTTCAATCAAAAATGACATCGATTACGGATGAACGTTACAACATGCTGCGTACGCAGGTTGAGAGCAGTTTATCCATCATGGATGCATATAATGAACGTGTCAAAGCTGGTGAGTTAACGCTAGAGCAAGCCAAAACTGAAGCGTTTGGTGTCATCACCAAGATTAAATACGAGCCTGCCGGTTATCTGTTCGGTTTCAATTATCAAGCGGTTAATGTCTTCCACCCAACAGCATCTGTGGTGGGTAGAGATTTCTCTGATGTGAAAGATGAGAGCGGAAATACATTTATCGTCGATATGGTCGCAACTGCCAGATCAGGTGGTGGCCGCACGGAATATATGTGGGCAAAACCAGGCGGTGAAGAGGGTGCCTTATATCTAAAGGGCTCTTATTCCATGGATTATGCTCCCTGGGGCGTAATTGTCGGAACAGGGGTCTATTTTGACGATCTAAGTGCCGTATTTATGAAAGAGCTCATGACTCAATTGGTGCTGGGTGCAATTGTTCTGGCTGCTTTATCCTCAGTTGCATTCTTTATCATCCGTTCAATTACAGGACCTTTAAATGCTATTCGTGACACATTGGTCGAAGTGTCGACAGATAATGTGGATATTACTGTTCCGTTTACGGACATGAACAATGAAGTTGGTTCTATGGCGCAAGCAACGGCAGCACTACAGGACAAAGTTCGCGAGCGCCTTGCATTAAGCGCACAACAAGAATCTCAGGACGAAGAACTTCAAGTTCAACGCTCTAACGCGGCAAAAGTCAAAGAAGCAGAAGCGGCTGAACAAGCTCAATTCGTTTCAGCCATTGGTGTTTTGCTGGAGCGTTTGGCAGACGGAGATCTCACAACGCGTTGTGATGATCTGGGCGAGAAATATGTTGATGTTAAAAACAACTTCAACGATGCAATCTCCCGTCTTGATAGCGCGATGCAAAATGTCAGCTCAAAGGGTTTCGAGATTGGTGAATCTAAAGAGCAGATCAAACGTGCTTCAGGTGATCTTGCACAGAGAACAGAATTGCAGGCCGCTTCCTTGGAAGAAACATCTGCTGCGATTGAAGAATTATCGGTCACCGTCAAGCAAACAGCGGATGGAGCAAGTGATGCCGCAGAGCGAGTGTCAGTGGTCAGCGAAGAAACAACGCGCTCTGACGATATTGTGAAAAATGCTATTGCTGCGATGAGTGAGATTGAAAACTCATCTGATGAGATTGGGAAAATCATTGGCGTTATCGATGAGATTGCCTTCCAAACAAATCTCTTGGCGTTGAACGCGGGTGTGGAAGCGGCCCGAGCAGGTGAAAGTGGCAAAGGCTTTGCCGTTGTTGCTCAAGAAGTTCGTGAACTTGCTCAACGTTCTGCAGATGCTGCGAAAGAGATCAAAGAGCGTATTTCTCAATCGTCTACGCAAGTTAAAAATGGTGTTGAGCTCGTGGGTCAAACAGGAGAGGCTTTGGCTAGAATTTCTGAGCAAATTACCTCCGCAAGCGAGATTGTGACAAAAATTGCAGGTTCTGCCAAAGAGCAGGATATGACACTTGCTTCAATCACATCATCGGTTAATCAGCTTGATACACAGACTCAGAACAATGCGGCTATGGCAGAACAAACAACGGCGTCTGCTGAAGTTCTGGCACAAGACACAACCGAGCTTTTGAATATGATTGAGAAGTTTAAAACCAATCAACAAGGGCACTCCGCAAACTATGCGCGGGCTGCTGCTTAAATTCTAATTCTAAGTAAAGCCGCAACAAAAAGCGGAACTTATTCCAGCAATAAAAAACCCGGATCAGATCCGGGTTTTTTTGTTTAATGAGCGAGTTTTTAAAGAGTCGAATTCTCAGCCATCGTAGCGAGCCGATCACATTTGTCGAAAATCTCTTCGCCATTGTGATATTTTTCAACCCATTTCTGCGGGATGCCGCGCTCTGCAACACCATTATAATAAGCGCCAGCGACCGCGCCTATGAATACGGAGCGACCGGCATTATCGCCAGCGCACATATTGTTCAATTCAATCGCTTCTTCATAAGAGTTTGTATGTTTTAGGATGTGAAAACCAAGCGGCAATGCGCTTTTTAGATAACATGCACGACCGGTTTCGCCGCCATAAACAACACTGTCAGTTACGTCGGTGTTCAGCGCATTTTGCAACAGTTCGGAGAGCTCTTCTTCTCCAATGAGTGATGCTTCTTTTAAAGCATCTTCAAGCTCTGAACCATTGAGGACCGCAGTTAATAAGCCATGGAAGACTTTAACGGCGTTATTAGAGATGGGATTGTCATTGGTAATCCGCGTTGCTTTTGCAGCGTCTGAAGGGTCGAGTGCAATAATTGCAGGTAACGCAACAAGCGCTGGCATTTGCACATCATCCGTTCCAGTTTCTTCTTTTTCTGCAGCGATATTGTCGAGTGTTCCGCGCGTTGCATGGTCGATATAGCCGATATAGGTGCCGCCGGGTCCAAAATGGGCTACGAAACGCTTTTTGTAATCGTCAGCGTCAAAATTGCCGTGATTGCCCAATAGGCAGTCAATCGCCAGATGTGTAACTTCACCATATTGCGTATTGGCGCCAGATGCGCGCAACGGGTGGGCAAAATAGCCCTTGGTGTTTTCATAATTGGCTTCGTCAACTGGAACGAAACTCGCTGATCCGCCGTTTGCCTTCGAAATTTTAGCGACCCGATCTACATCGTATATCCAATGTACACCAAGAGATGCAGCATCAGCGATCAACGCGCCTTTCAGGCAATTTGCAATGCGGTGAGATTTACCCATAGGTTAAGTCTTTCTTCGTCAACGATTCTCAAATCAACTCTATATAGATGATTGAACTGGTCGACTAGTATTTTAGTTTCAGAGTATTCAAGATTCACTTGGTATATTATACCGCATTTTTCAAGGACTAATCGATTAAACCCATAAAATTGATGTAAAGTTTTTGTGTGTATTCATCAAATCGCCAGAATTATGGGACTACGCGTAATTCTGATGAACGCGGGAGCGATTGGCATCATCAAACAATGCTGAAACCGTCCGCCGAGCATCGTTTTCTTTGATCAGGAAAGTGACCTCAGCACCGGATAGCTCACCACCCGTCACACGTATTTGCCCAAGATCTGACTGCTTATTTTGATCATTAACATCAATGCTAAATTGATATACTTTATCCCTCGCAAAGGATTCAAATGCGATATCTAGTTGGTTGTCGCCATCGTTTATTTCCGGAGATAAAACAAGCTTAACCGCATCTGTTTCAGATCGGAACTTTTGAAATACCTCCACACCGACACCACCATCTTCCGTGTCAAAGATCAAATTTCCTTGAGATTTTGACAGATCAAGAGATGCCGATAAAATTTCGATATTGCTTGTTGAGTTATTTGATATGACAAAACGATCCCGTGGCGCACTTTCGATGAACTTTACATTTAAATCCAGTCGGCAGCTGTCACCAGATGCCAGAGCATGATGGGAGGTTGTTGCTCCGGCAAGAGCAACAATAAGTGAGACGCAGACGGATTGTGCACGAAAGGGCATAGAATTGGTCCAATTTTGTTTCAGTTACACCCGTATACGTTGGTCGTGCTATTTAAGATCAGGAATTGCGGATTAGTTTGAAAATATAGCTCTTTATTTTTCGCGTTATTTTCCGTTATGGTGACGTCTCAATTCTCAGTCTAAGTTGCCAAGGTATTTTCATGACACTTTCAAACGGCCGCCATATGTTGGCAATTCCTGGTCCATCCATCATGCCTGACCGTGTGTTGCAGGCTATGCATCGCCCAGCGCCAAACATCTATAGCGGTTTAATGGAGGAAATCACCTATTCTGTCATTGCAGATCTAAAGCGCGTGGCCCTTACCAAAGGTGATGTCGCGATTTATATCTCCAACGGACACGGTGTTTGGGAAGCCTCACTCGCAAATGTGATGAACAGGGGTGACAAAGTGCTGGCGCTTGCCAGTGGGAGATTCGGTGAGGGCTGGGCACATGTTGCAAAGCGCTTAGGTGGTGAAGTACAACTGCTCAATTATGGTGTTCACAAGAGCTTTGACGAGCAAGAATTGCGAGATGCGCTTGCGGCTGATAAATCCCATGAGATAAAGCTTCTCATCACTACTCATGTCGATACGTCCAGCTCCATCAAATATGAAATCCCTAAGATTAGGGCGATCTTAGATGAAGTTGGTCATCCAGCGCTTTTGATGGTGGATTGCATCGCGTCGCTTGGCTGTGATGAATTCGAGATGGATGAATGGGGCGTCGATGTGATGATTGCGGCCAGCCAAAAAGGTTTGATGACCCCGCCAGGCATTGCTTTTGTGTTTGCCAATGAAAAGGCAAAGGGGATGCGTGAAAGCGTTGAAAATGTATCTCCGTATTGGGATTGGAAGCCGCGGCTTAATCCGCAGATCTTTTATCAGTATTATGGCGGTACAGCACCAACGCATCATTTGTTTGGTTTAAATGAAGCGTTGAAAATGATCCTCGACGAAGAAGGTCTTGAAAATATTTGGCGACGTCACGAGACCTTAGCCAAAGCAATTTGGGCAGCTTTTGATGCTTGGGCTGATGTGCAAGACCCGGCTGTGATAATGAACGTGAAGGATCCTATTCTTCGCAGTCATGCAGTGACATCTGCAAAAATTTCAAATCAACGCGCAACACCGTTACGAATTTGGCTGGAAGAGAATTTTGGTCTTACGCTTGGTATAGGATTGGGCATGGCGGATATGAATGATCCGGAAATCAACAGTTATTTCCGTATTGGTCACATGGGACACCTGAATGCGCATATGCTATTGGGCACACTTTCGTCCATTGAAGCGGGTCTTATGCACTTTGATATAGCGCACGGAAAACATGCGATAGACAATGCAGCTTTAATTTGCACCCAGCATTTGAAGACAAGTTGATCGAGAAAACTTATAGTTTTTCGCCGATTTAATTTGAAAACACTATTTTGCAGTTTCCAAGTATAGATATGTAATATAATTTATATACTTATAATTATTAAATATAAATCAAATATTTAAAACATGAATATTTGTTTTATGGAAATTTGGTTTTCGAAATTAACCACTTGTTGACCATTATGCTGTGGAATTTAGCGACGTAGAAATGGGCATGTATGACACATGCACGAATTGTCGCACATGGGCGTCCTTTGTTGGTAGATCTAACAGGGAAATGTGATACTTCGCCAGTTTCAATGAATGAGCGCTACATAATTTCAGTGCGGGCTGAGCAATCTTTAATGCATTTTGCCAAAAGAGAGCTAGGCTGATGGAACATAACCAAGAACAGGCTACCCAAAAGGTGGTCAAAAAGTCGTCTGGACTTAAAAACAAATTTTCTAATTTAAATGTGGGCACAAAGGTCACACTAGGCTCTGGGATAATTCTAATTTTTCTCATATGTGTCGCTGTGGTTGCCCATTTTGGTCTCTACCAAGCCGACAAAAATTTTAAAGATTATCGCGCTTTAGCGCTCCAAACCAATCAAATGGGCCGGATCCAGGCGAATTTGCTGGAAGCTCGATTGAATTCTAAGGACTTCATTTTAAAGAACACAGATGAAGCTGCAGAAAAAGTATCAGATCGCATTGCGGCCACATCATTATATATCAATGAAGGGCAGGGCTTGTTCACGCGCCAGGATGCGAAGGACATTATGTCGGGTGCAAGTGTCGCAATTGCAACTTATCAAAAGTCATTTGCTGATGTCACAGAATTGGTGAAGCAGCGAAATGTGCTGGTTGACCAGCTCAACGCACTCGGGCCACAGGCTGAGAAAAATCTCACACAGATCATGGATAGTGCTTTTAAGGATCAAGATCCAGCGGCCAGCCATGCAGCTGGTTCTGCATTACGCAGTCTGTTGCTTGCGCGACTTTATGCTAACCGCTTCCTGGTGGATAATGAAGCTGCAAGTTCTGAGCGAGCAATTTCAGAATTGGATCAGTTCAATCAACTCAGCGAAAAAATGTTCAATGAGTTGCAAAATCCAACGCGTCGTGAATTGGCGGAAAGCACCGTCAATATTTCTGGCGAATATCGGTCTGCATTCGACCAAGTTGTGGTCATTATCAATGAACGCAATGGCATTATCACGGGCACATTGGACAAGATTGGACCAAGACTTGCTAGGCAAATGGAAGACTTAAAACTTGAAAACAAAGCGTTTCAGGACGAGTTAGGACCGCGCGCGACAGCTGAGATGAATTTTGCCGTTAAAGCGACAGATTATACATCGATCGCCATTGTCTTGTTTGGATTAGCACTTTCGTTCTTTATCGGACGTTTGATTGCCTCTCCGATCGTGAAGATTACCGACAGTATGCGCCAGCTCGCCGATGGCGATCTGGATGTCGATATTCCGGCTCTTGGCCAAAAAGACGAAATTGGCAAAATGGCGGATACGCTTCTTGTCTTCCAAGAAGCTGCAGTTGAGAAGCAAAAATTGCAGGAACAAAAAGCGCAGGAAGATGCAAATCGCGCTGAGAAGGAACGTGAAATTCGTGAGCGTGAAAAGGCAGAAGCCAAGCGGGAGATCAGCGTTGTGGTTGATCAGCTCGGTCAAAATTTGAAAAGCCTTGCCGATGGGGATTTGACTTTGGAGATCAAAGAGCAATTCCCAGATGAGTTTGATGCGTTGCGTGTTGATTTCAATAACTCCATCATCAAAATCAACGGTGCATTGTCAAAAATTGCAACGAACACACAATCCATCGAAGGTAATTCGGTTGAAATGAAAAGTTCTGCAGACGATTTGGCACGTCGGACAGAGCAGCAAGCGTCCTCACTAGAAGAAACATCTGCAGCTCTGGAAGAAATCACGGCAACGGTTCAGGAAACATCAACGCGAGCGACTGAAGCTGCTGAACGCGCCAATCAAGCCAAAGCGGATACCGATAAATCCAGCGAGGTTGTCGGCAATGCAGTTCAAGCCATGGAAGGCATCGAAAAGGCCTCCGCGGACATTTCCAATATCATCAATGTGATTGATGAGATTGCCTTCCAAACCAACCTCTTGGCGTTAAATGCTGGTGTTGAAGCGGCAAGAGCTGGCGAAGCAGGTAAAGGCTTTGCTGTTGTTGCACAGGAAGTTAGAGAACTGGCGCAGCGTTCAGCAGATGCTGCGAAGCAGATTAAAGAACTGATCTCCAAATCAAGCAGTGAAGTTGAAAGCGGTGTTGCGCTTGTGAAAGCAACAGGTGAATCTCTTGAGCAGATTTCTGATCATGTGACGAATATTAATGAACAGATTGCGACAATTGCCCGTGCAGCAAGTGAACAGCTCGACGGCGTTCGCAATGTTAATTCCGCCGTGAGTCAGATGGATCAAATGACCCAACAAAATGCGGCAATGGTGGAAGAATCAACAGCTCTTGCACACCAAACAGCCGAAGATGTTGATCATCTGTCTGAGATGGTAGGCGGGTTTTCGTTAAAGCCAGTCATGCCGCGCGAAACGCGAGCTGCGTAGCTGGATCAGATAAAAACAAAAAAGGCGGAGAGTTTTAAACTCGCCGCCTTTCTTGCTCGATAATTCGCCAGACATTAATATGGCCAAGGCATGCTACGATTAATTTTTTCGATGCCATCCAATACGTCAGCTGAAAGTGTCACGCCGCCAGCTTTCACACATGTTTCAAGCTGATCCATTTTAGTTGCACCGATAATCGTTGATGGCACAAAATATCTGCTGTTACAGAATGCGATCGCCATTTGGTTTGGATCCAATCCATGCTCATCCGCAAGAGCAAGATATGCGTCTGTCGCTTCTTGAGCCCGCTCGGTGAAGCGCCCGCCCAAAGTTTTTTCAATAGAACGTCGAGAACCTTCTGGGACCACACCGTTGCGATACTTGCCGCTTAAGATCCCAGTCGCCAATGGGCTATATGGCAAACATCCAATATCTTCGTGGTGGGACATTTCAGCAAGGTCAGTGTCATAATGACGGTAAAGCAAGCTGTATTCGTTTTGAATGGTCGCCACACGCGGCAAACCATGCTCTTCTGAAAGCTTCAGATATTGCATTGTGCCCCAGGTCGTTTCGTTGGACAGACCTACAGCGCGCACCTTGCCTGCCTTGACCGCATCATCTAAGCCACGAAGCGTGTCATGAATTTCATCGAGCGATTGCTGGGTGTCTTGCTTGGAAGCATCAAAACCCCAGTTTTGACGAAAAGCGATAGATCCACGTGATGGCCAGTGAATTTGATAGAGATCGATATAGTCAGTTTTGAGGCGCTCAAGGCTGGTTTCGACGGCTTCGCTTACAGCCTCGCGTGTTGGAATGCCGCCGCCACGGATCCAAGCAGGGCCGCCACCAATAATCTTGGTCGCAAGTACAATGTCTTGGCGCTTTCCGGTTTTTTCGAACCATGTTCCAACACATCTCTCTGAGTTGCCGTGCGTTTCAGGAGCAACGGGATTGACGGAATATAGCTCGGCCGTATCAAAAAAGTTCACACCGTTTTCAACGGCATAATCCATTTGTTCATGGCCTTCAGCTTCTGTATTTTGGTTGCCGCCCCACGTCATTGTGCCAAGGCAAATCTCACTCACACTGATATCAGTGCGACCCAATTTATTCATTTTCATATGATTTTTCCCTCATGGTGTATCTGAACAAGATAAGGGCTGATATGTAATTGACAATACCCATGGCGATCATTTCCGCTAAAATTTGTTTTTTGATGCGGTATTACCTGCAAAATATTAGATCAAGCGACCGGAAAACTTGACATTGGCCATGAGATTGTGGACATGGGCCAATCTTAAAATTTTACCGATAGGAATGAATGAAAATGGCTACAGCGTCTAAAATCGCAATGACATTTCCCGGACAAGGAAGCCAAGCAGTTGGCATGGGTAAAGAATGGGCTGATAATTTCAGTGTTGCGAAGGCGGTTTTTGATGAAGTGGATGACGCTTTAGGTGAAAAACTATCTGCAACTATGTTTGAAGGCCCAGAAGACACGCTGACACTTACAGCAAACGCACAGCCTGCCTTGATGGCAGTCTCTATGGCAATCATCAAAGTCATGGAATCTGAAGGTTTCGTATTGCCAAATTCTGTTGCATATGTCGCAGGTCACTCGCTTGGTGAATATTCAGCTTTGTGTGCAGCGGGTATGTTTTCAATTTCTGACACTGCACGCTTACTGCGCATCCGAGGCAATGCCATGCAAGCAGCAGTGCCGGCAGGTGAGGGCGCCATGGCAGCGATCATCGGACTTGAACATTCTGATGTTGAAGCAGTTTGCTCCGAAGCCTCCGCACAGGGGCCCTGTCAGATCGCCAATGATAATGGTGGTGGTCAATTGGTAATCTCAGGAGGCAAAGCAGCCGTGGAAGCCGCTGCGGCACTTGCGTCAGATAAAGGTGCTAAACGGGCGATCATGTTGCCAGTATCTGCGCCCTTCCATTCAACTCTCATGGGTCCGGCAGGTGATGCAATGGCAGAAGCTTTGGCAGGTGTGGAAAAACAAAACCCATCTGTTCCGGTGATCGCAAATGTGCGCGCTGAACCGGTGACAGATGCACAAGACATCACAAAGCTATTGGTCGAGCAAGTGACAGGACAAGTTCGTTGGCGTGAAAGCATTGCATGGCTTGGTGCAAACGGCATGGAAACTTTGTTTGAGGTTGGATCAGGCAAAGTATTAACGGGTCTTGCGCGACGCATTGATCGATCTTTGGCAGGTGTTGCTGTCAACGCACCATCAGATTTAGAAGCAGCTCTTGAAAAGCTGAACGGCTAAGAAATTTAAAGGAAACAATGATGTTTGATTTAACAGGACGTAAAGCGCTGGTCACAGGTGCTAGTGGTGGTTTAGGTGAAGCAATTGCAAAGCAGCTTCACGCACAAGGTGCGATCGTTGGTATTCACGGAACGCGCGTTGAAAAGCTTGAGGCCTTGGCTGCTGAGCTTGGTGATCGTGTACATATTCTTCCAGCAAATATGTCTGACATGGATGAAGTCAAAGCCTTGGGCAAAAAGGCTGAAGAAGACATGGAAGGCGTGGATATTTTGGTCAATAATGCCGGTATCACACGTGATGGTCTGTTTGTGCGCATGTCCGACGAAAACTGGAACGATGTATTGAACGTGAACCTGACAGCTGTCTTTCATCTCACACGTGAGCTTACGCATCCAATGATGCGTCGCCGCGCAGGCCGGATTATCAATATCACATCTGTTGTGGGTGTAACGGGTAATCCAGGACAAGCAAACTATTGTGCGTCTAAAGCCGGTCTTATTGGGTTCTCAAAATCTCTTGCCCAAGAAGTTGCACCGCGTGGCATCACTGTGAACTGTGTTGCACCAGGCTTTATCAAGTCAGCCATGACCGATAAGCTGAATGATAAGCAGAAAGAAGGCATTTTGGGCGCTGTGCCGATGAAAAAGATGGGAGAAGGTTCCGATATCGCAAGCGCTGTGACGTATCTTGCCTCTGATGAAGCTGGTTACGTGACAGGTCAAACACTGCACGTAAATGGCGGCATGGCAATGATTTAAGCCTCAGGGCCCATTCCAATTGATAGGAAACCACCTCCGAACCGTCGGGGGTGGTTTTTTCGTTTTCGATCTTAATCCGCTGCCTGTTTGCGATGGGTTTGTATCCCCAAATAACTCACCGCGATAATGACGAGGAATGCAATCCATTGCGGCATTAAAAACAAAGTGCCAAAACGGGTGATGCCGTAATAGGCGAAGATTGCTGCAAATGCGGCGAACTGAATAATAACAATCCAGGTAAGTAATTCTCTCTCAGCGCTACGCTTTGCCGCGAGAAGTAAGATCGTGCTGCATAGTGCGAGAGAGGCTGTGATCCCGTGCCATAGAACGGATGAATAGCCTTTCATCAACGGATCCAATTCACTCGCTAATATCGGCGCATGCACATCGGCACCTCCGCCAAAAATGTGAATTGCGGTTAAGATGGCCGACAAAATGCCAGCGGTCGCGATAGTTTTATTGATCATCTTCATATCCATATTTCATTTCAATACGGTAGCGTATGGTATAATTTCTTGCACATGTCAATACGCAGGCGTATGGTGAGTTATGAACAAGGCAAATTCCGCTACCAAGCAGCAAACTAAGTTGTCCGCTCAAGAATGGATCGGGGCCGCTTTCCGCGCTCTTTCAAAAGGTGGGCCCCAGGCCATTAAAGCCGAAGCAATCGCGCGCGATCTGGGCGTCAGCAAAGGATCATTCTATTGGCATTTCACCAATGTTGCCGACCTTAAAACGAAAATGTTGACCCATTGGTACGAGGCAGCGACGCAAGAAATCATCGCGCAGGTTAATCAAGTCAAAGGCTCACCTGCGGATCGTCTGTCCACTTTGGTGGATATTGCAACGAGCAATAAAAGCGAACCCTATGGAGGCGTGTCAGTCGAAGCAGCGATCAGGGATTGGGGTAAATATAGTGATGAAGCAGGTGAGATGGTCAAACGCGTTGATACGCAAAGGCTGAACTATCTCACGCAGCAATTAATGGCGGCGGGTTTTGATGAGAAATCGGCACGAGCATCGGCTGAAATACTCTATGCTGGTTTGATCGGGTTGGAGATACTCGCGATAGAAGATCTGGCTGACTTACGAACAGGCATGCATCGATTATTACAAAAGATATTGAACTAATTGCTGCGCGATAAACTGCCAGATTGCTCTTCAATTAGTCGATCCCCGATACAATTATAAAGGCCGCGCTGGTCGCCAGTCGCAAATTCGGCAACTTTTTGCATTGCTTCCTTCATGACTTCATCTTCATTTACAGATTGCGCTTCTATATCTGCCCGTTGCGGAGCAAGTTTTGCCGCATGATTGCTGAGAAAAGTTTTATAAGCAGGGTCATCATCGCTCTGAATACCATTTTCAACGGAGAATATGATCGGTGCCGCCGCCACTTCATTATAATGCTCGGTAAAGTACTCCGGTAAATCAAGATCTGCCTCGACCGTCATGCAATGTGTGCCGATAAAATAGAAGTCCTGAGTGCCTTCATCAGCATTGTCTTTGAAAAGACTGATAAAAGCCTGCTGCCGAAGCTGGTCGAGATTGGTATCACCGGAATTACTGTTGGTGAAAAACGAGAATGCGATAAATCCACCAAAACCAAGTAGCACTAAACCCACAAATATTTTCATATTTGTCTCCTCGACAAAGCCAGCATCACATTCAACGGTTCTCGACCTCTAACATATCAAACGGCAATTACCAGATCTCTTTCGAGAAAATACAGTCAAAACAAGTGAACAGGTTGTTCAGAATGTGGTTTCTGCAGCTCGTTAATTAGGTTGATATTTTTGCAGATATTATTGTGCGTCGCACCATGATCTACGAAGCGATTGGTGATAGTAAAAAGAGCTTTTTGCAAGTATTATTGGTCTCATTATTTGGCCATTAGGGATCGTCCCCGATAAATAACGGTTTCGAGCTTGTAAAATTACGTTTTTGCTTATTTTTAGGGTTTTCACGCCGTTAAAACAGTGCTAGTGGGCGTTGCTTTTTATGTTTTAAGGGGACATAAAAGGGTTGTAAGCCTGTTGAGAAACGCAAGTTAAGTGTTGAACAATGCGCTTTTTGAACTAAATTGAGGCAGACAAAACTTGATTTGTTGGTGGTATAGAGCTACCAAAAAATGAAATTAAACAAAAAGAGGTCATGAACCGACATGAGTGATATTAAAGATCGCGTAGGTAAAATCGTAGTCGAGCACCTAGGTGTAGAAGCTGAAAAAGTAATTCCAGGCGCTAGCTTCATCGATGATTTGGGCGCAGATTCTCTCGACACAGTCGAGTTGGTTATGGCCTTCGAAGAAGAATTCAGCATTGAAATTCCTGATGATGCAGCTGACACTATCCTAACAGTTGGTGACGCTGTTTCATTCATCGAAAAAGCACAAGCTTAATTCGATCTAAAATTCAAAAGAGGGTTGGTATAGCGCCAGCCCTTTTTTTGCTATTTGGTCTTAGCCATTTTAGCCAATCATTTGCTCAACGTTTTACTCTTAACTCGAATCCACATTTGAACAGAGACCACTAAGGGGCCAATCCACAATGAGACGTGTTGTCATTACCGGTACAGGTATGGTGTCTCCGCTAGGTAGCGGGACCGAAATTTCTTGGAAACGATTACTTGAAGGCCAAAACGCTGCGAAGCGGATCACCGATTTTCAGGTGGATGATATTGCTGCACAAATTGCTTGCCAATTACCAACCGATCCAAGTGTAGAAGGTGCATATATTGCCGATGATTGGATGGAGCCCAAAGAGCAGCGTAAGGTCGATCCGTTTATCACTTATGCGTTAGCAGCCTCAGAACTTGCGCTTAAAGATGCGGGATGGGAGCCAAAAACCGAAGACGAACGTTGTGCAACAGGTGTTTTGATCGGATCTGGTATTGGTGGCTTGCAAGGTATTGTTGATGCCGGCGACACATTAAAAGAACGCGGTCCGCGTCGAATTTCTCCTTTCTTTATCCCTGGCCGATTGATTAATCTTGCAGCCGGTCAGGTGTCTATTCGTTTTGGTCTGAAAGGTCCAAACCATTCAGTTGTAACAGCCTGTTCAACAGGGGCTCACGCCATTGGGGATGCGAGCCGCTTGATCGCATTGGGTGATGCCGATGTCATGGTGGCAGGTGGTGCGGAATCGCCCGTATGCCGCATTTCAATCGCCGGCTTTGCTGCCTGTAAAGCGCTCTCTACAAAGTATAATGATGATCCGCAAAGCGCGTCTCGTCCATACGATATTGATCGTGACGGTTTTGTCATGGGTGAAGGTTCCGGCATTATGGTGCTTGAAGAGCTTGAGCATGCAAAAGCGCGTGGTGCAAACATCATTGCGGAAATCGTGGGTTACGGCCTTTCAGGTGACGCGTATCACATCACAGCCCCATCGGAAGATGGTGACGGCGCATATCGCTGCATGAAAATGGCACTCAAACGTGCTGGTATGGATGCAAGCGAATTGGACTATATCAACGCGCATGGTACTTCAACCATGGCTGACACCATCGAACTTGGTGCTGTCGAACGCTTGGTGGGTGACAGCGCAAGCAAAGTTTCCATGTCATCGACAAAATCTGCAATTGGTCACTTATTGGGTGCCGCTGGTTCTGTGGAAGCTATCTTCTCAGCGCTTGCTATACGCGACAATATTGTACCGCCAACATTGAACCTTGATAATCCAGCTGTTGAAAGCCAGATTGACTTGGTACCAAAAGTTGCGCGCAAGAAAGAGGTCAATGTAGCGTTGTCCAACTCATTTGGTTTCGGGGGCACGAACGCGTCTTTGATCCTGAAAAGATATGAATAATTCAGCTTAATTGTTCTTTTTGCTCTGTTTTTGCCATAAAAGATGGATATAAATGCGGTAGTAATTTCTGGGAAACCTAATATAGGGTTGGGATCAATTTGAGTGACGATAATAGCAATAATGAGAGCAGACGACCGATAATTCCGGTCTCTCCAACACAAGCACTCACGCCGCAAAAAGCACCTCAGCCGCCCAAGCGTGTGCGCTCAAAACGTGCGCGTTCTCAGACAGTTATCTTCTTGAATTTTTTGATGACATCTTTGTTTTTGGCCACTTTGGCTGCGGGTGGCGCGCTTTATCTAGGAAAAATTCTGTTTGAACGCGAAGGCCCACTGAAGCAAAATACAAGCTTTGTTGTCCGCGATGGAGCCAGTTTAGGATCCATCGCCAATGATTTGGAATCAGCCGGTCTTGTGACAGATTCGCGTATTTTCAGACATGCTTCCAACGTGCTTTTAGATGGCGATTCCCTCAAAGCCGGTGAATATGAGATCAAAGCTGGTTCCTCCATGCGTGACATTATGGTCTTGCTGCAATCAGGGAAGTCGATTTTATATTCCTTCACTGCGCCTGAAGGTTTAACGGTGTTTCAGATTTTCGAACGTCTGAGAAATGATGAAGACCTGACAGGTGACTTACCTGAAGAATTACCACCGGAAGGTAGTCTGCTACCTAATACCTATAAATATTCACGCGGAACCACCCGTCAGGAAATTGTTGATCAGATGATTGCAGCGCAAACCCGTGCGGTTGATCGCTTGTGGGCGCGTCGTGTTGACAATCTTCCGATTGAAACAAAAGAGGAAATGGTAATCCTCGCGTCGATTGTTGAAAAAGAGACTGGTCAAGCCGACGAGCGCCCATTGGTGGCTGGCGTCTTTATCAATCGCTTGAATAAAGGCATGCGTCTGCAGTCTGATCCGACCATTATTTACGGGATTTTTGGTGGTGAGGGCAAACCATCTGGCCGCCCGATTTATCAGAGCGATCTCGACAAAAAGACTGAATATAACACCTACCAAATCGACAGATTGCCGCCGACACCGATCGCTAATCCTGGTTTGCAAGCTATGGAAGCTGTGATTAATCCATCTCGCACTGAAGATCTGTTCTTTGTGGCCGATGGTACAGGCGGTCACGCATTTGCAAAAACGCTCGCTGAACATAATGCCAATGTTGCGGCATGGCGCAAAATCGAAGCTGAGCGCAGAAAAGCTGCTGAATCAAATAGTTCTTCAAACTAAGAGGGCATTTAGTCTATAGTTTGTGCCAAAGGCTGTTTGACAATCTAAGGGGACATCATGGCAGTACGCTCAATGACCGGATATGCAAGTTCCGATGGGATCGCTTGCAATGTCGCTTGGATGTGGGAACTTCGTGCGGTTAATGGCAAGGGCTTGGATATCCGTATGCGCATTCCATCTGGATTTGAGGGGCTTGAACAGAAATTGCGCGGTAAATGTGCTGATGTGTTAACGCGCGGAAATCTGCAAATCTCTCTAACTGCCAAAGAACAAGGCGCGGCAACCGAATTGGTTGTTAATCAGTCCGCTTTGAACAGCATCATAAAAATCGCTAAAGATCTCGAGGATCATGGGTTCGACAAATCAAGTACCGATGGACTTTTGAGTATACGTGGTGTTTTGGAAGAGCGCCACATCGAACGCTCGGATGAAGAGCAATCGCAGCTTCTTAAGTCCATCGAAGATGGATTTTACAAAGCGTTAGGTGAACTTGTCAAAGCGCGCGAGACAGAAGGAAATGCCCTTGCAGATGTATTACGTGGACAAATTTCACAGATCGAAGAGGGTGTTGAAAAAGTCATAGCAGATCCCTCCCGTAGCCAAAAAGCAATTAAGGAGCGATTGCAACATCAGGTCCAAAACCTCATCGATAGCAATTCGAATTTCGACGAAGAGCGGCTTTATGTCGAAGCTGCCATCCTTGCCACCAAAGCGGATTTACAGGAAGAAATAGATCGTCTTCTGGCACATATCGATTCAGCCAATGCGTTGTTGGATGAAGGGGGGGCAATTGGACGTAGACTTGATTTTCTCGCCCAAGAATTTAATCGTGAATGCAATACGATTTGTTCAAAATCAAATGCAGCCGCGGTGACAGCGGTTGGTCTTGAGCTCAAAGTTCTCGTTGATCAGTTTCGCGAGCAAATCCAAAATGTGGAATGATAAACATGAGTGATGCGCCTAATTCTCAATCCATCCAACGTCGTGGCCTTATGCTGGTGCTTTCCTCGCCATCAGGCGCAGGAAAGTCGACAATAGCCCGAACTCTTTTGGAAAAAGATAAAGGTTTAAGCCTGTCTGTGAGTGTGACAACGCGCCAGCGACGTGACAGTGAAATTGAGGGCGTGCATTATCACTTTGTCAGTGAAACAGAGTTTAAGCGTCTAAGAGATAGCGACGGTCTGCTTGAATGGGCCGAAGTGCATGGTAATTTTTATGGCACACCACGTGAGGCAGCCGAGCAGGCACTATCTGAAGGCCGTGATATGCTGTTTGATATCGATTGGCAAGGCGCTCTTCAGCTGCAGGACAAAATGGCAGCAGATGTGGTCTCAATCTTTATTTTACCACCCTCATTTGAAGAGCTGCGCGCGCGTCTAAATCGTCGGGCAGAAGACACTGCGGAAGTCATTGAAAAGCGCCTCGCCAATGCAGCTGAAGAAATGTCTCATTGGGGTGAATACGACTATGTGGTCGTCAATGAAGATCTGAACATAGCATTCTCATCCGTCAAAAGCATCGTGGATGCAGAACGCTTACGGCGTGATCGCAGACCCGGATTATTTGGATTTATCGAAAGCCTTTCCAAAGGCTCTTAGATTGCATTTGCAAGCACGCAAAATTCTTCTATTTCTAGTGTTTCAGCACGGCGTGTTGGGTCGATGCCAACTTTCTCCAACAATGCTTCACCTCCCAATGGTTTAAGGCTCTGCCGTAACATTTTACGGCGCTGTCCGAACGCGCTTTGCGTTACTCGCTCAAGCTTCTTCAATTCGCATGGAATACGGCTTGGATTTGGCTCCAAATGCACGATGGAGGATGTCACTTTGGGTGGCGGACTGAAAGCCTCTTTATTGACATCAAACGAGATGCTCGCATGGGTCATCCAACCACATAAAACACCCAATCGACCATAATGCTTATCTCCCACCCGTGCGACAATGCGCTGACCCACTTCCTTTTGAAACATCAAGGTCATGGTCGACCAAAACGGATTATCAACGGAAGCTGTGAGCCAATTGGTTAGCAATTGAGTGCCGACATTATAAGGTAGATTTGCAATGATCTTGATTTGCCCATCCTGTGCAAATTGTGCCAAATCAACTTTGAGTGCATCACCTTCGATGACCTCAAGTCGCCCATTATGATAATCAGAAATTTCTGCAAGTGCAGGCAAACAACGCGGATCTCGTTCAATCGAGATAAGCTTCTTGGCATTAAGTGATAAGATTGCACGTGTCAGGCCGCCAGGTCCTGGACCAATTTCGACAATAGTGTAACCGCTCAGATCTCCGGCATCACGGGCGATTTTCTGGGTTAGGTTTAGATCCAGCAGAAAGTTTTGTCCAAGTGCCTTTTTGGCAGCAAGGTCGTAAGTTTCGATCACGTCTCTAAGCGGTGGTAACCCGTCGATGGTCGCCATATTAGATATCTTTCTGTTGACTAAAATTAGCCATTTCACGCGCTAACTTTATCGCCGCCACCAAACTGTCTTCACGCGCTATGTTTTTGCCGGCGATCGAAAATGCAGTGCCATGGTCAGGCGAAGTACGAATAAACGGCAAGCCGAGTGTGACATTGACCGCATCATGAAAACCAAGTGCTTTTGCTGGAATCAACGCTTGATCATGATACATGCAAATTGCCACGTCATAATTTGGGCGCGCATCTTCGTGAAACATTGTATCGGCGGGTAGGGGACCTGTGACATCGATGCCTTTGGCTCGTAAGTGTGCAATTGCAGGTGCGATGTATTTTGCGTCTTCATGACCTAAAGCACCATCTTCACCCGCATGCGGGTTTAATCCTGAAATCGCAAGGCGCGGCGCTTTAATACCAAATCTGTTTGTCAGATCTCGTGCTGTAATTTCACATGTTTGGACAATTAGCTCTGTTGTCAGATATTCCATCACGGACATGAGTGGAATATGAATTGTAACCGGCACAGTGCGAAGTTCCGGACCTGACAACATCATCACAGGAAGGGGTTCATACCCCTCATTATTTTTTGATAAATGCGCTAGATATTCTGTATGACCGGGATGCTTAAATCCAGCATCATACAAGACGGATTTTGCAATTGGATTGGTAACGACGGCCGAAATTGCGCCGGTTTTTGCCAGTTCAACAGCCCTATCAATGGAGCCAATCACAGCTTGCGCATTATTAGAGTTTGGATCCCCGGCAACAACGTTCTCAGACGCTGGTATGTGTATTGCAGGTATGCATTGATCAAAGATGTCGGGCGCTTCACCCGGGTCTGTTTCTTTAATCGGTGCATCATACCCTAAGGTTGACGCGCGGGCTCCAAGTGCATTGATATCGCCGATATAGATGAAGCCAGGGAGATCAAGTTCATGACGTCTGCTCCAGGCTTTTAAACTCAGATCAAGACCAATGCCTGATGGATCGCCCATAGTCAGACCAAGTGGCGCAGCACGCATCTTTTCATTCCTTAATGTCGTATTGGTTTAACGATCAGCGACAACTGCTCGACGGCGCAACTCATCTAGATATTTCTTTGAATTCGCACTAGCTTCACCAGATTCCGCTTGCTCCAGACGAAACACCATCTCAGCCGCCTTATCATCCGACACACTTCGCGACTTACAAATAACCAAGAATTCAACACCTTTGTCAGTAACCCGAGTTCCTGTTGGCTTGTTGATATCTGTTTTAGATATCAGCGGACTCCATTCTGTAGGGAGTTCAGGTTGTAAAAAACGACCAAGATTGCGAACTGTCACGTCTTTTAAGCCAACTGCCTTTTGCTTGGTTGTCTCACAACTATCGATCTGTGGGCGAAAACGCTTGGCCTCAGTGTTACGTCGGTTAAGTGCTGATTTGCTGCGCTTTGACGATGGAACAACAAAGATAACCTGTTGGAGAATATACTCTGTCGTTGTGGGTTTATCATTCCCGCGTTCCAACATTTTTGAAACCAGATCTTGAGTGCTTAGTTTTCCTGAACTTCCATACCTGGCTGAAACAAGACGTGGCCAGCCAATTTGCAATCGAATAAATTCTTTAAAATGCTTAGCACCCACACCAGCTTGGTTGAGGATCTGGCTCATACGCTTGACACTTAATCCGTTTCCAGCGGCAAAATTGGCAAAGGCGTTATCAACCTCCGATTGACCAGGGAGTGCGCGACGGTTGGTCAGCTCCTGGCGAATGAGTGCTTCTTCAATGAGTTGTTCTCGTGCTTTTGTTGATAGTTTTCCCGACTGCCTTTGAAGTCGAAGCAATGCGGTTCGTCGTTTCAAATCTCGACTGGTAATTGCCTGTTTATTTACAACGATTTTAATTTCACTTGAGGCTTGAACCGTCGTCGGTGCGTAAATACCTGCGCTCAATGTCAATCCCATTGCGATTGCGCATGTGAAAAGTAATTGTTTCGTTTTTGATGCCGTTAAAACCGCCATAGTCGGCTCCTCCAAGCTTGCCCCATTATTAAAACCCAATGTTATATGACCTATCTATCGGGTCAAAATATGACAATGGATTTCCCCAATATTAAAATTCTCGCCCAACTGCAGAATCTCCGACATTGAGAGTTCCCAATGTGCGGAAACTGATGCGTAATCCAACATCCCATTCCGATTGCGCCGTTGGCGTGGAATGCGTGTGGTTATAAACACCTGTTATGATGAAACATTCATTTTCATAGGCCAAGCCCGCAGAGGATTTTGTGAAGTCCTTGCGATCAATGTCATAGGTTGTGCCACCAAACACACGCCAATCGTCCGCAAATTTAAGCGACGCGTTTGCCGTCACTTCTTCACCAGATATCGAACCATAGCCTGTTTGCGCCGCAATTTTTGTATGAGATAAATTGGCAGAGAAATTGGTGTTGGAATAATTGGCAGCCAAAGTGGATCGCTCGATATTGAAATTGTCCTTATCGAACCGCGCTCCCGCGGTCACAGAAAATCCTTGGCCATTATCGACTGTAAACGCGCCGACAAAGTCACTACGATCTGTCTCCAAACCAGAATCAGCGCCAGCACCTGTCAAATCAGTTTGAGCAAATGAGTTTTGCCCACCAAGATGGAAGGACTGACCGAATACAGCATGCGTGGTAAACCCATTGGAGTACGAACCGGTGTAACGGAAGCCAACATTTGCGCGTGTTCCGCCCTCAATGCGGTCAAAACCTGAAAACTTATCGCGTTCAAACAGATTAGATGCGTCAAAGACAAAGCTTTGTGCATCCTCATTTGGAAGGCCGCCAGATAGTTTTTCATCATTGCGCGCAAAAACTTGTGCAATAGGTTCAAGAACATGGGTCGAAGACCCCGCGGTCATAAGTAATGGATATTTTGCTTCAATTCCAGCGGTTACAGTGCCGCGTGAGGCACTGGTTCCGCTTGTAAGGCCTGCTGGCGCTGTATTGACATCAAAGTGATGGAAATCACCACGCGCTGCCAGAATCGGTGTTAAAACAAGGCCGAAATCGGTTACAAACTGCTTTTTCCATTCAAGTTCTGCTGTCAAACGACCATTTGATCCATCAAGACCAGTGGTGCGAGTGGTGTAAGTTGGTACTTGTTGTAATTCACGAGACAAATGTTGTGTGTTGAAAGTGAATTTAAGATCGCCGCCGGTCATGCCCTCATTAAAAATACGGTGGTAGTCGACAACTGGATAAACAATCGCTTGTTGATTTTCTGCAGTCGTGCCCGCAGCGAGATCGTCACTTTGGACATCAAACTTAAAAACATGAGCGTCGAAGTAACTGGTGGTACCCAGGCCGGTAATATAAGCCTCAGAGGTTTGGCGAACCGAGTCATACCCTTCAATTGAATAAGTCCGAGCAAAATTTTGATCGGATTGCAACATCCCATTCCAACCCAGCTTCCATTTATCATTCAACTGAAATTCGGCCTTGGACGCCACAAAACCCCGGTTGGTTTCAAGCTCGTCTGGCGATGTTGGGACAGCAAATGTGCTAAAATGCGCAGGGTCATGTTGATGCGCACCAGCTAGAAGGAGGGTGTGATTACCCTTGTTAAATTTCTGCCTAAACTCAACTTCAGTCAAAAACCCAGCTTGGCTGAAACCACTCGCGGTTACGGTTGCGTCCATATCAGGGGCTAAAGCAAAATAATAGGGGACTTTCGCAAACACACCCAATTTGGTAGAATAACCAGCAGATGGGATTAAAAATCCACTGCGACGTCTGTTTTCGTGGTTTGGAATGGTAAATGAAGGTAGGCGTAAAATAGGAACACCACCAATTTCAAATACCGGGCTTTCAAATCGAATTGTCCGTTCCTGATCATTTTGGATTACACGCGCAGCCTTAATCTGCCAAAATGGCGGCTTGGTTGGATCCTTTTCACATTTCGGACATGCCGTATAAACACCGTTATTTAAAACTGTTATATTATCACCGCTACGTTGCGCGCTTGAAGCTGCAATTCGGGTTCGATCTGGTGTTTCAATGCGAAGTGCTTCAACGAAGCCATCAGAGAAATTATCTGTGATGTCAAGCTCATCCGCAAAAATGCGATTGCCGTTTGGCTCAATCAATTCCACATTGCCAAATGCGCGAACGCGCCCGGTCACTTGATTATATTCAACTTGGCGCGCGACGAGTTGGTAAGCGCCATAGTCGATTTGGACACCACCGCGCGCAATCACCACATCAAGATCCTGATTATAGGTCAGTTCATCAGCAGCGAGCAAAAGTTTAGTGCCTTCTGGAACTTGCGGTGCCTGAAGGTTGCCCGAATTCAGGCTCTGCGCCAGCGAAGGTGATAAGGGAGCTAACAACAATGGCGATATGACCGCGCAGGCGGAAATAATTGCTAGTTTTCGAGTCTTCAGACCGCTAGTCGTTTTCCACATACGTTTGTGGTACTCAATACTCAACTAACCATCCTCCTTATGTAAAAGCACTGTTGTTCCAATGGTTGAGGCGACTATTACAGGCACCCAAGCAGCCACAATTGGTGGCACAGAACCTGTCTCACCAAATGCGGTTATAAGTTCTGATACGACATAAAGCAGAAAGCCGCAAAGGATTCCACCAAGAATCGAATAAAGTGATTGCCCAAACCGCACAAATGTGAGGGAAACCATCGCCGCAAGTAATGTCATGGCAACCAATAGGGCAGGCAAAGCAATCAATTGGTGTAATTTTGTGACATATGCATTCGCCTTCAACCCAAACGAGTTTGCGGCTTTTATCTTACTCGGGAGTTCAAAAAATGACACCGAATCTGCCGAAGCAAATGTTTCTTCGATAAATTCCGCCTGCAAATTCGTCTTAATTAGCAATTGCTCCTGTGAAACAATCGGTTGATTGCTTGTTGTGATGCGTGCGTTGTCCAGCACCCAAAACCCATCTGTCAATGTGGCTTTATCCGCGTCAACCCGATCTCGCACCGTGTTGTCGTCATTAAATCGCAGGATTGTGACTTGAATTAAAACTTTTCCATTTTCCGTAGAGCTGCGGCCACCAATAATCGCGCTGCCTTCGTCGGTAATTTGTCGTAACCATGGCGCATTATTGCCTACGGATCGAAGTCCGCTGCCAAATCCGACTTCGGCAGCAATTTGCGTACCTAATTTTGCTGTGTATGCGCCCAGAGGGTTGAGCACGCCGACACTCAATATGCCTATAATCAGATTGCAAAACAGCAAGGGTGTCAAAAACTGCCATGCTGAAAGTCCACTGGCGCGCGCAATAACGAGTTCATATTTTCGGTTTAAACCCATAAGTGTCGACATCGAAGCAATGAGAATAACAAAGGGAATTGTAATCTGGATGAGTTCTGGAATTTTCAAGATCGTAAGATATGCCATGATGCCAGCAGAATAACCCGGCACCGCTGAGAAGCGACGGGCGTTCTCACTAAAATCTACCAAAAAAATCAATGCGATGAGTACGAGGAAATTTATCCCGAACGCAAGCATGTATTTGCGTCCAATATAACGCTGTAAGGTTCCAAATTTGGCGGAATATGCGCTCATACTAACCCCACCTGTTTATCATCTGGCTTCGGACGGTTGAGCAATCTTTCGGCCAAAGAGATAAACACTTCGCCGAACTTAACCCAGAATTTTGGTAATTTGATCCGTCGACCACGAATAATGATCATTGAAAAATACATCATTGTGACAATCGGAATTATATAGGCAAAATATGCAGCTTCGGGCCTTTTTTCGGTTTGTTCGAGGGCTATTCCGCCGGCCAGACGAACAAGGACACATGTCCAAACGGCGGTTGAGATTAGGTGAATTTTTTCGGAGCGATGAGATTGTGCACGGCCTAAAAAAGCCACCATAATTAATCCAAAAACGATGGGATAGAGCCAGCCTGATAGTCGTTCGTGGATCTCTGATGCGTAAAACCGTTGCCAGTTCAGATCTGGGTTCTCGGCAGTCTCAGGATTAAGTAATTCATTTAGATAGAGTTCTGCGGGTCTCAAAAGAGCGGCCTCAGAAGTGGGAATAAAGCTCTGCATGTCGAGTGCGTAAGATGAAAATTGAATCACGGATGTTTGATCATCAGCGCCCGTTCCACGGTGCACTTGCCCATCTCGCATTACCAGTAAGTTTGACGCGTCAGTATTAATGATCGCGCCAGATCTCGCGTAATAAAGCAATTCTGCAGAAGGGTCTCTGCGATCTGATAGAAAAATACCACTCATCTCACCATTGCTTAGTTTTTCACCCACATGAATATAAAGGTCATCTTCAATCTTTTGAAAACCACCAGCATTAATTGCAATAGAGATAATGTCGGAATTGGCGTTCGAAATCGTAGAATATAGTAATCTGGCCGCTGGGGGCGTGACGAAATTGGCTATGAGGATTGTCAAAACGCTAATTAGAACTGAAATGAAGACAACAGGTTTTACAATAAATTTATTGGATGCGCCCGAAGCTTCAATGACCACCAATTCACTGTCATCATTCATCGTTGTCAAAATTCGACCAATGCCAATCAAAAGCGCAAATGGAACAATGGTGACAAACATTTTAGGGACTAGCGATGCCGCGAGTGTCATAAAAGTCGTTAGCGCACTTCCTGAAGTCGTCAGTACATTTACGCGAATAAGAACCTGGCTTGTCAGTGCCAAAATGGTAATTAAAGCAGCTGCCCAAAGGGTTATCGTGGCAATTCGGCCAAATATGTAGCGTTCAATCTGCTTCATCTAACGTGTAAAATCGCCCTGTTTATGCATTGGTTGTGGTCAGGTAAGTCATTGTAAATAAGGCATTTTATTTATGAAAATACCTTGGTCATCAATGCAAGCCAAGCCGACCCTTACATCATATCATATGTTCAGAAAATGGGTAATATTTGACAAAGGAATATGGTTAATATTCTGTCAAGAATGTGGCGCGATTATCACGCTTTCCAATGCTTTTGCAACCATTCGAAAAGCGCTATAATTTGTTCAATCAAATATGACCCGAATCGCACGATGATTCCCCATTAGACCCCGTTAAAAAGAGTATACTCCCATGAAAATTGACCTTAGCTTCTCGAAACCCTCAAAAACTGCCTGCGATTTGGCGATTTTTCTTGTGGGAGAAGATGGCAAATATCCTGCCCATGCAGAATTTATTGGTGATGAAGAACTTGTTACAAAAGCTGCCGATATTGCCGGTTTTGATCCGCAGGAAGGTGGGTCTTTTTCTCTTGTCGCGCCCAATTCTTCGCCTTTTGGCAAAGTTATTGTTATTGGCGTCGGCAAGTTGGGAAACAACGCAGAAAACACTTGGCTCAATTTAGGTGGCAAGACGCTTTCGAAAACGGGATCGTCTGAGAAAATTCACATCTTTGCAGATGTTGAAAAAGATGGGCAAGATCCGGAGCATTTGTCAGAATTTGCCCTTGGATTGACGCTGCGAGCCTATGACTTCGACGAATATAAAACCGTCACAAAGAAAAAAGGTTCTGAAAAGACGCGTAAAATCAAAATTATGGCGAGCAATTATCTCGCTGTGAAAAAAGCCTTCAACTCGCGTTCGGCGGTTGCCGATGGTGTTGTTTTAGCACGCCGTTTGGTCAACGAGCCTGCCAATACGCTCGGCCCTGTAGAATTTGCAGCAGAGGCCAAAGCGCTGGAAGAGCTTGGCATCAAAACTGAAATCTTAACTGAAAAGCAAATGACTAAACTAGGCATGAATGCACTTTTGGGTGTGGCTGTTGGTTCTGAACGCCCGCCTCGTCTTGCGATTATGACGTGGAATGGCGGGAAAAAATCAGATGAACCAATTGCATTCATCGGCAAGGGTGTTGTGTTTGATACGGGCGGCATTTCACTCAAACCTGGCGGGGGCATGGAAGATATGAAAGGTGATATGGGAGGTGCGGCAGCGGTCATTGGCTTGATGAAAGCTTTGGCGGGACGCAAGGCTAAAGCCAATGTTGTCGGGATTTTGGGGCTAGTTGAGAATATGCCTGATGGCAAAGCGCAACGCCCTGGCGATATCGTTACCTCAATGTCTGGTCAAACGATCGAAATCATCAATACAGATGCCGAAGGGCGTCTCGTTTTATGTGACGCACTTCACTATTGTAATGAAAGGTTCAAGCCAAAGTTTATGATCAATCTTGCGACTTTGACAGGTGCCGTATTGGTGGCGCTTGGGCAAGAACATGCCGGTCTGTTCTCTAATGATGACGAACTGTCCGAGCAGATTACGCAAGCTGGCCTTAAAACTCGCGAACGCGTTTGGCGCCTGCCGATTGATAAAGCTTATGACAAAATGATCGATTCCCGGTTTGCGGATATGAAAAATACCGGAGGACGATTTGCCGGTTCGATCACGGCAGCTCAGTTCCTACATCGTTTTGTAGGTGAAACACCCTGGGCGCACCTTGATGTTGCAGGCACAGCCATGAACTCCCCCAAGACCGATATTTCATCAACATGGGCGTCTGGTTTTGGTGTCCGTTTGCTCAATGAACTGGTTGCTGAAAACTACGAGAGCTAGATTGCAAATATACAAGGATGGGGCAATTCATGGCTGAGGTGTTGTTTTATCACCTGACGGAAACGCGCCTTGAGGAAACACTTCCGCAATTGCTCGAAAAAACCCTCGAAAAGGGATGGCGTGCTTGTGTTCATTGTGGCGATGAAGACAAAATGACAGCGCTTGACCAACATCTTTGGACATATCGGGATGATAGTTTTTTAGCCCACGGATTGGCAGGTGATGCGTTTGGCAATCAGCAACCAATTTTATTGACCACAACCGATATTGCAGAAAATGATGCACAGGTTCGGTTCGTGGTCGATATGGGACCCGAACCAGAGAGTGAGCCTTGTGAGCGGATAGTTTACATATTTGATGGCCATGACCAGGTTCAGCTTGAACAAGCGCGGGCTCAATGGAAGCAGCTCAGCACAGCTGGCGTTGAAAAAACCTACTGGCAGCAAACGCCGGAACGCAGATGGGTAAAAAAGGCGTAAATTCAATGGTTTATAGATTTGTTGAGATCTTTAAATCCGTAGGTTTACTAGAATCCAGATAAAATTTTAAGAACATCGTAAGGCTTTTATTAAAATGTCGGTTGTGAATATTTGCGACTTCAGGAGATTTTAATGCGCTTTAGAAATTCTAAACGAGGTGCCGGTGCATCTCAGGTACTCGGCAATATCAATATCTTATTGGTCGAGGATTCGCGCACTTATCAGGAAATCATCACTACAAAACTGGAAGAGAATTTTGCAGCCAACATAACTGTCTGCGCGAGTTACGAGGAAGTTCTTGATTGTGTGGTGAGTAATCCAGATCAATACGACATTGCCATGACCGATCTAAACGTTCCAGGCGCTCCAAATGGTGAGGTGATGGACGAGCTGTTGTCGCGCAGCATTCCAACAATCGTATTTACTGGCACATTCTCCGAAGAAGTGCGTGATCGCATGCTCAGCCGCCGAGTAGTCGACTATGTGGTGAAGGACAGTCCAGATTCAGTCTCAATTCTAGCAGAAACAGCACGCAAAGCACTCTTGAACCGTTATTCTCGCATTCTTGTCGTGGACGATCAAAAGACCACCCAAAGCGTCATGGTGTCATTGCTTGAACAGCAACTTTACCAGGTTCATGCCGTTTATGGTGGCGAAGAAGCGCTACACCTCTTAAAGCAAGGTCATGAATTTGATTTGGTGATCACAGATTACAATATGCCTGGCATGAATGGCGATGAGCTAACAGCGCGCATTCGCAAAGGTGGATATGGCAAAAATATGCGCATCCTGGGTGTTTCCTCTACCGGTAACAGCTTGATGTCAGCTCAATTCCTGAAGGCTGGCGCCAATGACTTTATGCAACGCCCATTTGCAGCCGAAGAATTCCACTGGCGTGTGGGTGAAAACGTGGAAACTGTCCGTTTGGTTCATAAACTCAACGGCATGGCACTTACAGATTTCCTAACGAACGTATATAACCGTCGGTATCTCTTCAATGAAGGTGCGGAAGTCATCGCTCAAGCCCACAAAGCAGGTGCCAAACCAGCTGTTGTCATGTTTGATCTTGATCATTTCAAAAGTTTCAATGACAAATATGGTTATGCTGTAGGCGACAAAGTTCTCAAAACAATCGCAAGTGTGACAATGGATCTTGCCGATGCAGACGACAAACTTGTTGTCCGTCTTGGCGGCGAAGAATTTGGTGTCTTTATTTCCGATGGGGGATTGGACGCTGCCGCTGCATTGGCAGAGCAAATCAGAACAAGAATTGAAAACACTCCACTGCAAGCAAACGGCAAATCCATTCGATTGTCCGCATCATTTGGCGTCGCCCAATTTGCGCCAGGTGAATCAATTGACTCTGTATTAAATGTGGCAGATGTCTATTTGCACGAGGCAAAAGATAAGGGCCGCAATTGCGTCGTGTGTCAGCCCGTGAACGCAATAAAACAATCTGCGTAGCGCTTTGAAAGTTTAAAAGGCGCCGCCGGTCGGCCATATTATAAAATACGCTTTATAGGGAAAGCGCTAAACCGCCCAGGGAGAAATCTTTGGGTGGTTTTCTTATTTGATGTGAAGTGACAAGCATCTCCAATTGCATCGATCTGTTTGGATCTGAGGATATCAAATACAAGATTTTTGATCAGAAAAGAGTGTTGTTTTCTCACTGTAACGCTCACATCTGCTCACAAAGGCTCAGTTTGAGGCGGATTTGCCCACTCATTTTGGGACTAAAAACAGCCTTTTTAATAAAAGTTCCAACTTTTTTCGCGAGCTTATCCGTGAAGGGTTAATCGCCGTTAACCTTTGTTTTTAGGGCTTTGCGCATTGGCCATCACGTGAGGGGCTTTGTGATCACACGCCCGCTCACAGATGCGTGTTTAGATGTTAATTTATTTTCTCGTTTTGAACCCCTACATTGAGCTCATCGAAACGAACACGGGTTTCCACAAAAGCTCTCAAGCGCTTCGATGAAAACAAACTTGAAACTTTATGAAACAAACCGGTGCACCACAAACTTTACGCACCAAACTTAAAAGGACTAAAATTATG